>NZ_JSZN01000003.1:0-230953 GCF_000801975.1 Burkholderia sp. A9 | reverse complement strand
GTGCGACAGCACTGGCTGCAGGATCCGAAGCGACGAGTTGGATTCTCGTGTGTGATACACACAACTCAAAAATTACTGCTTCTTCCAAGATTGGTTGTGCTGCGAAGCAGCGCAACAACCCTCTTTGCCTGATGACCATAGCGAGTCGGTCCCACCCCTTCCCATCCCGAACAGGACCGTGAAACGACTCTACGCCGATGATAGTGCGGATTCCCGTGTGAAAGTAGGTAATCGTCAGGCTCCCTAAGCCAAGAACCCCCGCCCGAAAGGCGGGGGTTTTTGCATTGGCGCGGCGGAAATGTGCGGTGCGCCTGGTATGGGTTGCAGCTCGTGCCTACAGGCTAAACGGCAGCGGACTTGAGTGTCTGGCCCGCTGCGCTTGTATCGCAATCGTCGCTTGTCACAGTTACTAACGGTATCGAGTCTCGGGTACTGAGCTACCTGAGCGATGGTGACTTGCGGCGCCCACCATGGGCAATGCGCCGATCACATCGGCGTGATGATGAGTCGCTGGTGCTCGACAGTAATCCGGACGCGTTCTCCCGCCTCGAATCCCGCATCCTCAAGCCATACTCCAGCCAATTTGATCCACGGGTAATACGTCGTGTTCAGTTTCCGGTGTGCTCTGATGGCACGGAGGACTCTAGACAAGGAGTGATGACGTGCTGATTCTTGAATCTTGACGAAGCGTTCCGTTACGACGGGGCGTGACTTATGATTGGCGTTAGCCATTTCCGACTCCTACGGTGAGTTGGTGGTGGTCAGCGGGTCGTATGGGTGGCAGCCCATGCGGCCCGCGCTTTTTGCGGTGATGCCATTTGAGTCTACCTAACTGGGCATCTCGAAATATGGAAAATTAGAGGGATGGCCAATCGGTATAGCTTCTTGAGTTTTTATTGCGGAAAATTGCGGCGTAGGTCTAGGTATCGATGCCCGACGAGTCCTGCGAGGCAATGGTTCGGCTCGATGGACGATATGAACCGCTCCGGATTTTATGGAGGCTGACGCGACGAACGCCGTCAGGGTTCCTCCTTGCGACACATTTTCAATTCGACCGTCAAGTCCGGGAAACTAAAAGTCATGATACGTGGGCGGTCGAACACAAAGCGCCGGACATGACGCTCCACTGCGTGGGCCAAATCTGCCAGTGGTTCTGTGTAGTCAAGATCATCCAAGACATGTAGTAACTCAAACCAACTCAACCAAGCCGCACGACTATCGCGGTCAGACTCGCCGCTAAATCTTGCTGTGTAGCGAGTTATCACATACATCAGTGGGGCGGCGGGAGCAGTGACGTCCTTTATGCCGAGTTGCTTTGCAACTTCAACTGCGCTGCGCCCGTCGATCCACGACACAAGCTTATTCACCCATTCGTTAGCCTTCTTGACGACGTTGTTTCGCCGGCTTTGCCATTCGCGTAATGAATGCCCAAACACGTCGTTCCATTTAAGTTGTACGAACGCCATCGCTCCGGACTCAGTGTCAACGATTACCGCGTCTACGTCCGTCAATTCGGAGCCATCCGCTCGACGGATGCTAAAACCATGAGTGGGAACGTGAAACCTGGGCGCGCCGAATGCGCTGGATAAGTCCCGACGAAAGACCTTCTCTTTTTCGTCAACGGCTTGGTCCCAGTCATTCTTGTAAATTGTTTTCAAATGCCGAAAGAATGACACATACGGGTTCGATAATGCCCCAAAGCAGGGGAGGAGCACGAAGTCTTGCCCCAACTCAACATAGTATGGGCAAGGAATTTCAAAATTTCCTTCCCAATCCCATTCGTCGAGCGTGTCGCTCGACAGTGTCAGTGCGCGCATCGTCGATGGAACAAGGTCTCGAGATATCCCAGCCTCTTCAAGAACCGCTTCGACGTCTTCCTTTCGTGCGAAGATAGTTGTGACATTTGCGAGCAAAATTTCCGGTTGCTTTATCCGAAGCTCGTAGGAAAAATCAATGTGGCAGAGAACTCTTCCGAGCGCTTCGTTACTTGAATCTCTCCACTCCTTAAATGTTCTGCCGCCTATTATGACGTTATCTGGCAATGCTTCGCGTTCGGGAAATCTTCTGCCGTAACTCTCGGCCTTCTTCCGATAGGCGTGCACGATATCCCAGTCATTGTCATACCGAATGAACCATCCATCTGGGGTATCAACATACGATTTCATACGATTTCGGAGTTTTTCCTCAAACTCTTCATTCACGGGATCCGGAGCGTTGCCGTGCGCCAAAACTGAGTCCGCAGCAAATCGCTGAGAGATCTCTTCGAGGCCGACATCAACTTCTATGAGAGGGCCGGAATCCCGCATAGTCGATTTCGATAATCCATACCGTTCGAGTTGCGCCATGCGTCGCAAGTTGGTGAGTTGACCACACGTATCTACAGGCAGTATTTGTAGGTTGTCGTAGATGGTGAAAAGTACGCCATTGATTTTATGGAAGTTTTTCACTAACTCTGACACGGCCATCCAAACCATGTGTCACTATTCGTGAAAAAAAGCGGCAGGATTGTCGCAAAAGGTGAAAATTCCCGAGGGTGGGTCGCCGCGTCCTGTGAGCTGATTTCGACTGACCCTGACCCCTGTACGGCCGGCCCCACTGCGATTCCTCTGTGGAGTACGGCCATGAAATCGGATCGGATCTGTGCCGCCTGCGGCGCACCCTTCACTCCGTTCTTACATATCCCGCATCAACGCTTCTGCTCGGCCAAGGCGTGCCAGCGTGCTCGCCGGCGCGCATGGCAGCACGAACGCCTGCGAGTCGATCCCGACTATCGCGAGAATCAGATCCGCGCTCAGGCCAACTGGCGGGCCCGACATCCTAACTACTGGCGGCACTACCGCGAGACGCACCCGGCCTATCGCGATCGCAATTGCTCGATGCAGCGACGACGAAATGCGCGGCACACTGCTAGTGCTGTTGCAAACATGGACGTGTGGCCGGCCTGTCGCCCGCTGGCATCTGGGTTCTACATCCTGCGCAACGCGGTTGAGGCCGGCGTTGCAAAGATGAACGCGTGGACGGTGCACATCGCCGTGCTGTCTGAGCCCAGGCCTGTTCCGGCGTGATTGCAAAGAGATGACGTGTTCGACAAGGGGCTATGGCCTGCTACCTTGGCTGTGTACTCGCTCGCATTCGACGTCATTGCAAGGCGCGACGCGTTCGCCGATACAAGTCCCCTAGTTGATGTCGGGGATGGCGCAGCGAGGAGCGGTTGCCGGTGGGAGCTGGATCGTGGACCTCGATTGCACATGCGAATCCGTTGATGAGCAGGTTGGCAGGATGCGGGCTGCTGAATACGTTCGGATGTCGACGGAGCACCAGCAATACTCGACGGAGAATCAGCGTGATCGCATTCGCGACTACGCTGCTCGGCGCGATCTTGAGATCGTGCGGACCTACGCTGACGAGGGCAAAAGTGGTTTGCGAATCGATGGGCGCCAAGCGCTGCAGCAGCTGATCCGAGACGTGGAAACCGGCATGGCCGATTTCCAGGTGATCCTCGTCTACGACGTGAGCCGTTGGGGACGATTCCAGGATGCAGACGAAAGTGCTTATTACGAGTACATCTGCCGGCGCGCTGGCATCCAGGTCGCCTATTGCGCCGAACAGTTCGAGAACGACGGCTCGCCAGTTTCGACGATCGTCAAAGGTGTGAAGCGCGCGATGGCCGGTGAGTACAGCCGCGAGTTGTCAGCGAAGGTCTTCGCTGGCCAGTGTCGGTTGATCGAGCTCGGTTTCCGGCAAGGCGGGCCGGCAGGCTATGCGTTGCGCCGGATCCTGGTGGACGAGCATGGCCTCATGAAGGGGGAGTTGCAACGCGGTCAGCACAAGTGCCTGCAGACGGACCGCGTCATTCTGATGCCCGGCCCGGACAGCGAGGTTCGAATCGTCAACCTCATCTACAGCTGGTTCATCGACGAGTCACTCAATGAGCACGAGATCGCGGCTCGCTTGAACGGCATGAACGTTCAGACCGATCTGGGGCGACCCTGGACTCGGGCAACCATTCGGGAGGTGCTGACCAACGAGAAGTACATCGGCAACAACGTCTACAACCGTGTGTCGTTCAAGCTGAAGAAATCGCGAGTCACGAATCCGTCGGAGATGTGGATCCGCAAGGAGGGTGCGTTCGAATCCATCGTGCCGAGCGAAACGTTCTATACCGCGCAGGGCATCATGCGGGCGCGCGCCCGGCGCTACTCGAGTGAGGAGCTTATCGAGCGTCTGCGAAACCTGTATCGAAGCCGAGGTTTTCTATCGGGCGTCGTGATCGACGAAACGGAAGGCATGCCGTCCACCTCGGTTTATGTGTATCGCTTCGGCAGTTTGATTCGTGCGTACCAGACGGTTGGCTTCACGCCAGGCCGTGACTATCGTTATATCGAGACGAACCGCTTCATCCGGCAACTGCACCCAGAGATCGTTGCCGAGACCGAAAAGAAGATCGCGGATCTCGGCGGATCCGTGTCGCGTGATCCGGCGACGGATCTGCTGACCGTGAATCGAGAGTTCACCGCTTGTATCGTGCTGTCGCGGTGCCAAGTGCGCGGCAGCGGCCGTAACCACTGGAAGGTGCGATTCGACACGAGCCTGCTGCCGGATATCACCGTGGCGGTCAGGTTGGACCAGAGCAATTCGACGGCGCTCGACTACTACCTGCTGCCGCACATCGATTTTTGGCAACCCCGTATCAATCTCGCGGACTGGAATCCGATCGAGTTCGAGAGCTATCGCTTTGACACGCTGGACTACTTATACGGTATGGCACAGCGTGCTCGGCTGAGGAGAAAAGCATGACTCAGCGTGAGCAGCCTGGTGAGGTTCGGATGATCCCCATCAGCCAAATCGAAGTGATCAATCCTCGCGAGCGCAATGGCCGCGTCTTCGAGGAAATCGTCAGCAACATCAAGACAATCGGCCTGAAGAAACCGATTCTGGTCACACCACGGGCGACGGCAAGCGGCGTGGAGAAGTATCTCCTCGTGTGTGGGGAGGGACGACTGAAGGCGTTCCGATCGCTCGGCGAAACGACGATACCAGCGCTGGTGGTGAGCGTGAGCGACGAAGATGCATTCATCATGAGCCTGACGGAGAACATCGCGAGACGGCAGTGCCGACCGCTCGAGTTGCTCGCAGGCATACGCGAACTGCAGGAGCGCGGCTATGCACCGAAGGCGATCGCCGAGAAGACGGGGCTCACGCAGCACTACGTGCAGGGGATCCTGACGCTGCTGCATCAGGGTGAAGAGCGCCTCGTCATCGCAGTGGAGAAAGGCCGAATTCCGCTGAACGCAGCGCTTTCGATCGTCGGTGCCGGCGACGACGATGAGGCGATCCAGGCGGCACTGCAGGAGGCATATGAATCGGGGAGATTGCGCGGGCGCCAGTTGATGGACGCTCGGCGCGTCATCGAGCGGAGGAAGGCGCTCGGCCGCACGGCGAATCGAAACATGACGCGCAAGGTTATGGACGTGACCACATCGAGCCTCGTCCGAACGTATCAGCATGAAGTTGAGCGGCAGAAAACGATGGTGCGGAAGGCAGAGTTTACGCAGCAGCGGTTGCTCTTCATTGTCGGTGCCCTCAGGCAGCTATTTGCCGATGAGAATTTCGTCAATCTGCTGCGTGCTGAGGAACTGGCGACTTTGCCGAAGTATCTGGCGGAACGTGTATGGCCGAGCGGGAGTCCAGCATGACCGGCGTAGCACTTGGGTTCATTCCGGAACCACTCTCCGTTCCGATCACGAGCATCCTGCCATCGCGACGCACGCCTGCCGGCATGATGAACTCACGAAAGTTCAAGCAGATCATAAGCTCCATCGAAGAGGTGGGCCTGATCGAGCCGCTTTCGGTGACGCCGATTGACCAGACATCGGGCAACCATGTCCTGCTCGATGGGCATCTCCGATTGATCGCGTTGCAGGAGCTCCAGTTCAACACCGTGTCGTGCCTCGTTGCCACAGACGATGAGAGCTACACCTACAACAACCGCGTCAATCGACTATCGACCATCCAGGAGCACTTCATGATTCGTCGGGCCGTCGAACGGGGTGTGTCCCCGGAGCGACTAGCGAAGGCGCTGTCGGTAGATGTGTCGCAGATCATCAAGAGGATGGCATTGCTGGATGGGATTTGCGCTGAAGCGACTGAGCTCCTGAAGGATCGGCAGTTTTCGCCGGAGCTCGCGCGAGCGCTACGCAAGATGAAACCGACACGCCAGGTCGAGTGCGTCGAGCTGATGGTGGCAGCGAACAACCTGTCCGTGTCGTATGCAGAAGCGTTGCTCGTTGCGACACCGGCTTCTCGGCTGGTCGAAGGAAAGAAACCGAAGAAGCTTGCCGGCGTGAGCCCCGAGCAGATGGCGAAGATGGAGCGGGAGATGAATAATCTCCAAGGGCAATACAAGTTGGTGGAGCAGACTTACGGGCAGGATGTACTTAATCTTGTGCTCGCGAAGGGTTATCTCGCGAGACTGCTCGAAAACGTATCGGTGAACCAGTACCTGCAAGCACAACAGGCTGATTTGCTTGTCGAATTCCAGGCCATCGTTGACACGATCACGTTGGATCAGCCTACGGTCGAAACGTCAGCATAGGGATACCGGAAGTGAGATTCCTTGCTTAGTGAAAACCGTCGACCAAAGCCGTCACCATAATTGCCAACTCCGGTAGAAAATATAGAAAATCTCAGTGGCAATAATAAATTAACAAAATCCGGTGACTTGGATATTTTACTCGCTTGCACTCTTGTCTTTTTCGACGCCATCCAATTTTTCAGTGGGCCTAACCTCTGGAAATGATACTGCCGACACCTTGGCGGCATCACGCATCCACTGAGGCCAATCAGCAATTCGGGTTTTAGAATCTGCAAATTGCGCCAAAAATCTAGCAACCTTATCAGTTTCCATTTTCATCTCCTGCGACCCCTGCCGGGGGAGCGGCATCGCTGAGCATTATAACCTCCAAAAATAAATAAGTCAAAGGTATTTGGCTAAATCGAGGATTATTTGCCATTTCATCATAAGTAAAAACTAGGCCATCTTTCGTTTTTCGCTTCGAGGCCATTTGAAATAACTCCATATATCGCCGGGGGGCAACACCCGAAAACGCGCGAAATTCTGCTTTATTTTTTGGTGTTTCGTGAGCCTCCACAGAGATAGAATCTCCGTAGAGATCACGTGCTCTGCTTTTTTCGTATGGCTCAATAAATACAACTTCCGATATCCCGCTCGATAATATGTGGCGTGCACAGATGTGACATGGAAAGGTTGTGCAAAATAATCGTGATCCAGATAATTTCACGCCATTTTTCGCCGCCTGTGTAATTGCTGCCATTTCTGCGTGAACGGCTCGACCGAATTCAATAATATCGAATAATTTCGAGTCTCTTATAAATGCACCATCCCGAAACAAACTTATGTCAGCCAACTCAGAATCCGTTCTTGCCATTGCATCATCCGAAAGACAGTTAGCCGCTCTCAGGTGCGCAAATGCGTCCTCTACCATCTCGCGTTTGATGGATACGTTTGAATCAAACCCTAACTCCACGTCCCGTTGGCATCCGTCATCATCCGCCCAATACAAGCCTCCACCAAACTTCGGAACCTCGTTACAGCCTGTCGATAGTAAATCACCTTCTTCAGAAATAATCGCTGCTCCAACTTGCCGTGACAAATCAAGCGAGCGAAGAGCGGATGCTTGCGCAAAAAACATTGCCTGCTCATCCCGGGTCGGCGATATGTAGGGGTCACCAAATACTAAACTTACCAAACGGCCAATGTTCTTGCCGACCTCTTGCAAAGACCCACTTGTGAGAAAATAATCAGCCAGCGGAAATGTTTCGCCAACATTTTGCCCAAAGTCCTTTCTGCCAGTTTCAGCGTAATCGCGATTTATAAGCTCGACCGCACACTGCTCGGCCATATCTCTGGTCTCAGCTGCAGAGGAAAATTTTCGCTTCATATGCTGAACTCGAGCCGCGCGGGGTGAATAAACTGAAATCAATATGAAGGCATCTCCATAAACCTCTCGAAATAGCTTAACTTCCTCCGGTCGTTTGAATGAACGCACTATGTATGCAACGCGCGTTGCCGGAGTCATGGGGTCGCCGGTTAGTCCAGCACGAATCGACCTGATCTCGGCTAACCCCAATCTTCCTACGATATTCGCTTGTTCAGTCCTTTCCCTGAGATCCGTTCCCATCTGCATTAATGTTTTAATGCGCTCGTAATCATTCACTGGTGCCAATGGCGCGCCTTGAACGTATTCTGGAATCAAATTACTCAATGGAACAGTGTGAGAATTATAAGAGGCGCATTTTTTCAGCTCTGACTTCAATGCATTGCACACTTTCGTCAGGTCGACCCCGGTTGGGCCAACAAAACCAAACACAACCTCTCCAGCCTTCGGACGATAGTCCGTGCTGCGACCCGCCACTAGGGCGTTCGACGACCCGGCCACACCGCTCCCCGCCACCACTTTCTTTTCGTTTTCCATGGCACATTAATTCGAGGACTGATGTTCATTCTGTAGTTGCTTCGCACCGTCAAATCAAGACCTATTTCATCAGTACATTCCCTTGCTCGCTATGGCAACAGAAGCCCCTGACTACTTGAGCTGCTCAACTTGAAGGTCGACTGGGTACGGATCGAGCATCGAAAAACATCTATGCACATCCCCACAACAAATTCTCGTTCCTCGATGTTCTGGGGTTGATAGACGCCCGTAACGCTCGGCCTCGGAGTAGCGGAAGAATAGGTCGCTCCGGCAATACCGCTAGTGCTCGGCTACAACCGGACGGAATGCCAGTCGGTTGCGTTCGATTGGCGCGCATGCCGTATTCGATCGGGTCGCGATAATCGTTGGCCGTCCTCGGCTGATTGCGTTGCAGGACCTTCCATTCAGCACCGCTGCCAGCGCAGGGTGCTGCGCTAACTTCGTCAGACTTGCAACCTAGTGCCGGACATCTCAATGGTTACTAGGCTGGCCCGAGAAGACGCGGACGGTCTGGCTGCCGAACAACGCGTTCAAGCTAGGCAGAAGCCCGTGCTGCAAATCTGAATGTCCGTCAAAACTCGAAACAGCACGCTAGCTCGGAAAAATGTTCCCCGATTCGCCGCAGTCGCCACTCTTCGTCTGGCGCGAGCGCTCTTTCTTCCGGTTTGACCTCAATGAGTAGCACTGCACCGCTGGCGAGGGTGAGTTCGAAGTCTGCCGTGTACTTTCGCGATCTACCTTCGAACGAGTCATTTCGATCACAATCGGCTGGCGCGGCGCACTCCTGGTCCCGTAACACTGGAGCCGGTCTTCCAGCCGATCCCAGGATGGGCGTTCGGCCACGGACTTCGGTGCGACACCTGTTCAAACATAGACAGGTTTGCCGTATACTTGTCCAGATTGCCGTCAAGAATCAATATTTCCCGTCCCAAGTGGATAGGAACCAATGCATGACGACTCTGGCAAAATAACTACCCTTGATGAACTGGCCGCTTACTTGAAGGCCGTCAATCGGATGGTCTATCGCTTGACGGCAGCCAGGAAAATACCTGTTTAAAGTTGGCGGAAGCTAGCGGTTTTCGCGAGTCGAGATCGACTAATAGATCAGGCGTCAGTCGGCTGGCACGGCAACGAGCTGGCTAACGCGGGACGTAGGATCAGTGAAACGGGGCGTCGCCATGGACGAAGATGCGGTACCTTGGAATGCGTGACGCATGATTGATCTTGAGAAACTGCTTCGACTTCGCATCGTCGTCGCGCGCTTCGGGGAACTCGACAACGCTCGCTGGTGGAACACCAAGGGTCAGCTAGGACGACTTGGTGCTGCAGTATTGCGACGCGGATTCCCACGCACCTATCACTTCGCGCAAGCCCGTTCGGTCTTCGCCGTCGCCGCTCAGCGATGCGACGAGGTTTTCAACCCGCCTGCTTGCGTGACACTCTGGAAGCTTCCCGAGGCAGTGGAGGAGGACTTCGAGGCGCGCTGGGAGCATTGGCTCGATCACGCGAGCGAATGGGGACCGTTCTTCGAGCGGATCGAGACGCTGGGTAGCACGGATCTGATTGAGGTTCTCCGAGGCCTCGAACTGGTGACCGAGGCTGATCTCGATGCCTACACAAGGCTACGCCGTTCGGCGGAAGGTCGCGCTGTTTCGCTGCCAAGTGGCTATCGCGGCACGAATGCAGATGTCACGCTGCTTGCTCTTGGTTTTGCGCGTGGTGAACCTGGGGCTCTAGCGGTTCCATATGGAAGTCGGACTGACGAATGACGACGAATTCCCGCGCCAATGTCGTCTCCTCGTTTACGGTTATCAAAGGCGCGATGATTGACGAAACCTACGCCGTCTTTTCGGCGTGGGACTTCGAGCGTTCGAAGCGCGAGAACCTCGATCGTCTACGGCAGGATAACTTCATTGGTGCGAGGAGTGCGACTTGGCTGCGCGACGTCGCCAAGGTGCTGAACCGCCGCTTCGACCCCGCGGGGCGTGACCGTCTCCTCGTAGTGCTCGCGCAGTATGGGTTACCTGTCGAAGAGTGGAAGCCATTACTACTCTGGCACATGACGCGCGACGAGTTCCTGGTCCGGGACTTCATCGAGACCTGGCTCTTCAATGCGTACGACGCTGGCATCTTCCGCATCCGCAGCGAGGACGTCGAGGCGTATCTCGGAAGCATTGCCAAGCGCGGCGCGACCACCGAGCACGCCTGGTCCGAGCAAACCACGAAACGCGTCGCGGCGGGCCTACTAAAGATTGCCGTCGATTTCGGTCTTTTGCGTGGCTCCATTGCCAAGGAATTCGTTTCCGTCCACCTGTCGGAGAAGAGCTTCCTCTACTTGCTCCATGCGATGCGCGACGAGAAGTTGAGCCCTAGCAAGGTTATCGCGTCGCCCGAGTGGCGCCTGTTCCTCATGCGTCCGGCCGATGTTGAGCATGAACTGCTACGACTCCACCAATACCGTGAGCTCGAATATCACGTGGCTGGCAGTCTCGTGCAGCTGAGTCTACCCTGCAACAGCTGTCACGATTACGTAGAGAGGATGGTTGAATGAGCGACCTCAAACAGCGCATTAAGCAGAACCTCGAGACCGTCCTCGAGTTGCCCGATCCCCAGCAGCGCATCAGCGCGTACCACGACATGCCGTATGCGCTGTTTCGCTACGACCCTGAGGACGAGTTCGAGCTGCGCAAGCAAGTGGCGCTTCTCGAAACGCGACTTTCCCAGAAGGGCAAGCGTGTGAAGCGCATCTCGCTTGCCGAATGTCTCGATGAGGCAATGAGGTCACAGCGGTCGCTGGACGAGTGGTTTACCGCCGAGCGCGAACAGGGCGTCGAAACCATCATCGAGACCGTTCACTCAGTGCTCTCGGAGTACTCGCCGCTCGTCGACCTTGTGGCAGCACGCATGCCGGAGGACCCCGATCCACTGCGCGACGTCGTATTCATCTTGCGCACTGGCTCGCTCTTCCCAATGTATCGGACCTTTTCACTGCTTGAGCAGCTCAAGGGCCGCGTTCACGTTCCGACCGTTCTCTTCTACCCTGGCGACCTCGATGGTGCTGCAGGCCTGCGGTTCATGGGGGTGCTCGACGCGGAGCATAACTACCGCCCGAAGATCTTCTGAAGAATACTGACGATGACGACGAATACGACCATCAATACACTCTTCGCCAACGACATTTACCGTCGTATCGAAGAAGTCATAAAGGTTGACCAGACCGACGAAGAGATCATCCGCGACGAGATCAACGAGTACGTGGTCACGGACGCGATCCGCTCGCACTACACGGGCATCTTCGATGCTTATCAAGAGACGCCGAACAAGCCGCATGAGGGCATCGCCATCTGGGTCTCGGGGTTTTTCGGTTCCGGTAAGTCAAGCTTTGCCAAGATGCTCGGATTATCCATCGCGGACCGTACCGTCGCGGGTGAGTCCGCCGCCGAGCGCTTCGCCGAGCGCGCCGGCGACAAGAAACTTTCAGTTCTGCTGAAGGCTATCAACGAGAAAATCCCGACCCACGCTGTTATCTTCGACGTTTCGACGGACCGAGGCATTCGCAGTGGTAACCAGACTCTGACCGAGATCATGTACGGTCTCTTCCTCCAGAGCTTGGGGTACGCGAAGGACCTCGACCTCTCGGAGCTGGAGATCGGGCTCGAGGAGAAGGGGCAGCTTGCCCGCTTTGAGGAGGAATACAAGCAGCTTTTTAAGAAGGACTGGTCCGTCGAGAAGGGCAAGGTTGCTTTCGCGCTTTCCGAGGCGAGCCGCGTCCTCCATAGCCTCGATCCGGACACGTACCCGATGGCCGACTCGTGGGTGAAAGCCGTCAAGAACAAGGCTGACATCACGCCGGGTAAGCTCGCGGAGCGAGCGGGCGAGCTGATGAAGCGCCGCAAGCCGGGGCTGTCGTTGATGTTCGTAGTCGATGAGGTGGGACAGTTCGTCGCGCGAGACGTCCAGAAGATGCTCGACCTACAAGCAGTCGTACAGAGCCTCGGAGTTAAGGGCCGAGGTAAGCATTGGGTTGTCGTCACCTCTCAGGAAAAGCTCGGTGAGCTCGTCAGTGGCCTCGACGACAAGAAGATCGAGCTCGCCCGGTTAATGGACCGGTTCCCACTGCAGGTCCACCTCGAACCGTCAGATATCTCCGAGGTCACCAGTCGCCGAGTGCTTTCGAAGAACGCCGCCGCGCAGACTGCGCTCGGGAAGCTCTTCGACGAACACCGCGGCCGGCTAACCGAGCACACCCGACTCACCGCCGACATCAGGCTCCCGGAGCTAGCGCGCGAGACCTTCATCGACCTGTATCCGCTGCTGCCATACCAGATCGATCTCATCATCCAGGTCGTCTCGGGCCTGCGCACGCAAGGTGGCGCGAGCAAACACGTCGGCGGCGCAAACCGCACCATTATCAAGCTCGCGCAACAGCTCCTGATCAATCCGGCGGTGAACCTCGCGGATGCGAAGCTCGGCGACCTCGTGCGCCTCGACCATGTCTACGACCTCGTCGAGGGCAACATCGGCTCCGAAGTCCGCGCGAAGATTGCAGCTATCTCGAAGGAGCTGACGCACCCGCTCGCGAAGCCGGTCGCGAAGGTGATTTGCTTGCTCCAGTACGTGAAGAGCGTCCACCGCAGCGCAGAAAATATCGCGGCGGCTTTGCACAGCGGTATCAGCGTCGACTCGCGACTCGCTTCCGTGAAGGAGGCCCTACGCGAACTCGAGACGGCCCACAAGGTACGCCGTGGCGATGACGGTTACCGCATCCCGACGCCTGCTGAGGACGACTGGGAGCGTTTGCGCAACGGTATCAGCCCGAAACCCGGTGACTCGCATCGTCTCTACTCCGAGGTTTTGTCCGCATTTTGGCAGCCGCAGCCATCGCATTCGCTCTTCGATACAAAGACTTTCAAGGCTGGTCTTGCGATCCACGGCCGTGAGGTCACGGGTGGCGATTTAATGTTCCAGGTCCACCTTGCCTTCGACGGCAAGGAATTCGACGCGCTGGCGGCAGAGCTTCGGACACGTAGTCAGCAGGAGCGTAAGCACGTATTTTGGGCCATCGGCTTGACCGATGGCATAGACCGGGAAACCGTCGAACTTTTCCGCAGCAAGGAAATGCTTGCCCGTAAGGAACGCGAAACGAAGGGTGAGGACACGCCTGCCCTCATTGCAGAGGAGCGTGTTCGCCTTCGCCGCCACAGCGACGAGCTTCGTCGTCTGTTCCGTGCCGCGTGTCTCTCGGGTCGCATCTACTTCCGAGGTAACGATCGCAGCCCGGCTGACCGCGCTGTCGACGTGGGCAGGACCGCTGCGGAGGTGCTCGGGCAGGTGTTGCCTGAGGTGTTTGATCGTTTCAAGGAGGCCGCTGCCAAGGCGACGGACGTGAAGAAGGGCACGGACGCTCTCTTCACCGCCGAGAACCTCCAAGGCTTACCGGGCGTATTTGGCAGCATCGGCCTTCTACGTGACGAGAAAGGCAAGACGGCCTTCCGTACCGAGAGCGGACCGCTAAAGGAAGTGCTTGATCGCATCGAGGAGCGTGCGAACTACGGCGAAACTGCGAGTGGCCGCTACCTTACCGATGAATTCGCGAAAGAGCCTTTCGGCTGGGACTTCGATGTCGTGCGCCTCTTGGTACTGTCACTCCTGCGTGCCGGGACAATCGAGGCAGTCAGCAAAGGGCAGACTCTCGATACGGTCACCGGGGTGGAGGCGCGCGACACCTTCCCGAACAACAATCTCTTCCGCCAGGCGGCATTTCGGCCTAAAAAGGGCATTGAGTTCGAGGAGCTGGTGAAGGCCTCCGAAGCGTACCGCGATACTTTCGGCAGCGAGGTGAGGGAGCTGAACGCGGGTGCAATCGTCGCTGAGCTTCGTAAAGAGGTTGCGCGCAACGAGGACACTATCTCCTCAGCATACGCAACGCTGCATGCTCATCGCCTGCCGGGCGAGGGGGTGCTGGGTGATGCCATCGGGCAGATGAAGGCCATCCTCCGGGGCTCGGAGGACAACGCCATCGCGACCTTTAACGCGAGCCACCGCGCGATCAAGGACGCTATTAAGCGCGCGGTCGAGCTCGAGCAAGTGCTCTCCGAACCACGCCTCCACGACCTCGAGCGCGCACGCAAGGCTCAAGGTGCGCTTTGGAACTTCTTGAACCAGGAGTCCGACATCGCCGAAGAACTATGTACGCGTGCGACGTTGCTCGAAGATCTACTCGCACGCGAGACATTCTTTAAGGAGCTACCATCGATCGAGCAATACACCAAGGCGATCGAGACTGAGTACAGCCGTCGCTTCGACGAGGCACTCGACGCCCGTGTGGCCGCTTACACGAAGGCCTTCGAGAAGCTTGTGAAGTTGCCTGGTTGGACGGAGATCGATGAGGACCAGCAACGCCGCCTTGCCGAACCCTTTGAGCGCGGGCAGAAGCAAGAGACCGATCGCGTGCCTATTCCACAACTTCGCGCCGACCGGGATGCGTGTGAGGGGCGCCTGCGCGCAGCCGTCACGGAGTTGCGCCGCATCATTGACGGCGAGCGCGCCGTCACGGTAAGTGTTGGCAGCTACTTCGCGGAGGGAATCGAGACCGAAGAACAGCTTGAGGCAGCGCTGGACGGCATTCGAGAGGAGTGCTCCCGCCTCATCGGTGCCGGCAAGAAAGTCATTGTCCAGTAGAGGCCGACATGACCATCTCTGATGACACCATCAAGAAGGCCGTTCAGCGCTACCACCGCGAGTACGACCGCTACCTCAAGCTCGCGGCGCGCGTCGCCGAGATCTGCCGCTCCGAGATCGTTGAGGGAAACGCCATCCGTGCCCAGGTCACGTCCCGGGCCAAGAGCCCAAAGAGCTTCGAGGGCAAGCTGCGCCGCTTCGCCGCCAACGGTAAGAAGACGATTCCGGACGTCGATGCAGTGTTCGAGCAGATTCGTGATCTGGCCGCGGTGCGAATTGCGACCTACGAGCAGCGTCACGAGGAGCAGGTCGTGGAGCTTGTTTGTCGGCGGTTCGTCGATGCCGGCAATCAGCGGCCACCCCATGAGCGTAAGGACAAGAACCGCGACGACCCCGGCAACTTTTATCGCGCGAGCCACGTTGAGGTGTTCTTGACTAAGGGCGACGGTGTCGGCACGTATGCCAATGTTATGGATGTTCCCTGTGAGGTGCAGGTTTGCAGCATGATGGCTCACGTCTGGAACGAGATTGAGCACGATCTTGGATACAAGCCGGCCGCTGGCGCGCTATCAGAGCAGGAGCGGAATTTCCTGGTCATGCTTGGCCAATCGGTGCGCATGGGTGACGGCACTATCTCGAGCCTGTTCGCCGAAACCGAACGACGGCAGCGGGAGCAAGGTGGCACGTTTAGCGACGTATACGACTTTGTCGCGCGGCTGCGCGGCTGGTTTCCGGAGGTCGAGTTCGCCCGCAACGCCGGGGCGCTTTTCGAATCGCTCCTACCTATTCGATTACTTAGCCCCGACAGCATTCGGAAGCTGCTTAATCTGCACGAACCGATGACGAATTCTGCACAAGCAGCGCTTGACGCATTCGCGCAGCGGATGGATTCAGAGGGATCGGTGCGGTTCAGACTAGATCGCAACTCGTCAGATGTGCTGTTGGTGCTCTTGCTGCCGAAAATTGGCAAACACCTTCAGACTCCGCTCGCTGAGGCGCCGACAGAGGGCGTTGCGAGAGTACGGTGGTTCGCTGAGAGATTCATCGAATTGTCTGCGGCGCCCGCCGTCGCCGAATCCGAAACCGGGGAGCCCTGACATGGACAAGGACACACGCAACGCCATCGAACGCGCGACCCAGCGGGCGAGGACGCTCCTTGAGGAGGACTTCGCCGCTCAGCTCGAGGGCGAATTCGACGTACACCGTAATGGTGAGGTGTCCGCGAAGGCTGGCGGTCATCTCTCCGCCCGCCAAGCGTTCCAGCGTGAGCGCATCGTCGCCGCCATCGAGCACAAGCGTGCTACCGGGACGAGTCCTCCGGACTCGGTCGCGGACTACCTGCGTGACGCTGCCTTCACCACACTTAATCGCTTCGTCGCGCTCAAGATGCTGGAGGCGCGCGCGCTCGTGCAAGAGTGCATCACCAAGGGCGAGCAGTCCGCCGGCTACCTTGAGTACAGTGGCATGGCGCCGGGGCTGCTGCTCTTGCCCAATAGCGCCGGCTATCGGCTCTACATTGAGTCCCTCTTCGACGAGCTGTCGACTGAGGTGAAGGTACTATTCGACCACCGCGACCCGTCGAGTGTGCTCTGGCCGAAGCGCGCGAGCTTCGAGCAGCTCCTCGAGATCCTGAACGTAACCGAGCTCGCCAACGTGTGGGGCGAGGACGAGACTATCGGCTGGGTTTACCAGTTCTTCAACGGCCAAGATGAGCGCAAGAAGATGCGTGAGGAGAGCCAAGCGCCGCGCAACAGTCGCGAGCTGGCTGTTCGCAACCAATTCTTCACGCCCCGGTACGTTGTCCAATTCCTAACCGACAACACGCTCGGACGCACCTGGTACGAGATGCGCGCCACGAAGACCGCGCTTGCCGATCGGTGCGAGTATTTAGTTCGCAAAGCCGACGAGGAGTTTGCGCCGCGCGCGAAGAGGGATCCGCGAGACCTGCGTGTGCTTGACCCGGCGTGCGGCAGCGGGCACTTCCTGCTCTACGCCTTTGACCTTCTGCTCGCCATCTACGAGGAAGCGTATACCGACCCCGAAAGCCCCAAGAGCGAAGCTACAGGCCGCACAATCGCGGAGGACTACCCGAGCATCGACGCACTTCGGAAGGCAATTCCGGGGTTGGCCCTTGCGCAGAACCTCCATGGTGTCGATATCGACCCGCGCTGCGCGCAGATCGCCCAGCTCGCCCTGTGGATGCGTGCGCAGAAGGCGTATCACGACCTCGGCATCGGGCGTGCGGATCGGGCGCAGATTTGCAGGTCGAACATCGTCGTGGCCGAACCGCTCGTGGCCGACGAGCAGATTGCAAAGGATTTCGTCGAGAAGCTCGGTGACGTCGAGCTAGGGCGCGTGTTCACTGCACTCGTCGAGTCGTTGAGTCTAGCCGGAGACATGGGGCTGCTCTTGCGTGTGGAGCATCTCGTCGCACGCCAAGGAAAGCGAGGCCAAACGGGCGACCTCTTTGCCCCCCCCGAAGAGCGGATTCGCGCGGCGCTCGCACGCTTCGTCAGTGACGAGGGTGGACGTGCGAGTACACGCCGGCGGCTCTTTCTAGGCGATGCCGCACAGGGAGTTGGTTTGCTCAGCATCGCTGAGAAGAAGTTCGATGTTGTGCTTATGAATCCGCCGTTCGGGGCGATAACCGCAAAGGCCAAGGGTGCTCTCTGGAAGGCTTACGCACGGAGCAAGGACGACGTATACGGCGCCTTCGTCGAGCGTGGGCTGGAGCTGACTCCTCCGGGCGGAATGCTGGGAGCGATTACCTCGAGAACCGGATTCTTCCTCTCTGGGTTCAAAAACTGGCGAGAGCACGTGCTGCAGAAGGATGCGCACCTCCGCGTCTTTGCCGATCTCGGTGCAGGCGTGCTCGACAGCGCAATGGTTGAGACTGCTGCGTACTGTTTGGAGCGCAGACAATGAGCATATTCTTCCGCCTCAATGGAGCTCAGGACAAGGCGCTGGCGCTCAAACCTCTTTGCGCGTCGGTACCGGTAGACGATCGAACTGTTTTTGTTCGCTCGGTTCAAGATCTGCTGCGTATTCCCGGCTCGCCCTTGGCATATTGGGCTGCCGGTGATTTGGTGCGCACATTTGCCCATCTCCCTTCCTTCGAAGAAACGGGGCGGTTTGCAGGTCAAGGAATCGCGACGGCCGACAACTTCCGCTTTCTTCGTCTGCACTGGGAGACCCCAATCGGCAACCACGCAAGCTGGTTCGGGTTGGCAAAGGGAGGAACGGCCAACGCGTTCTACGCAGATGTTTACTTGTGCATTCGATGGGGGGGCGACGGTGCCGAGTTCAAGAGTTGGGCAGAGACCCTTTACGACAACTCGCACTGGTCAAGAATTACAATGAACTACTCGAAGTACGGGCTCGCTGGTCTCACGTGGTCGCGTCGAGCTACGGATTTCGCTGTAAGAGTCCTTCCGTCCAACTGCGTGTTCGGAGACAAAGGACCAGCCATTTTTACACCGAGTCAGTCGCCCGACTCCTTACTCGGGACATGCGCCCTTCTCAACTCCATGTCGTTCCAGCGTCTGCTCGAACTGCAACTTGCTCGTGTTGACCTCGCCAAGTCTTACGAAACTGGTGCGGTCTCTCGTACTCCGATGCCGGAGATGACTGCTGAGGATGAGTCTCGAATTGCAAAGCTGGCACGCCTTGCTTGGAGCAAGGCGAGGTTGCGCGACACCATAAACGAAGCATCGCACGCGTTCGTGCTCCCACTCTGCTTGAACGAAAGGGTCGCTGGCGTCGATTTCGCTGGTCTCCCAAACGAATTGTCCAAGATTCGCCACGAAATCGACGATCTCGCCTGCTCCTTCTACGGACTCGATGGTACCGTCTCGGTGCATGATGACGCTCCCGAGGTCCGAGACGTCGCAGTCAACGAGAACGATGAGTCGGTCGAAGAGGGTGACGATGACTCGGTTGCTCAGACATTGGACTCGTTGGTGTCCTGGCTCGTCGGCGTTTCCTTCGGGCGCTTCGATCCGCGTCTCGCCACGGGCGAACGTGCGATTCCATCAGAACCCGAGCCCTTCGATCCGCAGCCTTTCCGCTCACCAGGTATGTATCCCGAGAGCGACGAGCCTGCGGACCGTGCCGACATCCTCGTCAATGACGAAGGTCACGCGGACGATCTCGCCACGCGAGTTCGCGCCGTCGCTGAGCACGTTAACGTCGACGCCCCAGAGAACCTCCGCGCGTGGCTCGCCAAGGAATTCTTCCCGCTGCATATCAAGATGTACTCGAAGAGTCGTCGCAAGGCGCCGATCTACTGGCAGCTCGCGACACCCACAGCGAGCTACTCGGTGTGGCTCTACATCCACGCGTTTAGCAATGACACCTTCTTCCGCGTCCAGAACGACTACGCTGTGCCGAAGCTCGCGCACGAAGAAAGACGCCTTGAGTCGCTTGCAAGCGAGTTGCGTGACGGAGCGACTGCCGCCCAACGTAAGGAGCTGGCCGCGCAGGAGAGCTTCGTGGAAGAACTACGCGCCTTCCTAGAAGAGGTGAAGCGCGTCGCTTCGCTCTGGAAGCCGAACCTTGATGACGGAGTCATCGTCAATTTTGCACCGCTCTGGCGGCTCGTCCCGCAGAACAAATCCTGGCAGAGGGAACTCAAGTCCATTTGGGATGCGCTCTGCGAGGGCAAGTACGATTGGGCACATGTCGCGATGCACCTCTGGCCGGAGCGCGTGATTCCAAAGTGCACGACGGACCGGAGTCTCGCAATTGCGCACAATCTCGAGGACGTGTTTTGGGTTGAGGGAACTGACGGCAAGTGGAGCGCGCGGACAACACCCACGCGCAGTGTAGAAGAGCTCGTCCAAGAACGCACTTCGTCCGCCGTGAAGTCAGCGCTCAAGGGCCTGCTCGAAGCTCCTACCGCCACTGGCAATGCCGGGCGCGGTCGTAGTGATCGCCGCAAGACTGCAACCGAGAGAGGAAACGCCTGATGCACCCGCTTCACGACTACGTGGCGAAGCAGCTCGCCGACAAGCTTAAGTCCCGCTGCGTTGTCGTCTGGTACGATGAGCGCGGCGAGTTCCAGTCCTTCGTCGACGAAGTGCGCGGCGGTCCTCGCAGAGCAAGCGATTCTGTCCTGGTTAGTGTCGGCGGCATGACGACGAGCCTTGCCGAGTACGCCGGATCGGTATTCGAGCTGCGTGCAGTGGTCGAGCCATACGTTAGCAACGATGCTCCAGGCGCGGTCATCATCTACATGCCGAACGTTGTCCGAAACCGCCACGCCTCCGTCCTGATGGAGCTGGAGAAGGCCGGCATGACGTGGGAGCCGCAGCTCAAGCAGTTGGCGAAGAATGTTCTCCTTCAGAAGTACACGCTCGGCGTCGTTGATGAGATGCTGCCCTTTGATCGAAAGGTATCCTACGAGGATCTCGCGCGCGCCGCGGCGGGAGACTCCGCAGTAGAGCCTCCTTCGATTCTGAGAAGCATTTTCCACGATACAAGCAGCAATGATGCACTCCTTGCCACTTGGCTCGTGAGCGACGCGCGTGATGTGGAAATCATCAGCAAGGAAGCAATGCGCGAGCTGACGAAACTCGTGAAGGCGCGTCTCGGGCTCGAGCTGCAGCTGGATGCGCCGCTCGCGAAACTGCGCGCTATCACGCTCCGATATGTGCTCGCTGGGGAGTTCCGTCTCGACCTATCATGCGACGCGCCCATTTCCTTTGACAGCGTCCCCAAGCCCCCATCAAAGGATAATGAGGTTGCTGTGTGCGAGCTCGCGCGGCGCCTTCGCATGAGCTTTCCAGATGCGTACGCGGCTCTCGCTGACCGAGTCGAAGACGAGCTGGGTCTCAAAGACGCGATGCTGCCGCCCGGTGGGCTTGGTGCCATCGACACCTTCCGCTTCGAGGAGCGCGCTCTGCTTCGTCATGCGGGCGACCTCATTTCGAACGGTAGATTCTGTGACGCGCTGGAACTTATTGTCGAGCGTGCGCAATGCTTTTGGCTTGACCGTGACGTCAGCCGGAAGGCCCAGTGGGAAGCCATTCGGCGTATGGCTGAGCTGGGTAACTTGGCCGTGGAAGTAAGAAACGCAGTCAACAAGACTTCAGGGGATGCGGCCGTTTGGCTGGAGGCGTACGTGTCGAAGGATGGCTGGTTCCGTCTCGATCAGGCCCAGCGTTGCTTAGAAGCGTGGGTCGCGAACCTCGACGAGGAACCCGAGGAGCGCCCGCTAGGCGTTGTCCGCCGTGCCCACGAGGATGCCTGCCACGCGATGGCCGAGGGCTTCACCAAAGCGCTCATCAAGGCCGGGTGGACCGTCCCCGGGGCACTTTACCAGACACACATCTGGAACGAAGTCGTCGCCGGCAGACCGAAGCCCGTTGCCTACTTCCTCGTCGACGCCATGCGCTTCGAGATGGGCGCAGAGCTCGCCGAGCGCCTGTCGAAGACCTCCGAGGTCTCTATTCGCGCGGCCGTCGGTGCGCTGCCCAGCATCACGCCTATCGGCATGGCGGCACTGCAGCCCGGAGCATCTGCAAGCTTCTCAGTTATCGAGCAAGGCGGAAAGCTCGGCGCCCACATCGATGACAGCTTCCTGCCTGACCTCGCGAGCAGGAAAAAGCACGCAGCTGCGCGCGTGCCAGGCCTAGCTGACTTGACGCTCGACGAGCTCTTGAGCCTCCAGCCTTCGAAGCTCGCGAAGAAGCTTGACGGCGCACAAGTCGTCTTCGTTCGTTCGCAAGAAATTGACCATGCTGGCGAGACGGGTTTCACCTTCCAGGCGCGGCAGGTGATGGACACCGTCATCGACAATATTGCACGCGCGATTCGCAAGCTCGCGGTTGCAGGCATCGAACACGCTGTGGTGAGCGCAGATCACGGCCATTTGTTCTTCGCTAGCGACCGCGACGAGTCGATGCGCACAGACGCCCCAGGCGGTGACACAGTTGAGCTACATCGGCGTTGCTGGATTGGACGGGGCGGCGCTACGCCGCCCGGCTGCGTGCGTGTTTCGGCTTCGTCCCTCGGTTACGCCTCCGACCTCGAGCTCGTATTCCCGGCGGCGTCGGGAGTCTTCAAGGCGGGCGGTGACCTTGCGTTCCACCACGGCGGGCCGACGCTCCAGGAGCTGGTCGTCCCGGTGCTGACCGTACGCACGAAAACACGTGAGTTGACGAGACTTGCGGCGGGCCCAATCGAAGCGACAGGGCTCCCGGAGGTCGTTACAAACCGCATTTTTAGCGTTACGTTTGTCTATGGCGCTAAGCAGATGCTGCTCGACGCGACGGCTGTTCAAGTTCGGCCGTTGCTGATGGCAGCCGGCAAGCAGGTGGGGGTTATCGGGATGGCGGTAGACGCGCAAATTGACCACGCCACGGGCACCATTGAGCTCGAGCCCAACAAGCAGGTAACCGTTGCCTTCATATTGAGCGATGAAAGCGCCACCGCTTTGCGCGTTGTAGTGCAGGACCCGGCAACCGATGCAGAGCTTTACCGCTCGCCCACCGACATCCCGGTTCGACTTGGAGTATAAGCAATGAGCAACGGAGTGATCCCGATGCGAGACGCGCTCGATGACAAAGTCAATCGGCTGTTTGCTGGGAAGGTCGTGCGCAAGGACCTTGTCCGAAAGGTGAAGGTCGGCGCCAACGTGCCGGTTTTTGTACTCGAGTTTCTCCTCGGAAAATACTGCGCCTCAAGCGACGAGGTCGCGATCCAGATGGGCCTGCAAGTGGTCAATGACACGCTGGCCAACAACTATATTCGCTCCGACGAATCGATGAAGGCGCAGTCGATGGTCAAGGACCGCGGACGTCACACCTTCATCGACAAGGTGAAGGTGCGTCTCGTCGACTCGGACTACTGGGCTGAGGTCACGAACTTCGGCCACAAAAACGTTCACGTGCCGGAGCACTACGTCCGCGATTACGAGCGCCTCGTGATGGGCGGCGTCTGGGCACAGATCGACATGCGCTTCGAGTACGATGAGGAGTCTCGTGGCAAAAACCCGTTCTGGATCGACAAGCTTACGCCCATCCAAATTGCGACCTTCGATCTCGAAGAGTACCGGCGCATTCGTAGCGAGTTCACGACGGATGAGTGGATCAACCTCATCATGCGCAGTATGGGGTACGAGCCAGACGAGATGTCGCGGCGCCTGAAGCTTCTTTTCCTCGTGCGTCTCATCCCGCTTGCGGAGCGCAACTACAACCTCGTAGAGCTCGGTCCACGTGGTACAGGCAAGAGCTATGTCGTGCAGGAGGTTTCTCCGTACTCGGCGTTGCTCACCGGCGGCACTACGGTGGCCAACCTCTTTGGCCACATGAACGGTCGGCAGAAGGGTATGGTTCAGATCTGGGACGTCGTCGGGTTCGACGAGGTTGCCGACCTCCAGAAGATGCCGAAGGAGGTCATCACGACGATGAAGACTTACTGCGAGTCGGGTACCTTTCAGCGTGGGCAGGAGGCAGTCTCCGGCGACGCAAGCATCGCTATGTTCGGTAACACGAATCAGCCCGTCGACGTGATGGTCCAAACGGGTCATTTGTTCGCGCCGATGCCGGATATCATCCGCGACGACATGGCCTTCATCGACCGCCTGCACTTCTACCTCCCGGGTTGGGAGATCCCGAAGATGCGGAACGACCTCTTCACGGATCACTACGGATTTGTTGTTGACTATCTCGCCGAGGCACTCCGCGAGATGCGGAAGCACAACTTCACCGAGATCATCGACCGCCATTTCTCACTGGGAGCTCACCTCAACGCTCGTGATCGCAAGGCCGTACGCAAGACGGTTTCCGGGCTTGTGAAGATCCTGTATCCGCACGGTGAGGTGTCTCACGAGGAGCTTGGCGAAATCCTTGAGCTGGCGCTCGAGGGGCGGCGACGGGTAAAGGAGCAACTCAAGAAGATGGGCTCCTTCGAGTACTACCACACCTCATTCAGCTATACGCTGCAGGAAACCGGTGAGGAAAAATTCGTTGGTGTGCCTGAGCAGGGTGGACGCGATCTAATCTCGATCGATCCGCTGCCGCCAGGCACGGCCTACACCGCGGGTGTGACCGCGGACGGAACCGTTGGTCTGTACCGCATGGAGGTGTCCATGTCGAATGGCACCGGCAAGCTCAGGCTGGCGGGTGGCATATCGGGCGCCATGAAGGAGTCTGTGCAGCGTGCGTTCAGTTTTCTGCAGACAAAGAAGTCGGAGCTCGGGATAGCTCGGGACTTTGACGTCGCCGACTTCCATGTTGAGGTAATCGATCTACTTGCGAACCGAGTCGAAGCCGATCTGGGGGTCGCGCTCTTTGTCGCATGTTACTCGGCACTGCGCAAGACGCCGGTCACCCCGGCCCTGCTGATTCTTGGTGACATGAGCGTGCAAGGGAACATCAAGCCGCTCCGCTCGCTCACGGAACCTCTCCAGGTTGCAAAAGATAACGGTGCAAAGCGTGCGTTGATTCCGATCGAAAACAAGCGGAATTTCCTGGATGTCAGCGCCGACATCATGGAGCACGTTGACTCGATCTTCTATGGAGATCCAAAAACCGCGGCGTTGAAGGTGCTTGGCGGCCCCTGATAGAGGGTAGAGGTTGATGGGATGACAACGCATATCGATCTCGGCGTCGCGCCTATCATCCACAGTATTCCGGAAGGCTTCGCTTAAATTGGAGGATTTGTAATGTGTTCGTTCAGTTCCCGCATGAATTCGTCGTGATTTGTCCAGTACCCTCTATTTTCCTGGGTCCAGCGCATGTGTGCTGCGAGGCCGTCGAGGTCTCCCATCAACGTCAGGCGATTAATTCCGTAGTGATTCAGCTCGAACTGCAGTTGCCGCTTGTAGTGTGAAGCAATCGTGTGTACTTCGTAACGGTCGCGGTGGTCTAAGCATTCGGAAAGTTGGACCTTGGGATCCGGGTGTGCGGTAAATAAGCCACTTTGCCTTGCGATGCGGCTCGTGACTATCCGAGGTTTGTAACGCGCTACATTCGGGTGACTTCCCGGCTTCGCATGCTCTGGCTTGATCGCCCAATGCGGCAAAAGACAATGAATTGCACCATCCGCAAGTGTCTCTTCAAGCGACGCAAAGAATGCCGCTACAAGTGGGTTGTAGCTCCAGTCCAACAATCGGGTGGGTAGACCGTGATGCTGAGCGAGCGCAAGCCATTCCCAATCGTCAGCGGGCTCGACTTCTAGGAACTCCATCGCACGCCGCTTCCATGCCTCGAGGTTCACCAGATCATTCGCAGCGCCGTACGGTGCGCGGCCCGCCTTAGGTATTACAGGCCATTCTGCACGAGCTTGCCCTCTGAACATCCAACGATTGTCAGAACGGTATTTCGAGAATGCGTTGTGTAAGTCTGAGAAATTTGCTATGTGCATTGAGTGATCACTTCACGTTGATACGGGCATTTGCCCCAAACTCGATAAACGTCACGACAGACAGTGCAGTCGACTCAGCACTTCGACTTCTCTAGCATCGGATGCTATTGATCGAAAGGCGGTTTTGACTCGGGAATGGTCGCGTTTTCCCGCCGTATGACGAGGAAGGTTCTTGATGCAGTTGGTCCGTAGCTTCGCGTGCACCGGCCGGCGCGCTTGCTTCAGAGGAGCCGAGATGATCCATAGAGGAGAAGAATGCGTACACTTCCGATCCCCAAAGCGCCGTTATGAGCGCGGTAATAGCCAAATGGCTTCTGTATCGCCGAAGCCATGTCACCAATCTTCTGTAGCGCGGTCGCCTCGCCCTAATCTTAAGTCGGATCCGCATCTTAACCACTGGACGGGTTTGCTCAATCGCAAGTTGAGGGAACAAGACCTGTCTAATGTAAAACCATGTGTTGTACCACAGTAACGAGAAGAAGCCGATAAAAAGTGCTGTCGCCAACAAAATGGCTAAGCCCTTTCCTGTGATGGTGATGATGCTGGCCGCATGAGCCGAAAAAACCTTCGCGGCAGCTACGGCAAGAGCAACTACAAGCGTCGAGTTTTTGAGATGGTCGAAAAGCGCCTGGAGCAGCCCCCTGAAACACCGGACACAGTCTCCCACTTAAAATAACGGGTAGGCATAAGACTGTGTTTTTGACTAACACCAGGCAAGAAGTGATGGATGTGTTGACGGGCCCGGAGCGTCGGCGGCGCTGGACGGCGGAACAAAAAATGGCAATGGTTCGCGAGAGCTTCGAGCCGGGGAAAACCGTTTCGCTGGTCGCTCGGCAGCACGGCGTGAACCCGAACCAGTTGTTCCACTGGCGCAAGCTGTACCAGGGCGGGAGCCTGTCAGCGGTCAAAGCGGGTGAAGAAGTGGTTCCGGCGTCGGAACTGGCCGATGCGCTCAAACAGATTCGTGAGCTGCAACGGATGCTCGGCAAAAAGACCGTGGAGAACGAGATTCTCCGCGAAGCAGTTGAATATGGCCGAGCAAAAAAATGGATAGCGCACGCGCCATTGTTGCCGGGGGACGAGCAGTGAAACTGGTCTGCGAAGTTCTCGGTGTGTCGCGCTCGAACGTTTCGGCACACCTTGCGCGTCCCGCCGACTGGCAGGATGGCCGGAAGTCCAGGCAAACCGATGATGCGCCCGTAGTCGAGGAAATTCGCCGGATCATCGGCGACTTGCCGAGCTACGGCTATCGCCGCGTCTGGGGCGTGCTGCGCGAAGAGCGACAGGCCATTGGGCTGCAGGTGTTCAATGCGAAGCGCGTCTATCGCGTCATGAGAACGCATGGCTTGCTGATGGCGCGGCGACCGGTTCCATCTCGCCCTCAGCGACGACACGACGGCAAGGTGGCCGTGGCGCGTAGCAACCAGCGTTGGTGTTCGGACGGCTTCGAGTTCCGATGCGACAACGGCGAGCCGTTGCGCGTGACGTTCGCGCTGGACTGCTGCGACCGCGAAGCGATGAGCTGGGCGGCCACAACGGCGGGCCACAGCGGCGACATTGTGCGTGACGTGATGCTGGCTGCGGTGGAAAATCGCTTCGGTGCTGCGTTGCATACGCCATCCGAAATCGAGTGGTTGAGCGACAACGGTTCGGGCTACACGGCCGACGAGACGCGCCGGTTCGCCGTGGATATCGGTCTGAAGCCGTTGACCACGCCCGTGTGCAGCCCGCAAAGTAACGGCATGGCCGAGAGCTTCGTGAAAACGATGAAGCGCGATTACGTGGCGTTCATGCCGAAGCCGGACGCTGAAACTGCCGCGCGGAACCTGGCCATCGCCTTCGAGCATTACAACGAGAAGCACCCCCATAGCGCATTGAATTACCGCTCGCCGAGAGCGTTTCGTCGCGCCATGGATTCAGCAACCTTAGTGTGATGCTGTGTCCGGAATTACAGGGTCAACTCCAGCGCCTTGTAGTAGCGCTCTTCCGCAAGACGTTTCCAGCCGACCCTAATCGAATATTTCGCCACAGGTTGTCCAGTTTTTATATCCCAACTATATTACGGCAGAGCGAGTGAAAACATGAGTGTTTGAGCGTCTGCGTCATGCTGCTAGTCGCAGGGTGTGTTCGACTGCATTTGGTCATTGTGTGTCGTCACGTCACCGCAGTTCGACGACTGGGCGGAAATATGCGTGGTCCTGCGCTATCGATACGCTGCTCTATTCGCGCGTGCGTCATGAAGAGCGTGATGACGGCCGCCGTGCGCTCGGAAATACTCTTCCTTCATGACGGGATCAATTCGTGAACTGACGAGCTTTGCTTTCCATCCGGCTGTTCGTCCGCCGAGCAGCTCCCACAACAGTTGCAGATCAACGGGATGGTCGTAACAAATCACGGGTCGCTGCTTTAGTCCGGTGAACATTGACATCCAGATTCGTGTCGCGTCACGCAACGCTCCTGGCTCCATTACCCGCGTCGAATCTGCGCCTAGCTGAGGCAACACACTGGCCTGCACAAAAGCGCTGCAAGCATTCCTATCCACGTGCGCTTGCTCCGCATAGAACTCAGGCCCGTCCTCAGCGACCATGGCTATACTTATCAGGCACGGCGCCGTGATATCCGTAAACTCTGTGTCGATGAAGATTCGCCGCTCCCATGGATGTAAAGTGCCCACGCGTTCCCTCCTGCAGTTTGTTCGCCCATCGGGCCGAGCAGCCGCTCACGGTTGTTTATACTCCACCCAGGCCTTGGCAGAAGTGTTAAGCGCGTCCGAAGCAAGCTCGACGTCTCCACGGCGATAGATGTTCTGGCGGCTGCCGTCCGTTTGCGGACCACAAATCGGCGCTATCCCGACGTCAGAAAGAATTGCCATAACCGTCCCAACCGATAGAGACGCAGCCTTAGCAAGCTCGACCGCAGACACATAGCGCTGTTCGAAGTCCGATAGGGCGTCTGGCGTGATCAAAGTGACAGTTCGTCGACCGCGAATGGCGACCCGTCCTTTTAATAGACCCGATTTTACTAAGTGGTACGCAACTTCTTGCTTGATATGAAGATGAACTGCCGCTTCAGGAATTGTCACGCCCCCGACGCAACATTGTTGTCGATGCCAGTTGAGGAATTCCTCTCGTCCAAAAATTGCGCCGGCGATTCCTCGAGCACTCTCATCCCATCGCCTCAAGTTGATACGCTGCTCTTGTACTGCGCGAATGAGGGATACGAATTCTGCTCGCTGCGACAAAAAATATTTGCTGACTTCGGCGAACGAAATCTCGCGATCTGGACATGCCACGGCTTCGCCGCAATTTTTGACGCTATCGATCAACTCCGACGCCTCGCTACGCCGGAAAAGCGACGTCGAGATCAGTCCATGAGTCACGGTCCTACGTTTCAGCATGCCTACGTCAGCGAGCTGTTCTACCCGGGGCATCGAAACTCCAAGAAGTAAGCTCATGGTCCGCAGGCTGATCTCATCCGCGAGCTCTTGCTTAAGCGACGAAAGGGCGGTCCGCTTGATTAGGGTGAAGTGCCGTCGGACGCCTCCCGGGTTGGGGATCTCCGTAACGCCGACCCGTCTGGCCAAAGCATGAAGGGTCGCAGCCCGGATTCCAAGTTGACGAGCGGCAACGGTTGCGGTGATATATGCCTGCGATTGAATGTCGTCAACTGTCGCCCAATGGCGGCGCCTGTCCAGAGTATCCATGGACTGGTCACGCATGTATCCCCGGAAGCCGTCGAGAAGGAAGTTCAGATCGGGCGCAAGGTCGTGAAACAAGAACTTCTTTAGTCGGCGCACGCGCGGCGATTGCAGCGAGGTTTCGGCGGCATCTCGAATCGAGCGTTCTTCCTCCCGAAGGAAGTCGTGAAACTTAAATGGCCAGTCGGTCAAGCGTGAATAGGCCGCAGCTATTAGTCGGGAAGTTTCCGACAACGTAAGGTTGCGCCACGCTTTGGGCGTCAACATGTACTCGGTCGTATCCGTCGTCGCTCCAAGGTGGGAAATCAACGACGCAATAGAGGGCAAGCTGAGATCCTCAAGCGCGCTAACCCGTCGTCCGGCCGTGTCCTCCTGCACGCCGGCCGCTTGCACAAATGCATGCCAAATGTGGTGAGCGGCGTCGACGCTGGAGCGACTCGCTTCGACTTGTTCCCATGACGAAATCTCACTTCCGCAGCGACATCTCATCATCGACGCTCGCCTCCAACAGAGCGTGCTTCCGCACGCAAGGCATGTTTCAACCAACTCCATGCCGTGTACGTGGCATGCGACGTATAACCGATGTTCCCATATTGCTCGCCAGTACGGCGTCGCTAACAAGCACGCGACGCAGCATCTTGCTCGCCGGCCAAGACAGAATTTTTGGTCAAACTCTGGCGGAGCTACGACAGGCGTGCCGAATTCCCCGAGCCATTTGGGTATAAATCCAAAAATGGCGGTACCCACGAGATCACGAAGGTGAACGTGAAGACCGTCAATGCGCTGCAACCATTCGACGGCAGGATACGCGTTAGCTTCCGCCAATCGCAGAAGAAAGCCCTGGGCGCTCTCGAAGGGATGCGTCTGTGGGAGGTTGATCAACTGCGCTTTCACGAATGATCCTTTACTAACGGCGTCGCGTGCCGCGAGTTTCCCCTCGGCGGCTTGTGGGCGAAAACGGTTCGCCTGGTTGATCCAGACGACGAAACGAGAATTTCGGATGAAATGGATTTAGCTCGTTCTGTCCGCCGCGCCAGATCTCTTGAACGAAGGCCTGTTGTAACAAGGATCGATCGATACTTGGCTGGTTCGCAGCCACCATCAGTTCGAAGGCCCCGGTCGTGAGCCGTCTGACGTATCCGATAAGGCCGTTGGTTGCCATGTATATCCGACGTGCGATTTCAGGCTCGGCAAGGCCTGAGCGACGTTGACAGGGAAGCATTTCATCCAAGGCATTCAGTATTGTTCGGAACTCTATCTCTTCCTCTTCTCGCTCAATTGAAAAAGGTGCAAGTTCTATGCGAGCTGAAAATCGGCGCCGAAGTTGCTCGTTAAGTGTGAGGATTGCGGTTGATCTTGGCAGGCCCATTAGCAGACACGGTATTCGCGCATCTTCAACGAAGCTCTTGAGCCAATCGGCTACCGATTGCGGTGAATTGTGAGAGCCATGGTCGAGAAAATGTTGAAGTTCATCAACGATGAGCATCTGGACCCGACACTGACGCATAAGCGCAAGCGCCCGTAGCCGTTTGACTTCAGCGTTGCCAAGGCTGGCCAGTGGATCTCCGAGTGCAACAAGTATTGCCTGCGCCAGGCTCTTCAACGTCGGCGACGTTGGAGTTTCGACAACGAGGACTGGCTTGATGTGGGTATTTTCGCTTTCTGATTCCGGAAGGATCGATCGGATATAACGAGCGATCCATGTTTTTCCCGTGCCAGACTCACCTACAAGAAGGGTATGACGTGGATCTGCACCATGTCGTGATAAATCAAGGACGTGCTGTAAGCGCGCAACCACATCCTTAAATTGCCGATGAGGAATGAGAATGCGCTCTACTTCCTTCATCCGAGCATAGTCGTCATCGGAAAACGGTCGATCAATCATGTGGAAACCTTTCCGCTTGGAGAGCTATCCAGTAGCAAGCCGACCAGCTTTGGCAGCTCGGACACCGGTACGGCCGACTGCTTCTCAATATGAGGTTCCGGCTTTTTGCGGGCTGTTTTGTCAACCGGCGTTGCGAATATGTCCGCTGCTTCTGTTCCGATACCGCGCCACGCCGCGCTCTTTTGTCGCTTTCGTTGTGATTTGCTCAGGGCAAACTCGGAAACCAGCATTCGGATTTCGCTTTTCGCCTGCGCAAGGGTACTTTGGTCCACTAGCCCTTTGCCAGTTTCGCGCGCGCGTGCGCAAAGCAATCTGTGTTGCTCTCGAGTTAGACCGCTCGCGTATTCCTGATCAAGCGCCGGCACGATGACGGGGATTTTGGTGTCGGGATCGATGACCGCAATGCGTGAAACGTCATCGAAGTACGAAATGATATCGACCGCGACTCGAGGCCCATGTTTACTGCGGATCTGCAGAAGTGCGGGATCGTTGTACCGCAAGTTGTCGAGTTCAATGCCATGATGAGACAGCGTTCGAGTATGCGTCTCCCCGATCGTGATATCGACGTCCTCAATGCTCGGCGGCAGCACCGGCGGAAAACGCGTCGCTCCCGTAACCCATTTCTCGTGCGGCGTAGTTTTGATTCCTCGATGGAGGGAGTGTGCGTAGACGTCAACAATCCAACGCGTCAGGACATGCAGTAGCTGATCGTACGTGATCAATGCCTGCTCCTGCGGGTCGTAATCTTCTCGATGAAACCATCGAGCGAAACTCGTTCCAGGCAGCGCGTGCGCAAACTGAAAATTCAACGTTTTCAGGAAGCGTTCTACGGCACCTTTGAACCACGGCTGGCGTTTTGGGCAAAACGTTACGATCATGCCCAGCTCAAACGCAACCCTCTTCAGTTCGTCGCTGTGAAACTCTAGTCCGTTATCGCAGACTAGTTCGCGAATTTTTCCATGGCACGGCCAGTCGTGTTGCAGATCCGGATAGCGCTCTCGAAGGTCAGCCTTCGGTATTATCGCGTGCCGCAAGCACCGGAGGACGGCGTGGACTGAGGGCCCCTGAAATCCGACGTGCATACCGACCGGCATTCTTGAATACCGATCTAGTGCGATGGTTACCGTCGGACGGCCTAGGGGTAGCTTTGTCCTCTCGTCGATCACAAAAAGATCCAGAGGTGAGTGATCGATCTCGACGCGCTCGAGGATTTGCTCAACATGGACGCCGCGGCCAGTCGTGCGAAACGTGATGTTCGCTATGCGCTTTCCGCGGCGGGCCACCTCGACATCAAATGCGTCAAGGTAGCGTATCGCCCGATACACGGTGGCGAGGCTCGGCATTCGAACCTTCTCGTTCTCGCTGCGAAATTCATTTTCGCGATCTATTCGGTAGCGAAGGTCAGCACACACGTCAGTTACGGAGCCTCGTTCCCGCGCCATGTATATCGAGTCGATCGATTGCTGCAGCAAATTCAGGCTCGTAATAGGTAACCTGCTGCCACCGCCTCCTCGACGGTCGAACCGATCAATCAACACTCTATTGTCACCGTCTGCTCGCGAAACGCTGCGAGCCCATCTGTAAACACTGATGGCACTCGGCGGATAGGGGTCGTTCAATTCTTGCGCACATTCCTGAATAAGCGGCGCAAGCACAGCCGGCGTCGAAACTATCGGGCCGCTAGCGAGCAGCATGTCAAGGTACTTCTTTTTTCGGAGAGCGTTCTCTCGGACACGGTTAGGGAACGTTGACAGCGGACGCCCCAACCGTGATGGCACCGGATCGCCGATATTCGTGGGCTCGTCCAGAAAGCGCAGCCGGCCAGATTGATACTGCCTCTGCAGTTCTGAGGTTGATGTCACCGCTAATGCGCCGTTGGACACCGCTATTAGGTGCGCGAGTCCATCCGCGGTGAGATGAACGATCCTATGAGGTTGATCGTCCAGAACGATGGACACTCCAACCTTAAAAATATAGTTCTTCATCACTCGGCTCACGGTTTTGTATGGACAAAGCAGTCAATTCACTCAACGGCTGACGCAGATCGCAGGCAAGTAGATCTTGAGCAAGGAATCGCCAAACTTCCGCGGTCGATCCGAGACGAACGCGGGCGTGTGCTACCGTCAGGGACGGCTCGTGGAGGAGCGGTGCCACGGCCAGTCGTCGTTGAAGCCCTGACATTGGTTTGCTTAGATAGGGGAACAACGCGTTCAGGTTAGGCAGAAGCCCGCCGCTACGAATCTGGGCGTCCGTCAAAACCCGAAATGGCACGCCTAGCTCGGAAAAATGTTCCTCGATTCGCCGCAGCCGCCTCACTTCGTCTGGCGCGAGCGCTTTTTCCTCTGGTTTGACCTCGATGAGTAGCACTGCGCCGCTGGCAAGAGTGAGTTCAAAGTCCGGTGTGTACTTCCGCGATCTACCGTCGAACAGGTAATAGATCGAGTAGGGTTGCTCTCGATAGCTGATTACGCCGCGAGAGAACTCGAAGAGAAGCAAGGCGTCACGCTCGATCAATGACTCGAAGGCCACTGATCTGCCTGACTTTCGGGAAGGGAAACGGCCGCGGAAAATTCCGCCGGTAGGCCGAACCACTTGTCGTGCTGGGGTATGATGAATCCCCTGCCTAGCCATCGGACTGACGGCGGCATGCGGATTGTTTTGCATGATTCGCTCCGCTCGCAAATTAAAAGGGCGCATTAAACCCTCTCGACTTGCGAGATCAGAAAAAATTGGGCGCAAAAACTTGACCGCGGGCGGGGGATTGACGATACTTCGAGTGTCTAAGTCGGGTAGCGTCAGCTCCCACCAGCGGGGCAAGCTTCCAATAGGGGGGTTGCTCCGTTTTTACATTCCGCTCTCCATTTTTGCTCGCTGCAAGTTCGCTGGGCGAGCATACTCCTGCTTAAAACTAGCATCTTTTTTCAGCGAAGACGTTATTTTATTGATTGTCGGCGCGCGGTCAATGATTATTGCAGTATTTTTCTACTGAGAATCGATGATGCCAGGTGGCATATGCAACACCTTGGAGTTGCTGGGTAATTTTGTTTGTCTATTGTGCGGTTATTTTCACTGGTGCAATGTGCAATATTTATTGCATTAAAACCCGTTGGCGTTGGTTTAGTGAGATTTGTGGTGACAAAAAATAAAATAGCCCGGAAGACTTGGGCGGTCGACCGGGCTACAAATGCGATCAAATTTTCACGAACAGTGAGAAATTTTTTTCATCTCAGAGACAAATTTTTCACTATCTCTGACAACCTACAGTATTAGACGTCAATATTCCCCGCCCGCAACGCATTCGACTCGATAAACGCCCGCCGCGGCTCGACATCATCCCCCATGAGCGTAGTAAAGATCCCATCCGCCGCAATCGCGTCTTCGATCTGCACACGCAGCAGACGCCGCACTGCCGGATCCATCGTCGTTTCCCACAGCTGCTCGGGGTTCATCTCGCCGAGCCCCTTGTAGCGTTGTTTCGAGACGTTGCGTTCGGCATCCGCCAACAGCCACTTCATCGCGCTCTTGAAGTCCGCGACAGCCATGCTGCGTTCACCGCGCTTGATGACCGCACCTTCCCCGATGAGCCCCTTGAACGTATTCGCGGTGGTCACGAGCTGCTGATAATCCGCCGTGTGCTGGAATTCCTGGTCGATGACCGAAACCCGCACGTTGCCGTGATGGGTACGTTCGACATGCAGCGACCGCTGTTCGCGAACCGGGTCATACGAAGGCACGACACGCACTTCGTTCTTCAGCGCTTCGTCATGCAACGCAGCGTGCAGAGCCTTCGCCGAAGCCTCGGTCGAAGCCTCAGTGGAGAGATCGATCACCACCCCATCCATGACCGCTTCCAGCGCGGCCGGGTCATACAACCGGCTCAACCGCTCGATCACGCTCTTCGACAGCAAATACGACCGCGCCAACTCGCCAAGCGCATCGCCGGAAATCGCCGCCGCATTCTCACCCGGCACCAGCTCCGACCCTTGCAGCGCCAACCGCAGCATGTGCGCGTTGAGCTCCACGTCATCCTTCAGATACCGCTCGTCCTTGCCCGCCTTGATCTTGTAAAGCGGCGGCTGTGCGATATACACATAGCCGCGCTCGATCATGTCCGGCATCTGGCGATACAGGAACGTGAGCAGCAGCGTTCGGATGTGCGCACCGTCGACGTCCGCGTCGGTCATGATGATGATGCGGTGATAGCGCAGCTTGTCGAGGTTGTAGTCTTCCTTGCCGATGCCGCAGCCGAGCGCGGTCACGAGCGTGACGATCTGTTCCGACGACAGCAGCTTGTCGTAGCGCGCCTTCTCGACGTTCAGCACCTTGCCGCGCAGCGGCAGGATTGCCTGGAACTTGCGATCACGACCTTGCTTCGCCGACCCACCTGCCGAGTCACCCTCGACGATGTAGATTTCGCACTTCGCCGGGTCTTTCTCCTGGCAGTCCGCGAGCTTGCCCGGCAGACCAACACCATCGAGCACGCCCTTGCGCCGCGTCATCTCCCGCGCTTTCCGCGCAGCATCCCGCGCCCGAGCAGCCTCAACAATCTTCCCGCAGATGATCTTCGCGTCGATCGGCGTTTCCAAAAGGAATTCTTCCAGCGCCTTCGCCACAACCTCTTCAACCGGCGCACGAACCTCGGAAGAAACCAGCTTGTCCTTCGTCTGCGAGCTGAACTTCGGCTCCGGCACCTTCACGGACAGCACGCACGACAGCCCTTCGCGCATGTCGTCGCCGGTCGTCTCGACCTTCGCCTTCTTCGCGATTTCGTTGTCGGTGATGTACTTGTTGATGACGCGCGTCATCGCGGCCCGCAGGCCGGTCAGGTGCGTGCCGCCGTCGCGCTGCGGAATGTTGTTCGTGAAGCACAGCACGTTTTCGTTGTAGCTGTCGTTCCACTGCATCGCGACTTCGACGCCCACGCCATCCTTCTCGCCGTTGGCGAAGAACACCGTCGGGTGCAGGTTGGTCTTCGTCTTGTTGATGAACTCGACGAAGCCCTTCACACCGCCGGCGAACGCGAAATCGTCTTCCTTGCCCGAGCGCAGGTCCGTGAGACGAATCCGCACGCCGTTGTTCAGGAACGAGAGTTCACGCATCCGCTTCGCGAGGATGTCGTAGTGATACTCGACCGTGCCGAAAATGGTCGGATCGGCCATGAAGTGCACTTCGGTGCCGCGGTTTTCGGTGTCACCGGTGATCAGCATCGGCGAAACTTCCACGCCGTCCACCGTCTCGAGCACGCGCTCCTGCGCGACGCCGCGATGGAACTCCATGAAATGCTTCTTGCCGTTCCGACGCACGGTCAACCGCAGCCAGCTCGACAGCGCGTTCACGCACGACACGCCCACGCCGTGCAGACCACCGGAAACCTTGTAGCTGTTCTGGTCGAACTTGCCGCCGGCGTGCAGCTCGGTCATCACGATCTCGGCAGCACTGCGCTTCGGCTCGTGCTTGTCGTTCATCTTCACGTCGGTCGGAATCCCGCGGCCGTTGTCGGTCACGGAAATCGAGTTGTCGGCGTGAATCGTCACGTGGATGTCGTTGCAGTACCCGGCCAGCGCTTCGTCGATCGAGTTGTCGAGCACCTCGAACACGAGGTGGTGCAGACCGGTGCCGTCCGACGTGTCGCCGATGTACATCCCGGGGCGCTTGCGCACCGCTTCCAGACCTTCGAGGATCTGGATCGACGAGGCGCCGTAGCTGCTGTTATCGGGTTGCGAATTGTGCTGTTCACTCATGGATATCTTCCGGTTCTGCGAGGCCACTCAGGTGGCGGCGCGGTGCGTTTCAGCGAGAGAAATCGCCGGGCCGCTCCAGTTTCCTGGCCCGCCCCGAGCGCCGAAAAGGCACCAAAGGGACGGGTTGTCGGTTCGCCATAAAAACGCCAAAGGGGCTTGCCGCCCCCTAGTGTGTGTCTTGATGTCGTGCGCGTCAGATGCGCATCGGCATCACGACATACTTGAACTCGTCGTTCTCGGGCACGGTAATCAGCGCGCTCGAGCTGGCGTCGCCGAGGCTCACCTGCACGGTGTCGACCTTCAGGTTCGCGAGCACGTCGAGCAGATACGTGACGTTGAAGCCGATGTCGACGGTATCGCCCTGGTAGGCGATTTCCAGTTCTTCCTGCGCCTCTTCCTGATCGGCGTTGGTCGACATGATCTTCAGCTGGCCCGGCGCGATGATGCAGCGCACGCCCTTGAACTTGTCCGAGGTCAGGATTGCCGCGCGTTGCAGCGAACGCTGCAGTTCTTCACGGCCGATCTCGAACGTGTTCTTGTGCGCCTTCGGGATCACGCGCTGGAAGTCGGGGAACTTGCCCTCGACGAGTTTCGACACGAGCTCGACCTGGCCGAACGTGAACTTGGCCTGGGTCTGCGCGATGTCGATGGTGACGGTGTCGTCGATGTCTTCGAGCAGGCGCTGCAGCTCGAGAATCGTCTTGCGCGGCACGATGACTTCCTGGCGGCCGAACGTGCCGCCTTCGAGCTTCATCGACGAGAACGCGAGGCGGTGGCCGTCGGTGGCCACGGCCATCAGCTGGTCGCCGTCGACGACGAGCAGCATGCCGTTCAGGTAGTAGCGGATGTCCTGCTGCGCCATCGCGAAGTGGACCATGCCGAGCAGCTGGCGGAACGACTTCTGCGGGACGGTCAGGGTCGCGCCGAAATCCTTCGCCTGCGCGACGGTCGGGAACTCGTCGGCCGCCAGCGTCTGCAGTGCGAAACGGCTCTTGCCCGATTGAACGGTGAGGCGCTTGTCGGCGAGCGACAGCGTGACCTGGCCGTCAGGCATCGCGCGCAGGATGTCGAGCAGCTTGCGCGCCGCGACGGTGGTCGCGACCTGGTCGCTGCCGACGCCGAAATCGGCGCGCGTGGTGATCTGCAGCTCCAGGTCGGTCGACAGGAACGAAACGTCCGGGCCGTTCTTGGTGATCAGCAGGTTGGCGAGGATCGGCAACGTATGGCGGCGTTCGACGATGCCGCTGACCGTTTGCAGCGGCCTGAGGAGGGTGTCTCGTTCGGTCTTGACCAGTTGCATAGAGTTCCTTCGTTGAGTAACGGCCTGCAGCGCAGCAGCCTCGCAGCGCCCCGCCGGCCGGGCTCTTGGCCCGCCACCACCGGGGCGGTCAAACCAGTATTGTGCCTCAAAACCGAACCGCCCCCCTTAATTTGGGGCGGATGCCGAATTATCAAGCGCGCCGCGCGCTCAGCCCTTCAGCGTCTGTTCCAGCACGTGCAGCTCGTGGTTGAGCTGCGCGTCCTTGCTGCGTTCGTCGGCAATCTTGCGCACCGCGTGCAGCACGGTGGTGTGATCGCGCCCGCCGAACAGCTCGCCGATTTCCGGCAGGCTCTTCTGCGTGAGTTCCTTCGCGAGATACATCGCGATCTGCCGCGGCCGCGCGATGTTCGCGGGGCGCTTCTTCGAATACATGTCGGCGACCTTGATGTTGTAGAAGTCGGCGACGGTCTTCTGGATGTTCTCGACCGAAATCTGCCGGTTCTGCACGGTCAGCAGGTCCTTCAGCGCTTCCTTGGTCAACTCGATCGAGATCTCGCGGCCGTGGAACTTCGAATACGCGAGGATCTTGCGCAGCGCGCCTTCGAGCTCGCGCACGTTCGAGCGCAGGTGCTTCGCGACGAAGAACGCGACGTCCTCCGACAGGTTCACGCCTTCCGATTGCGCCTTGCGCATCAGGATCGCGACGCGCATCTCCAGCTCGGGCGGCTCGATCGCGACGGTGAGGCCCGAGTCGAAGCGCGAGATCAGGCGATCGTCGATACCCGAGATCTCCTTCGGATACGTGTCGCTGGTGATGATCACCTGCGCCTTGTTCGCGACCAGCGCCTCGAACGCGTAGAAGAATTCCTCTTGCGTGCGCGACTTGCCGGAGAAGAACTGAATATCGTCGATCAGCAGCAGGTCGAGCGAGTGGTAGTAGCGCTTGAAGTCGTCGAACGCCTTGCGCTGGTATGCCTTCACCACGTCCGACACGTATTGCTCGGCGTGGATGTAGCGGATTCGTGCGCCGGCCTTGTCGAGCAGCAGCTGGTTGCCGATCGCGTGGATCAGGTGGGTCTTGCCGAGGCCGACGCCGCCATACAGGAACAGCGGGTTGTACGAGATGCCGGGGTTGTCCGCGACCTGGATCGCGGCGGCGCGTGCGAGCTGGTTCGCCTTACCGGTCACGAAGTTGTCGAAGGTGAGCACGGGGTTCAGCTTCGAGCGTTCGTACATCGAATCGGCTTCGCCGCCGTTGGCGGGTGCGGCACCGGGGCCCGGACGCCACGTGCGACGGCCGGCGGCCGCTTCGTGCGCGGGCAGGCTCGGCAGGTCGATGTCGGCGTCGTCGGCGTGCAGGTGGTGCGCGGCGGCTGCCGACGCCGTCATCGGCACGTTGGCCGGCGCGCTGGGCGCAGCAGCTGCATTCGCGCTCAGGTTGGCGGCGATCGCGGCCACCGTGGCGGCAGGGCCGGTCGGTGCCAGCGGCGCGCGCGGGGCGGCCGGCGCGGCGCCCACAGCGGCGCTGCGCATGCCAGCCTTCGGATCGAGGACGAACTGGACTTCGATCGGCGCGTTCCAGAAATCTCGGGCCAGATCGGAGATGCGGCCCGAAAACTGGCTCTTGACCCAGTCCAGCTTGAAGCGGTTCGGCGCGGCGATGGACAGCGTGTTCGCCGACGCATCGAAGGCCACCGGGGCCAAGGGTTTGATCCACGTCACGTACTGCTGGGGCGTCAACTCGCGCTCCAGCAGTGCGGAACAGTGTTGCCAGAAATCGTTCATCAAGTAACTGTCGTTTTTTGCGTGCACAGCGCGGCTCGCCGGCGCCCTTGTGGCGGTTTCGCAACAAGGCCCGAAGCGGTCGTGCGAGCGTGCTTCGGACGCCTGCGTCACAGTCGTGGAGCGGCAGGCGAGGGCCGAAGCGGCGTGCGGGATTCTTGGAGGTAAGGCGAGATTCTACCGCCAAACGCGGCCACAGCGCGACTTATCCACAGGCCGTGGCTGTGGGGCGCGGGGCCGGATCGGCGCAGGCCGGCACAGGCGGACGACTCCTAAAGTATTGACCGTCAAGAGAAAAACGGTTTAAATAGCGGGTTCCGCGAAAACCAATCCTGTATTCCCGGCGATTGCGTTCGCCCGAATGCCTCCGGTTAAGGGCACGCGGTCCCCTGAATTTCGACATTCTCGAACAAGTGAGAACATCATGAAACGTACTTACCAACCGTCCGTGACGCGCCGCAAGCGCACCCATGGCTTCCGTGTCCGTATGAAGACGGCAGGTGGCCGCAAGGTCATCAACGCTCGCCGCGCGAAGGGCCGCAAGCGCCTCGCCATCTAAGGCAGGTTGCGCGCTGTGTCCGCCGTCCGCAGTCCTGCGGAAGGTGCCGTCGAGCCGGGTGCGAATCCGTCGCAGACGAAAGCCGCCTTCCCGAAAGCTGCGCGACTTCTGAAAACGGATGAATTTTCATCCGTTTTTCGTTTGCGCCCCTGGCGGCGTTCCGCGCACTTCGTGATCTACGGCAAGCCGACCGGTCAGCCTGCTCGTCTGGGGCTCGTCGTCGGCAAGAAGTATGCGCCGCGTGCAGTCACACGTAACCTCGTGAAGCGGCTGGCGCGCGACGCGTTTCGCTTGCGCCGGGCCGAATTCGCCGGTTACGACCTGCTGCTGCGGCAGCACACGCGCTTCGACAAGAAAGCGCTGCCGAGCGCGGCTTCCGCCCCGCTCGCGGCGATGTGCGCGGCCGAAATCCGTGAGCTGCTCGATAGAGCGGCCCGGGAGATCGCCCGCCGGGCGTCGAAGCCCGCGTCCGAGTGACGCATCCATCCGTGGTGCGGCGTTCGCGCCTGCCCGGCTGGTTTTGACGCGGCGTCGAACGGCGCCGCCCAAGGTATGAAAACGGTATTGATCGCCTTGCTGCGCTTCTACAAGGTTGCCGTGAGCCCTATGCTCGGCAACCGTTGCCGTTTTTATCCTTCCTGTTCTGATTACGCGCGCGAGGCAATCCAGTATCATGGCGCCGCGCGCGGCACGTATCTCGCCGTCAGGCGCGTGTGCCGATGCCATCCGTTTTCCGCGGGCGGCATCGACCTCGTCCCGCCGCCCAACTCCGACACACGCGCTCGCGGCGAAGCCGACGCGCGGTCCCATCGACTCTGAGACAACGCATGGATATCAAACGCACCGTCCTATGGGTGATCTTCTTCATGTCAGCTGTCATGCTGTACGACAACTGGCAGCGGTCCCATGGACGCCCGTCGATGTTCTTCCCGAGCGCAACGCAGACGGCCCCCGTGGCTGCCGGCGGCGCATCGGGCACGGGCGCGACGACGACCGCAGGTGACGCGCCTGCCGCTGCAGCCGGCGCCGCACCGTCGACGACGGCACCGGCCGCGCAAGCGCAGCTCGTGAAGTTCTCGACCGACGTGTATGACGGCGAAATCGACACGCGCGGCGGCACGCTCGCCAAGCTGACGCTGAAGAAGCAGGGCGACGGCAAGCAGCCCGACCTGTACATCACGCTGTTCGACCACACGGCCGGCCACACGTATCTCGCGCGCTCGGGCCTGCTCGGCGGCGATTTCCCGAACCACAACGACGTCTACACGCAGGTCAATGCGGGCTCGACGTCGCTGACGGGCGACCAGAACACGCTGAAGCTGTCGTTCGAATCGCCGGTGAAGGGCGGCGTGAAGGTCGTGAAGACCTACACGTTCACGCGCGGCAGCTACGTGATCGGCGTCGACACCAAGATCGACAACGTCGGCACGGCACCTGTCACGCCGACTGTCTACATGGAACTGGTACGCGACAACACGGCCGTCGAAACGCCGATGTTCTCGCATACGTTCCTCGGGCCGGCGGTCTACACGGACGCGAAGCACTTCCAGAAGATCAACTTCAGCGACCTCGACAAGAACAAGGCCGACTTCGTGAACTCCGCCGACAACGGCTGGGTCGCGATGGTGCAGCACTACTTCGCGTCGGCATGGATCCCGCAGCAGGGCGTGAAGCGCGACATCTACGCTGAAAAGATCGATCCGACGCTGTACCGCGTCGGCGTGAAGCAGCCGGTCGCCGCGATCGCACCGGGCCAGTCGGCCGACGTGCAGGCACGCCTGTTCGCCGGTCCGGAAGAAGAGCGCATGCTCGAAGGCGTCGCGCCGGGCCTGGAACTCGTGAAGGACTACGGCTGGGTGACGATCATCGCGAAGCCGCTGTTCTGGCTGCTCGAGAAGATCCACGGCTTCGTCGGCAACTGGGGCTGGGCGATCGTGCTGCTGACGGTCCTGATCAAGGCGGTGTTCTTCCCGCTGTCGGCCGCGAGCTACAAGTCGATGGCGCGCATGAAGGAAATCACGCCGCGCATGCAGGCGCTGCGCGAACGCTTCAAGAGCGATCCGCAGAAGATGAATGCCGCGCTGATGGAACTGTACAAGACCGAGAAGGTGAATCCGTTCGGCGGCTGTCTGCCGGTCGTGATCCAGATCCCGGTATTCATCTCGCTGTACTGGGTGCTGCTCGCTTCGGTCGAAATGCGCGGTGCGCCGTGGATTCTGTGGATTCACGACCTGTCGCAGCGCGATCCGTTCTTCATCCTGCCGGTGCTGATGGCCGTCTCGATGTTCGTGCAGACGAGCCTGAACCCGACGCCGCCGGACCCGGTCCAGGCGAAGATGATGAAGTTCATGCCGATCGCGTTCTCGGTGATGTTCTTCTTCTTCCCGGCTGGTCTGGTGCTGTACTACGTCGTGAACAACGTGCTGTCGATCGCACAGCAGTACTACATCACGCGCAAGCTCGGCGGGGTCAAGAAGAAGCCGGCCTGACGCCCGTGGCACACGCGGGCGGCCAAGTCGCCCGCGATGCACGTAAAAAAGCCGCATGGTTCGATCCATGCGGCTTTTTGTTTTCAGGGGCGGCGTGCGCGTGCGTTCGGCCGTTCCCGTTCAGGCCTTCTTCGCTTCGAGTTTCGGTTCGCCGCCGTAGAACTGCTCGATCAGTTCCTGAACGAGGTAACGCTGATGCGGCGGCAATGACTCGATCTTCGACGCGAGTTCGATCGTCTCGGGCGTCGGCGGATAGCGCTCGTCACGCGGCAGCGGTTGCGGCGTCGTATGTTCGATCACGCTCGGCGACGGGCCGTAATGCAGCCAATGCAGTTCGACGCGCAACCAGTTGGCGAGCGTTTCGAGTTTGTCCGGCGTCGGAATCGTCCGGCCCGTCAGCCATTTGTGCGCGGTTTGCGGCGAAACGGGCTGCGTGCCGCGGTGACGCAGATTGAACCGGTTCGCCAGTTCCGTCGCACCGGTGACCTTCTCCGGGCTGCGCCGCAAGGCGAATTTCAGGCGTTCCGAGAACGCTGCTTTTTCTTCGGGTGTCGGCATGGGGGTGATTGTGCAATTCCGCTGACGCGTATCAGACAACCATATGAGATAAACGTAGCTTATTCGGATGAATCCCAATCAGGCGTGGAGTGTCTGCCCGAATTGGGGGCCTCAGCGTCGGGCCGCTACGACAGGCATACTTGTCCGAAACGGACAGCTCGCGGCTGCCCGGAATTGATACTCGGCTTAGCTCCGCCGGGATAAATTCGGGCGAGTTCGAAACTGGCATGGCGTCCGGTGGCGTGCGGGCCGGCGCGCTACAATGCCCGCGTTCCGATGCCCGAACTGTTGCGCGGGCGCACCATTCACTGCCTGATTACCCGATTCATCCGATTCCCATGCTCGCTACCGATTCCGATCCGATCGTCGCCATTGCCACTGCTGCCGGCCGGGGTGGCATCGGCGTCGTCCGCGTGTCGTTCGGGCGCGGCGGCGAGGCGGCCGCGCTGCTGCTGATCGACGCGCTGTGCGGGCAGCGGCTGGCGCCGCGCCATGCGAGCTACGTGCCGTTCCTCGACGAGCACGGTGCGCCGCTCGACCGCGGGATCGCGTTGTATTTCCCCGCGCCGCACTCGTACACCGGCGAGCACGTGCTGGAATTGCAGGGGCATGGCGGGCCGATCGTGATGCAGCTGCTGCTGCAGCGCTGCCTGGATGCGGGGCGCGGCTTCGGGCTGCGGCTCGCGGAGCCGGGCGAGTTCACGCGGCGTGCGTTTCTCAACGACAAGCTCGACCTCGCGCAGGCCGAGGCGGTCGCCGACCTGATCGAGGCGAGCACCGAAGCCGCGGCGCGCTCGGCCGGGCGTTCGCTGGACGGCGCGTTCTCGCGGCAGATCCATGCGCTGGTCGAGGACGTGATCACGCTGCGGATGCTGGTCGAGGCGACGCTCGATTTTCCGGAAGAGGAAATCGACTTCCTGGAAGCGGCCGATGCGCGCGGCAAGCTCGCGAGGATCCGCGAGCAACTGGCGCACGTGCTCGGCGATGCGCGGCAGGGTGCGCTGCTGCGCGAAGGGTTGTCGGTCGTGCTGGCGGGGCAGCCGAACGTCGGCAAGTCGTCGCTGCTGAACGCGCTTGCCGGCGCGGAGCTGGCGATCGTCACGCCGATTGCCGGGACGACGCGCGACAAGGTGGCACAGACGATCCAGGTCGAAGGGATTCCGCTGCACATCATCGACACGGCCGGGTTGCGCGAGACGGAGGATGAAGTCGAGCGGATCGGGATTGCGCGCACGTGGAGCGAGATCGAGCGCGCGGATGTCGTGCTGCATCTGCTCGATTCGCGCACGGGGATGACAGCGGACGACGAGACGATTGCCGCGCGGTTCCCGGATCGCGTGCCGGTGGTGCGCGTGCTGAACAAGACCGATCTGACGGGCGTGCCGGCGTGCGTCGAGCACCCGGCGGCCGAAGGCGATCTGACCGAGGTGCATCTGTCGGCCAAGCGCGGCGACGGGATCGACATGCTGCGCGCGGAGCTGCTGCGGATCGCGGGGTGGCAGGCGGGGGCTGAAGGCGTTTATCTGGCGCGCGAGCGGCATCTGATTGCGCTGCGGGCCGCGCAGGAACATCTGGCGCAAGCGGCCGATCATGCGGAGCAGCGCGCGCAGTCGCTCGATCTGTTTGCGGAGGAGCTGCGGCTCGCGCAGGAGCAGCTCAATGCGATTACGGGTGAGTTCACTTCGGATGATCTGCTGGGGGTGATTTTCAGCAGGTTCTGCATCGGGAAGTAAACGCCACTCCAGCGGAATTCAACTTCCTGGAGCACCATCGCGGCGGGATCGCCGTTTGCTCATGCTGGACCAAACGCCGAGATGAATGTCGTGCCGATGGCTGATGCAGGCGTTAGCACGGCGAAGGCGAGTATCGCTATCTCCTGGGGCTGGTGCATTCGGCTGCACATCCAGCCGCGGTCCGGGCCGATCGACGGGCGCTGAGCCTTAAAATACCGACTGGTCCGGACGGCGTCATCGTGGCAGCCGCGATGAACCGCGGCGTGGCATCCCATCAATCCCAATGATGATGATGGTGGTAATACCCGCCACCACCGTAATACCCACCGCCATCAGGCACCACGATACATCCGCTCAACAACGCGGCCACGCTGGCAATCAGCAAAAGGGTTTTCTTCATCGCGTTCACCTGCTCGGATTCGACATGAATCGAGCATAGCGAGCACCCTCAACACCGGCTGTAAGCGATCGTTTCCCTGATCCGTAATCCGTAACGGCGGATTATTCCGGTCACAATGTCCGTAACAAATCCCCAATCCGCAGATGTTTTCAGGCGATGACGACCCGGTTTCGCCCGGCATCCTTCGCGCGGTACAGCGCGGCATCGGCCGCTTCGATCAACGCGTCGGGCGTCGACAGGTCATCGGCCGACACGGTCGCGCACCCGACGCTCACGCTCAAGCGGCTCGCCGGAGCAGGCATCGCGAGATCGAGTCGCAGCACCGCTTCGCGCGCTTCCTCGGCCACGACCCGCGCACCACGCGCGCCGGTGTTCGGCAGCACGATCGCAAACTCCTCGCCGCCGTAGCGCGCGACGATATCGGCGGGCCGCCGCACCGCGCTAGCCAGCGCATTCGCGACCGCGATCAGGCACGCATCGCCCTTCACGTGACCGAACGCGTCGTTGTAGGCCTTGAAGTGATCGACGTCGACCATCAGCAGCGACAACGGCTCGCCCTGGCGCCGCGCCTGCAGGAACAGCGTATGGAAGTGATCGTTGAAGTGACTGCGGTTGAACGCGCCGGTCAGCCCGTCGCGTGCGGAAGAGCGAACCAGTGTCGCGTGCGCCTCGAACAGTTGCTGATACAGCTTCGTCACTTCCCACGCGAGTACGCACACGAGCACGCCGGGCGTGAACATGCTGAACACGCGCGCGAGATACCAGCCGACCGTGAAGCGGTTCGTGGTCAGCAGGTTCAACGTCGTGTCGGTGAGGCACGCGAGCACCGCGATCGCGAGCCACAGGTCGAGCGTCGTGCGCAGCCGGCCGGCGGCCAGCACCGCACCCAGCGCGAGCGCATTGAGGATCCACACGACCAGCGCGATCTCGTTGACGGGCAGTGCGGCCGTGTCGCCAGGCGGTTGGAATGCGGGCGGCAGCGCCACGTTCAGCGCGAGCACGCAGAGCAGCGCGGCCGCGACGGCCGGGCCGCCGACCAGCCCGATCACCCACCAGCGCGTCTGCATCGTGCCGACGGGCGTACGCGTGAGCCGCTCGCGCGCGAGCAGCGCGGCCATCACGAAGCACGGAAAACCGGCATGCCAGAAGACCCACATCCACGCGGCGCTTTGCGGCCGCGCGCCGAGCAGCCCGTGCGGCGCGAACACGCCGGGAAAGGTGAGCAACTGCAGCGCCACGGCGAGCGCGGTGAACGCATAGGCGCCGCCGAGCGCACCGAGCACCGGCTGGCGCGTCACGGTGAACTGCGCGCCGAGGAAGAACGCGGCGATGCTCGCGGTGGTGAACACGGTCAGCGCGCACATCGGCATGAACGGCTCGACGGCCGGCAGCGCGACGTTCGCGTGCGGCACGGCGATCCCGAGTGCGAGCACGATGACGAGCGCCGTCAGCGCGCCGAACCATAGCTGACGACGCGACGTGTGCTGAATCAGGATACCTTCCATGGATTCCCCCGGGCGCTCGTGCGAAAACGCCCGGTCTTGGCGCCGGGCGGCATGCATCGGGCCGCAGCGTGACCGGTGCGGCCCGATCCTATCGTGTTATTCGCGTGCGCTCAAATACCCAGGCCGGGGCCGAAGTTGCCGGCGACCCAGCGCGTGACGGCATCGACGTCCGCGTAGTCCTGTTCGGGCAAGCCGTCGAGCATCGACAGCACTTCGTTGCTGGCGCCGGCGTCGCGCGCGGCGTCGACGATCGCGTCCTTGTTCGCCGGGTAGCGGACGGCCGCCAGCACGTCGGCGATCTGCAGGTCGATCGTTTCGCCAGGAATGTCGTGCGCAGGGGGCGCGGGTTTGTCGTTCACGTCGGCGTCTCGCGGGTTGAGCGGGAATCGGTTCGAAACGGAGGCGGTTACATGAGTCAGGCGGTGATCGGCTCAGTGCTCGCGCCGCACACGGCGCCACGGATGCTTCCAGTCGATATGCGGTGCGTTTTCGTCGCGCGGATGCTGGCGCCGATGTTCCTGCCACAGTTCGTCGGAGAACAGCGCAGCCACGATCACGAGTGGCAGCACGAGGAAAATTCCGAGTATGACTTGCTCGATCACGATAGCCTCCTTGCGGTGGCAGGAACCCTTGCTCCCATTCTAGGCTCTGAACTTCGCCCGCGGTCAACTTCTTGCCGCGCGGAACGGGCCGGCTTCGCGGCAGCGCCGCGCGGGCGTCGCACCCGCACGCGGGCATCAAAAAGGACACGAACATGCAACTCCAGAACGACAAGCACACGCTCGCACTGAGGCCGCTGGAGCGCCAGGACCTGCGCTTCGTTCACGAACTGAACAACGACGCGAAGATCATGCGCTACTGGTTCGAGGAGCCGTACGAAACCTTCTCGGAGCTGTCGCAGCTGTATGACCGCCACGTGCACGACCAGCGCGAGCGCCGCTTCGTCGCGGTCAATCCGCAGGACGAACTGGTCGGTCTCGTCGAGCTGATCGAGCTCGACTACATCCATCGTCGCGGCGAATTCCAGATCATCATCGCGCCCCAATGCCAGGGGCGCGGCTATGCCGGCCAGGCGACGCGTCTCGCGATCGAGTACGCGTTCAAGGTATTGAACATGCGCAAGCTGTACCTGATCGTCGATACGTCGAATGCGGCGGCCATCCACGTGTACGAGAAATGCGGATTCCAGCACGAGGCCGAATTGAAGGAAGAATTTTTCGGAAACGGCGCGTATCACAACGCATATCGCATGTGCATCTTCCAGCGCGATTATTTCGAGCGCCCGCAATCGGCCTGAGTAACGCCGGGTAAAAACACCGACTAAAGAAACCCCGCGGCCCCGCTGCCGCGGGCACCGGGCGCATGCGGGAAAATACGGATAAATACGCACGCGCTTATACCTGGCATTTTTCTTGTATCAGGTAAATCCGGTCCCGCACTGCGGTAAATTCATATCGTTTCGGACGACTTTGTGTGCGGCGCGTCAAAATGGTCCCGATATTGAAATGAATTATCCAAACCGTTCAACTGGGACAGCGCAACTTTGCTGCAAGTCTTGCCGGACAACGCTTCGCGTCCGGCGGCGCGGGCTGGTCCGCTGGACGGCAGGCACCGCCGCGCGTGCGCGACACGCGAAAAACCGGCTGCGCGCAGGGTGCGACAATTCGCCGCTATTGCGATCGCACAACAAATGTGCTTGATATCGCTTGCCGGTCTTCTAAAGTGAAAAACGCGGGTTCACGATCATCTTTAAACACATAGCTAACCCAGCCTGGTGCCCGCAAGCCTGGAGACAGAACATGATGAAGCGAACCGGTGTCCTTGTTGCCCTTGTCGGCGCATTTTCCGTGGTCTCGATCGCCCAGGCGGGCGGCGATTCGGCTGTCCAGCCGAAGCAGGAAATCCAGCTGACGAAGAATGCGTGGGGCTGTCTGTCGAAAGACAATCTGGACTCCGTACTGAACCACGAGCGTGACGGCAAGTCGCAGGCGAAGCAGCAGTACTTCGACGACTACCGTTGCCTGTCGGTACCGGAAGGCCAGCGTTTCCGCGTGGTGTCGGTCGATCAGGGCGACGTGCAGTTCGTCAGCGCCGACAACAGCGACCAGCAGGGTCTCTGGACCGATTCGCGCTTCGTCAAGCAATAACCCGCACGCGCACCTCTCGCATCCGCGCACCGGCCCGACACGCCGGCGGCGCGTCCTGAACGCGGCCCGGCCGATGCCGGGCCGTTGTGCTGTGCTGCACAGATCATGCGCCGGGCGGCGCGCATTCGGTATCATCACGGCCCGACCGAACCGAATGCCCGCCCGGGCCGTATCCGCATGGCGCTGAAATCCACGATCTACAAAGCCGAGCTGCAAATCGCCGACATGGATCGGCACTATTACGCCGATCATGCGTTGACGGTCGCCCGTCACCCGTCGGAAACCGACGACCGGATGATGGTGCGCATCGTCGCGTTCGCGCTGTTCGCGCACGAGCGTCTCGAATTCTGCAAGGGGCTGTCGGACGTCGACGAACCCGATCTGTGGCAAAAGGACCTGACGGGCGCGATCGACGTGTGGATCGAGGCCGGCCAGCCCGACGAGCGGCGTATCTCGAAGGCCGCCGGCCGCGCCGGACAGGTCACGGTGATCGCATACGGCGGCAAGACCTCGGAGATCTGGTGGCAGGGCGTGCGCAGCAAGGTGGAGCGGCTGCGCAACGTGCAGGTGCTGTCGCTGGCCGACGGCGTCGCGGCCGCGCTCGCGCGCCTCGCCGAGCGCACGATGCGCCTGCAGTGCACGGTGCAGGACGGTACCGCATGGATCTCGAGCGCCGACCACGATCCGGTCGCGGTCGAGTGGACGGTCCTGAAGGCGCGCGCCGACGCGTGACGGCCGGCGCTCAGCCGAGCGCGGCGGGCGGCCCCTTGAATTCCAGCATGTTCCCTTCGGGATCGAACAGGTAGATCGACGGCCCGTAGCCGCCGGCGCCGTAGCGTTCGGCGGGGGCGCCAGGGCGCGCGCCATACGCGGCGAAATGCTCGATCAGCGCGTCGGGGTCGAACGGCTCGACGCGCAGGCACAGATGATCGAGGTTGCGTCCCGCGCCGGGCGGGCCGCTGTCGGGGCGGTCGATCGGACCGCCGACCGACAGCAGGTCGATCAGCGCATCGCCGGCGCGCAACTGCACGAGGCCCAGGTCGGGTTGTTCCTTCTCCACGTGGCAGCCGACGGCGTCGCAGTAAAAACGCGTCATCGCAGCCATGTCGGTCACGCGCAGCACGACGTGATCGATCGCGCGGATGGTCGGTTTCATGAGCGGGCACTCCTTCGCGGATAGCGTGCACCGAGTGTAGACCGCGCCGGCGACGCGCGCCGGAACGCGACACGATCGACGGACGAAAAAAAGCCCGTTCACGCAGAGCGGAACGGGCTTAATCCATATCAGGAGGAGACATGGAGGAGACAGTTCCAACTATACACACGGCGATGCTGCGTTGCAATATTCCGAGTGTAAAAAATCGTCAGGACGGCGATTTGTCGCAGCTGCACTGCAGCAAAACAGTGACGGAATCATGACGAAAGCGGTGCCGGAGCAGCACCCGCACGCGTTTTCGTCTGATAGATCGATTGCGATGCGTCCCCGGTTTCGCGGGCGCGAATCACAGAGCAAGATTCAGGGCGCGACGGCGCATGCCGATGTCTAGAGTAGGCACCATCTACACTAGAGAGTGCGAGGTTCAGATGAAAACCGCCTATCCGACCGATGATGCCCGCTGGGGCGCCGTGACCGCCCGCGATCCGCACGCGGACGGCGCGTTCTTCTATGCCGTACGCACGACCGGCGTGTTCTGTCGCCCGAGCTGCGCGTCGCGGCTGCCGCGGCGCGAGCATGTGTCCTTCTTTGCCGATCCAGCCGCCGCCCGCGCGGCCGGTTTCCGGCCCTGCAAGCGTTGCCAGCCGGAAGGGTTGCCGCGCGAGCTCGAGATCGTCAATCGCGCATGCGCGGTGCTCGACGCGCATGCCGAGCGGCTCACGTTGCAGCAGTTGAGCGACGCCGTGCACGTGAGCCCGTTCCACCTGCAGCGGCTGTTCAAGCGCGTGGTCGGCGTGTCGCCGCGGCAGTACCAGGCCGCGCAGCGCGGCGCCGCGCTGCGCGAGGCGCTGCAAAGCGGGCAGCCGGTCACGCAGGCGGCCGTCGACGCGGGTTTCAACTCACCGTCGCGGCTCTATGCATCGGTGCCGCGCGAACTGGGGATGGCGCCATCCGCGTTCCGCCGCCAGGGCGCCGGCTTGCGGATCGACTATGCGACCGCGTCGACGCCGCTCGGCACGGTGCTCGTCGCTGCGACCGAACAGGGCATTTGCCGGATCGCGTTCGGCGACGAGCCGGCGGCGCTCGTCGACGAGCTGAAGGACGCGTTCGCGCGCGCCGAGCTGGTCGAATCCGCCGCGCAGCTCGCGCCGTTCGTCGCGCAGATCCGCGCATACCTGGACGGCACGCGGCACGCGTTCGACCTGCCGCTCGACATTGCGCCGACCGCGTTCCAGCAGCGCGTCTGGGAGGCGTTGACGCATATCCCGTACGGCGAAACGCGCAGCTACTCGGAGATCGCCGAGGCGCTGGGCTCGCCGCGTGCGGTGCGGGCCGTCGCGTCGGCCTGCGCGTCGAACCCGGTCGCGCTCGCGATCCCGTGCCACCGTGTCGTGCAGAAGGGCGGTGCGCTCGCCGGATATCGCTGGGGTGTGCGCCGCAAGGCGACGCTGCTCGCGTCCGAGGCGCGCCACGTGCGCGACGATGAAAGCGAAGCCGTTGCGGAGGGAAACGCAGTTTGAGCATCGAAACGACCACGATCACGTCGATCGCGAACGGCGGCCAGGTGCCGCCGTCCGCGCAAATGGAGCTGCGCTTCAAGGCGCCGTACGACTGGGCGCGCGTGCTGCGCTTCTTCAGCGGGCGGGCGATTCCGGGCGTCGAGCAGGTCATCGACGGCGTCTATTGCCGTATCGTCGACCTGCACGGCGACGCGGGCCGGCTCACCGTCACGAAGCATCCGCGCCGGCATTGCCTGATCGCGACCGTCGAAGGTGCCGCCGCGCGCCATGTCGACGACGCATTCGCACGCCGTGTCGCGTCGATGTTCGATCTCGGCGCCGATCCGGCCGCGATCGGCGGCGGGCTCGCGCGCGACCCGTGGTTCGCGCCGCTCGTCGAGGCCGCGCCGGGGCTGCGGGTGCCCGGCGCATGGTCGGGGTTCGAGCTCGCGGTCCGGGCGATCGTCGGCCAGCAGGTGAGCGTGAAGGCAGCGACGACGATCGTCGGTCGGCTCGTCCAGCGGTCCGGCGAGCGCGTCGTGCACGACGACGGCATGGCGGCACCGGACGGCGCGCCCGCCTGGCGCTTTCCGACGCCGGACGCGCTCGCCGCATGCGACCTGGAGAAGATCGGGATGCCCGGCAAGCGGGCGGCGGCGCTGACCGGCATGGCGCGCGCGGTGGCGGCCGGCCACGTGCCGCTCGATCCCGCACATGCCGATCTCGGGACCTTGCGCCGCGCGTGGCTCGACCTGCCCGGCATCGGCCCGTGGACGGTCGAATACATCGCGATGCGCGCATGGCGTGACCCTGACGCCTGGCCGGCGTCCGACCTCGTGCTGATGCAGTCGATTACCGCGCGCGATCCGTCGCTCGACCGGCTCGCAAGCCAGAAGCGCCGCACCGAAGCGTGGCGGCCATGGCGCGCGTACGCGGCGCTTCATTTATGGAACGACGTCGCGGACCGGGCCGGCGGCGCGCGCGGCGGATGACGGCAGCGGTGGCTGGCTCGGCCGGTGCGACCGGGCGAGGCCGCGACGCGACCCGCGGAGGGCGCCGGTCCGGCAGCGATCGGTCGATCGTCCTCATGGTTGCGACGCTTGACGGCGATCAAACAAATCCGGCGTCCGCCGCCCCGGCGCACGGTCGGTTCAACCACGAAGGTGTTGAATAGCGCGTACTGCGGCGCGGGTTGCACCTGTCGTTGCGGCTTCGCGCACCGGTCACGTTCCATCCGACGAATTTCGCGCGCTCGCGGCATTCGTTGCCGCTGACCGCAGTCGGCAGCGCACGCGGCAATAGTCGTCATCGCCCCGCCCGGCGGACCGCTACGGCCTGCGCACGCGGCCCGGAGTCACCTCAAGCACGGGTTTCGGCGAGATGTTAAAGTGCCCGCTACCAACGAAGCGACCAATAATCCAGCCGGCCGCGCGCGGTATTCTGCGCGCGGCCGTCACGCACTTGCGTCTCCATGTCGAACACCATGACTCACCGCCAGTCCGAACGGCTGCTGAATCGTCTCGAAGCGCTGAGCTCGGGCCCGACGCGGCAGCGTCTGCCCGACGGCCTGCGCGGCATCGAAAAGGAAAGCCTGCGCGTGACGCGCGACGGGATGATTGCGTTCACGCCGCATCCGCGCGCACTCGGTTCGGCCCTCACGCACCCGTCATTGACGACCGACTATTCCGAAGCGCTGATCGAACTGATCACGCCGGCGGAAGCGGACGCGTCGATCACGCTCGAACGTCTCGACGATCTGCACCGCTACGTGTATGCGTCGCTCGGCGACGAGATGCTGTGGAACGACTCGATGCCGGGCCTGCTGCCGGCCGACGACGCCATTCCGATCGCCGACTACGGCACGTCGAACATCGGCCGCCTGAAGACGGTGTACCGTCGCGGCCTCGCGTATCGCTACGGCCGCACGATGCAGTGCATCGCCGGCATCCACTACAACTACTCGCTGCACGAGGAAGTGTGGCGGCGCCTGCATGCGGATGAAGGCTCGACGGCCACGCTCGTCGATTACCAGTCGGAGCGCTATCTCGCGCAGATCCGCAACTTCCGCCGTCGCAGCTGGCTGCTGATGTACCTGTTCGGCGCATCGCCCGCGCTCGACGCGAAATTCCTGCGCGGCAAGCCGCACACGCTCGACGTGTTCGATGCCGATACGCTGTATCGCCCGTATGCGACGAGCCTGCGGATGAGCGACCTCGGCTACTCGAACACGACCGCGCAGGCCGCGCTGCAGGTCGACTACAACACGCTGTCCGGTTATCTGGATGCGCTGTCGAAGGCGGTGAGCGAGCCGTATCCGGCGTACGAGGCGATCGGCACGCATCGCGACGGCGAGTGGATCCAGATCAACACGAACGTGCTGCAGATCGAGAACGAGTTCTACTCGACGATCCGGCCGAAACGCGTCACGTATTCGGGCGAGCGGCCGCTGCATGCGCTCGCGTCGCGCGGCGTGCAGTACATCGAAGTGCGCTGCCTCGACATCGATCCGTTCGAGCCGACCGGCATCGCGCTCGAGACCGCGCGTTTCATCGACGCATTCCTGCTCGCGTGTGCACTCGACGAGAGCCCCGTGCTCGATTGCGACGCGTACAAGGAAGCGAATGCGAACTTCGGCAGCGTGACGATGGAAGGGCGCATGCCCGGGCTCACGCTGACGCGCGACGGCCAGCCGGTTACGCTGCAGGCGTGGGCGGACGACCTGATGGCCGATATCGAAACCGTCGGGCGCCGTCTCGACGAGATCCGCGGCGGCGACGAGCATGCGCGCGCGATCGCCGCGCAGCGCGAGAAGCTCGCCGATCCGGAGCGCACGCCGTCGGCGCGCGTGCTGCGCACGATGCGCGAGAACGGCCAGTCGTTCCTCGCGTTCGCGCTTGCACACAGCGAAGCGCATGCCGCGCATTTCCGTGCGAACCCGCCGTCGGCGGAGACGATGCGCACCGAGCAAGCGCTCGCGGCAAAGTCGCTGGCCGAGCAGGCCGAGCTGGAAGCGAAGGAGGCCGGATCATTCGACGCGTTCGTCGCGGCCTATCGTGCGTACACGCTGAACCGCTTCAGCGTCTGACCGCCACTGCCCGCCGTGTGTCGCGCGGCGGGTATGCCGGCAGCGGGGCGGGTCGTCGCGCGTTCACGCGCCCGGCCCGGTCTCGCCCGCTTCAGTGATGGGCGTACGTGTCGCGGTCGACCACGGGCGGCAACGCCGGCTTCCCTGATTCCACGTTTGCGTGACCGGCGCTGCCGTAGCCGGTCGCGTCGCCGCGCGCCTGCGCGGCGCGCTGCATGATTGCCTGCATGTTTTGCGGAAAGTCGGGACTGCTCGCGAGGTTCGCCCGGTAGCCTGCCGCCTGCAGTTCCGAGAGTTCCTGGCGAACTTCCGCGCGCGTCAGCGTCGATGCGGCCTGGGCCTGGGCGGCGAACGCCGGGCCGATCAGCAGTAACGCGTACGCTGCAAGTTTCATCGCTTTCATCGTGTTTGCTCCGTGAGGTTCCGGAGCCGCGCCTTCGTCGGTGCGGGCGGAATCGATGGAGCCAGTCTAGGCTTCGGACGCCAAACGAAACACCCCGCTTGCCGTCAGTCACCTTTGTCGGCTGAGCAACATTGCGCCGGCGGCTTCCTGGCGCGCGGGTCAGCGGGGCGCCAGCCGCGGTTCATCGCTCGGCGGATGGCGTGTATCGGAGCCATGCGCATCGGGCTTGTCCCCCTTGTACAAGCGCGACGCGCCTCCTAACCTTTTTTAAGCGACCGATCGGTCGGCGCTGCGGTGTGGTTGCATGCGCAAGCGTCGAGCAGGTGTCGAGGTCGTGGAACGAAGGTTTGAACGGGACCGGGGCGTGCGTAGGCGCTGAAGCGCCAACAGCCTTGCATAGGGTGCGACCAGGCGCTGAAGCGCCAACCCCCACCGACCTCCGGCCGACCGCGAAGCATGGGATTGGAGTCAGCGCTAAGGCGCTTCAGCGCAAACTCCGATGCCGACAACGGAGACACGATGAATCCCACCGCAGCCCTGCCGCCCGGCATCCTGTTCGCGCAGCCGTTGACGCCCGTCGCCAACTCGCTGTTCCTGTCGTTCCTCGTCGCCGTGATCCCGATCGCGGTCGCACTGATCGCGCTGGGCGTGCTGCGCCGCCCTGCATGGCAGGCGTCGCTGGCCGGGCTCGTCACCGGCCTCGCGGTCGCGATCGGCGCATGGGGCATGCCGGCCGGCCTCGCGTTCAATGCGGTCGGCGCCGGCATGGCGCTCGCGGTCGTACCGGTGATGTGGATCGTCTTCAATGCGCTGCTGCTGTACAACATCGCGGTGAAGTCGGGCCGCTTCGACCAGTTCCGGCAGTGGATGCTCGACAACCTGCCCGACGACCGCCGCCTCGTGCTGCTCGTCGTCGCGTTCTCGTTCGGCTGCCTGCTCGAAGGGATCTCCGGCTTCGGCACGCCGGTCGCGATCACCAGCGCGCTGCTGATCGCGCTCGGCTTCCCCGCGCTCGAAGCGCTCACCTACACGCTGCTGTTCAACACGGCACCGGTCGCGTTCGGCGCGCTCGGCGTGCCGATCACCGTGCTCGGCGCGGTCACGTCGCTGCCGCCGGCGACGCTCGGCGCGATGGTCGGCCGCCAGCTGCCGTTCTTCGCGCTGCTGCTGCCGTTCTACGTGGTCGGCGCGTACGGCGGCCTGCGCTCGATCGCGAAACTGTGGCCCGCGCTGCTGGTGTCGGGCGGCAGCTTCGCGATCGCGCAGTTCGTCACGTCGAACTTCCTCGGCTACCAGCTCACCGACGTGCTGTCGTCGCTCACGTCGCTGATCGTCACGATCGGCTTCCTGCAGGTGTGGAAACCGCAACCCGATCCGCAGTACGCACTCGCGCGCAGCGTGCCCGCCACGGCCGGCGCCGCGCGCGCGGGCTTCGGCGGCTGGCTGCCGTGGCTCGTCGTATCGGTGATCGTGATCGTCTGGGTGCATGCGAACATCGCGGCGATCGGCGACGTCAAGATCAAGTGGCCGGGCCTGCACAACACGGTGTTCGTGTCGCTGTACCACAAGCCGTACGCGGCGATCTGGGACTTCCAGCCGCTCGGCACCGGCACCGCGATCCTCGTGTCGGCGATCATCACGGCCGTGCTGACGCGCACCGGCGTCGGCGCGTTCTTCGAATGCGTGGTCAAGACGTGGCGGCAAACATGGATCGCGATCGTCACGGTGATGATGATCGTCGGGCTCGCGTATCTGCTGAACTACTCGGGGATCAGCTACACGCTCGGCACCGGCGTCGCGTCGACCGGCGCGTTGTTCCCGCTGGTGTCGGCGTCGCTCGGCTGGATCGCGGTGTTCCTGTCCGGCAGCGACACGTCCGGCAATGCGCTGTTCGGCAACCTGCAGGTCGTCGCTGCCCGGCAGCTCGGCCTCGATCCGGTGCTGATGGCCGCGACCAATTCGTCGGGCGGCGTGATGGGCAAGATGATCTCGCCGCAGAACATCGCAACGGGCGTGTCGACGACCGACCTGAAGGGGCAGGAGGGCGTCGTGTTCGCGCGCACCTTCTGGCACAGCGTGATCCTCACGCTGCTGCTCGGCGTGCTCGTGTTCCTGCAGCAGCACGTGTTGACGTGGATGATTCCCGCGCTGCCGAAGTAACGCGTGGCGGGATGCGAGAAGGGCGGCGCGAGGAAAGCGACGACGGACGGTGCGGGAAAAGCGCCGGGAACGCCGCCGGGACATGCGCGAAACCGGTGAGCGCGCAGCGGCTCAGCGCGCGTTCACCTGCCGCATCGCGTCGCTCGCAGCGTGCTGCGCCGGCAGGATGCACGCGAGGAACGCATCGATCGCCGGGCTCTGGCGGCGCGCCTTCAGGTAGTACACGTATTCGTCGATCGTCGTGTCGACGCCGCGCAGCGCGAGGACGCGCAGGTCCGGATGGCGCTCGGCCTCGCCGCGCGGAAAGAGGCTGCCGCCGACCCCATGCAGGATCGCCTCGCGGATCGCTTCACGACTGCCGATCTCGGCGGCCGACGTGGCCGCGACGCCGGCCGCTGCGAGGATCGTCTCCGTACAGCGGCGCGTGACCGAGCCTTCCTCGCGGATCAGCAGCCGCACGTCGGCGAGCTGCGCGGCGTCGATCGCATCGAAGCGCGCGAGCGGATGGTCGCGATGCACGACGAGCACGAGCGGATCGGTCGAGATCACCTTGCGTTCGAGGCCGTCCGCGTCATTGCGCTGCGACGACACCGCGAGGTCGATGCGGAATTCTTGCAGCGCCTGCAGGATCTCCTCGGAATTGCCGATCCGGCACGTGAGTGCGATCGACGGATGCGCATGCGAGAAGCGGCCGACCGCGTCCATGATGTAGTACGGCCCCGTTGCGCCGATCCGCAGGTGTCCTTCGAACAGGCCGCCGACGTTGCGCAGCATGATGTCGGCCTGCGCCTCGAGCGCGATCATCTTCTCGACGAGCGGCAGCAGCTCGATGCCGGTCTCGGTGACCTCGAGCTTGCGGCCGCTGCGATAGAACAGCTCGACGCCGTACAGCTGCTCGACCTGCCGGATCTGCGCGGCGATCGTCGGCTGGCTGACGCCCAGGTGGCGCGCGGCGCGCGTGATGCTGCCCTGCCGGACGGTCGCGTGGAACGCCTTCAGCTGATCGAACACGACTCGGCTTCTCCCCCTCTTGATCGCGCGTCAGCGTAGCGCACGCGTGTGTCGGCCGGATGAAAGACGCGTCGTGCGCCGCTTCGAAAAAAAGCTGGGGGTGACCACAAGAAACCTGATGGAACCGGTCACGGCCGGGACATGCCGGTGCGGACTAATAACGGCCATGCACCGACCGCCGGCCCCGCTCGACCGGCGCCACTCTTACCGACCCACAGGATCCTCTTCATGTCCGCCACCAATCGACGCGATTTCCTGCGCCTCGCCGCCCAGTCGGCCGGCGCGATGGCCGCCTACGCCGGCTTCCCGCCCGCGATCCGCAACGCGCTGGCCATGCCGGCCGCGTATCGCACCGGCACGATCCGCGACGTCGAACACGTCGTGATCTTCATGCAGGAAAACCGCTCGTTCGACCATTACTTCGGCGGGCTGCGCGGCGTGCGCGGCTTCAACGACCCGCGTCCGCACCTGCTGCCGAGCGGCGCGCCGGTGTGGCAGCAGCCGCCGGCGTCGGTGTTCACCAAGCACTACCATTCGCGCGGGCTCGATCCGTCGGCGCCGTACGTGCTGCCGTTCTACCTCGACCCGAAGCAGACGACCGAATTCCAGCCGGGCACCAACCACGGCTGGAGCAGCGGCCACCTGTCCTGGAACAACGGCCAGTGGGACCAGTGGGTGAACCAGAAGCAGGACGTGCTGACGATGGGCTATCTGAAGCGCCAGGACCTCACGTACCACTACGCGCTGGCCGACGCGTTCACGATCTGCGATTCGTACTTCTGCTCCGCGCACGCCGATACCGCGCCGAACCGCATCTACCTGTGGACCGGCACGGTCGACCCGCGCAACATCTACGGCAGCCCGCCGAACGGCCCGGGCATCGGCGAGCGCGACGACGTGAACGGCTACACGTGGACGACCTACGCCGAACGCCTCGAGAACGCGAAGGTCAGCTGGAAGGTGTACCAGGGCGGCACGGGTATCCCGGGCGACCCGACCGACAACTACACCGACAACTCGCTGATGTTCTTCAAGAAGTTCCAGGTGAAGGAAGGCGCGAGCGGCCCGCTGGTCGACAAGGGCGCGTCGGACCACACGCTCGCCGAGCTGAAGGCCGACGTGCAGGCGAACCGGCTGCCGCAGGTGTCGTGGATCGTGTCGCCGTACAAGTACAGCGAGCACCCGCAGGCGTCGCCGACCGACGGCGCGTTCTACATCAACATGGTGCTCGAGGCGCTGACGTCGAACCCCGAGGTGTGGGCGAAGACGGTGTTCATCCTCAACTACGACGAGAACGACGGGCTGTTCGACCACGTCGTGCCGCCGGTGCCGCCGGTGACGAGCGGGGTGGGCGGCCAGGGCATCGTGTCGTCGAACCTGCTGTCGAACCTCGGCGACGAACTGCTCGACCTGAACAAGTACCCGGGCGAGATGAGCCCGCTGGTGCCGGGTGCGGACCCGGGCGGGATCCAGCCGATCGGCCTCGGGCCGCGCGTGCCGCTGATCATCATCTCGCCGTGGACGAAGGGCGGCTGGGTCTGCTCGGAGACGTTCGACCATACGTCGGTACTGCGTTTCCTCGAGGCGCGCTTCGGCGTGATGGAGCCGAACATCAGCGCATGGCGCCGGTCGATCTGCGGCGACCTCACGTCGGCGTTCGATTTCTCCGCGCGACCCGATACGCGCACGGTGAGCTTCACGGTGCCGCAGCACATCGCCACGGCCGGCCAGGCGTACCAGGTGCCCGCGCAGCAGTCGATGCCGGCGCAGGAGCCGGGCACCCGTCCGGCACGCGCGTTGCCGTACGAGCTGTTCGTGCATGCGCGCGTGAACGGCCGCGACGACAGCGTGTCGCTCGATTTCGCGAACTCGGGCGACGCGGGCGCCGCGTTCTACGTGTACGACCGTCGTAACCCGGCGACGCCGCCGCGCCGCTATGCGGTGTCGTCGCACGACCGCTTCGCCGATACCTGGAGCACGGCGGCCGCGCGCGGCGACTACCATCTCGCCGCCTACGGCCCGAACGGCTATCTGTGCGAATTCCAGGGCAACACGCGGCTCGCCGCGGACGGCAGCCACGCGAACCCGGAAGCGAAGATCGGCTACGACGTGCGCAACCGCCACGTGTACCTGCAACTGCGCAACAGCGGCCGCGCGGCGTGCCGCGTGGTCGTCGACAACGCATACAGCCATGCGCATGCGCGGACCTACACGCTGGAGCCGGGCGAACGCATCGAGGATCACTTCGAGCTGTCGTCGAGCCACGGCTGGTACGATCTGACGATCACCGCGACGACGCTGCGCGGCGGCGACGACAAGGTCGTGCGCCGCTTCGCGGGCCACGTCGAGACGGGCCGGCCGAGCCAGAGCGATCCGGGACCGGTGAAGCAGACGGCCTGACGGCGGGCCTGCATCGCACGGCCGGTGTGCTCACGCCGGCCGTGCGACTGGTTTTTGGAAACTGAAAACTGTTGACAATATTCCGGGCCGAGGATATATAAGGATCATTCGCCGATATGGCGCCCTCGTTTTCATCCGCAGCTACGCTGCCTGCCCGACCATGACAGCCCCGAACGCGCTCAACGCCATCGAACTCCTGCAAAGCCAGTCGCTCGCGATGATTGTCCAGGACATGCTCGAGCGCGCGATCGTGTCCGGCGAATACGCACCGGGCGAGAAACTCAACGAAGTCGATATCGCGACCAAGCTGAACGTGTCGCGTGGCCCCGTGCGGGAAGCGTTCCGCGCGCTCGAGCAGGCCGGGCTGCTGCGCAACGAGAAGAACCGCGGCGTGACGGTGCGGGTCGTGCCGCTGCGCGAGGCCGAGGAGATCTACGAAGTGCGCGCGATGCTCGACGAGTCGGTCGCGCGCGCGCTCGCGAAGCGCATTTCGCCCGACACGCTGAAGGTGCTGAAGGGCATCATCCAGTCGATGAAGGACGCGGCGAAGACGCACGACGTCACGCGCTACACCGAGCTGAACGTGCAGTTCCACGACGCGATGGTGGTCGGCGTCGGCAATACGCACCTCACCGACACCTATCGCCGGCTGGTGCGTCAGCTCGGGCTGCTGCGCCAGGCGGCGATCGAGGCCGAGGAGGACGCGATCGCCGTGTCGGCGGCCGAGCACGACAAGATCGTGCAGGCGCTGGCCAGCGGCGACGAGGAGAAGGCCGTCGCGCTCGTGCGCGAGCACGTCACGCATGGTCTCGCACGGATGCGTCGGACGCACGAGCAGGGGCTGCCCGCGACGGGCAAGGCGGCGCGGGAGAAGGCTGGCGCGTGAGCTGTCACGTTACCGGTTTTACCGCACATTGACGACGAAAGGGTGTGAAGCCGCTGGATCACGGCCTTTCGTAGTTGAGTCGCCGGCTTGCGTATGGCCCGCTTGCATAGTCGAGTCTGACGGCGCCTCTCCGCTCGACGTTGATGATGTCCGGCCGAATGCAGTGATCACCCGCGGTTGATCAGTTGCCGCGCTGTTTATCAAAGAAATCGTCCAGTACCCAGCCCGTTTCGGATTCACAGCGCACTTGGGTGTATGCATAAATTTTCGCAACACGATCCGTCAGAGGAACGCACGACGCTCCTTTCCTGACCGTAAAGATCGGTTGGGTCCTGTCGTCGTTGGGTTCGGCGAAGGCAGGCATGTCGCGCAGCGCCGTCCATTTCTCATCTTTATATTTCGAGCACGCACTGATCATCACCGTGAGTGCGGCTAGTAGCAGAAAGCGAATCATTTCTTCGGATATCGTCGAATTCCAATCAATCGTTTCGAATGGCGCAAGCCGATCATCAAATCTGCAGGCGCTATGATACCCGGCAGCTGCCACCTCGGGTCGTAAGCAAGAATGCCTACCTTGCCAAGGACTTCGGCTATATTCGATGAGCAATTGTTGTCGGCGAGGGAGTAGTGCTTGTTTTCCAGGCGCCTCTTTTTTATTTCGGAAATGATGATTCCTTTCTCGCTCTCGGTAGCGTTGATGAGATAGCCGATTGTGTCGCGACGCATCTTGGTCTGCTGACGATCAAGATAACTCGCTATGTTATCGACATCCCATCCTGGATGTGCTCTGCCATATACGATGCCGTCAATTGCGATCGCGGCGTGCCCGAACTGCGACCCCCTGGAAACGGAGCGGGAGTCACTAATCAAAATTTCAATAATTGGTGACGTATGCATTGATGTGCAGGAAATGGTGCTTTCTGTTGCGGTTGTGGCATCCTATCAAGTTATCTGGGGTTATAAAATCGAGATATTCGATTGATAAAATGAGAAGAATATCTCGCGGAGAATTTGCGTTTAATTGGGCTTGCGGCGGGGTGTGTCTTGCGGGTGTGAAATTATTTGGAGATAGATTTACACATTTTTTAGAAAGGCGGCGTTGCGGGCGGCGCGTTTTATTGATGGGCTCCCGGTGTTCGTTTTCCGACCAAAGCGTCGGGCGAGCAAGTCGCCGGTGCACTAGTCTTGCGAGGCGCTTGCGATTCTTCCCCCTCATCGCATTGCGCCCGCCGGTCACGCCTTGTCGGCCTTGCCCGCCGCGCTCGCGAATTTCGCGAGCCACGTATCGACGAGCGCCGGCTGCCGGCTCTCGTCTTCCGCACGCTCCTTGCGGCGGATCGCATTGCGCACGACATGCGCGCCGACATAGCGGATCGGCTCCGGCGGGAACTGGCCGAGCGGGCCGCGCACGATCGGGCTGCGGGTCCATGCGTTGTCTAGGCCCAGCACGAGCGACGACAGGATCTGCCCGCCCATGTAGGTCGGCCCGACGCCGTTGCCCGAATAGCCGAAGCCGTAGAACACGTTCGGCGCGTCGTCGAGGCGGCCGAAGAACGGGAAGCCCGTCACCGAGCGGTCCGACGGCCCGTTCCAGCTCGCGGTGACCGGCACGCCCGCGAGCGACGGGAAGAAGTCGCGCAGGCTCTGCGTGAGCTGCGCCTCGTACGGCGAGCGCCGGTCGAACACCGGTGCGATGCGACTGCGCCACGAGAACGTGTTGCCGCCCTTGCCGAGCATCAGCCGGCCGTCGGCGGTCGTGCGGTAGTAGTACACGAAGATCCGCGAATCGAGCACCGACACGCCGTCCACGAGCCCGGTCTTCTCGAGCAGTTCCGGGCATTTCTCGGTGATGACCATGTCGCTCGACACGACCGCGATCGTGCGTTCGAACTGCGGGAAGCGGCTCGCCATCCACGCGTTGATCGCGAATACCAGCTTGTTCGCGCGCACGCTGCCGGACGGCGTGCGCACGACGGCCGGTTGTCCCGGCGTGAAGTCGACGAGCGGCGTGCGCTCGTAGATCCGGATCCCCATGTCGAGCGCGACGCGGCGCAGCCCGCGCACGAGCTTGCCCGGATGCACGGTTGCGGCGATCGGCGAGTACACGCCGTCGAGATTGCGTGCGGAACCCGAGCGGCGCGCGACTTCGGCGGCCGGCAGCGGCTCGTAGCTGTGGATGCCGCACGCGGCGAGCGCGTCGAGCACCGGCGCGAGCGTGCCGACCTGCGCGCGCGAAGTCGCCGTGTACAGCGTGCCGTCGAGCCGAAGTTCGGCGTCGATGTCGTGCGCGCGGCAGAAATCGGCGATGTGCTGGACGGCCGCTTCCGACGCCTTCACGAGGCGGATCGCCTCGGCTTCGCCGAACAGGCGCCGCAGCGTCAGGAATTTCGCGGACCACGTGAGCAGGCAGCCGCCGTTGCGTCCGCTCGCGCCGGCGCCGCACAGGTCGGCCTCGAGGATCGCGATGTCGAGCGCCGGGTTCTGCTGCTTTGCCTGGATCGCGGTCCAGAGCCCCGTGAAGCCGCCGCCGACGATACAGACGTCGGCCTGGGTTGCGCCCTGCAGCGCGGGGGCGAGATCGCCGTCGTTGAACAGGGCTTGTTCGATCCAGAAGGGTCGCATCGGATGTCGTGCCGGTAAGGGTCGGGCGCCGTGCCGCGCACAGCGGGAAAAAAGAAAACGAAACCGCCGCACGGCGACGCGCGGCGGTGGGCCGCGCGCCGCGGTGCGGCCCGGTGCATCGCGTCAGGCTGCCGCTTCGGCGGACATGCGGTGCACGCCCATCGCCTTCAGCGTGTCGGCGATCGCGGCGACGGCGCCTGGAATGCCGGCTTCGCCGAAGTGGCCGATGCAGCCGACGCGGAACGTGTCGACTTCGGTCAGCTTGCCCGGATACAGAATGTAGCCGCGCTTTTTGACCTCCTGATAAAAGCGCTTGAAGTCGTAGTTCGGATCGTCCGGCGCATGGAACGTGACGATGATCGGCGCCTGGATCGCCGGATCGAGGAACGGCCGGAAGCCGAGCGCGCGCATCCCGTCGATCAGCGCACGGTAGTTGCGCTGGTAGCGGCCGCCGCGTGCGGCGAGCCCGCCTTCGTCGACGTATTGCGCGACGGCCGCATCGAGTGCCGCGACCACGTGCGTCGGCGGCGTGAAGCGCCACTGCGTCGTGCGCTGCATGTAGACCCACTGGTCGTACAGGTCCATCGCGAGCGAGTGGCTGTTGCCTTCGCAGCGTTCGAGCGTGGTGCGCTTCGCGATCACGAAGCCGAGCCCCGGCACGCCCTCGAGGCACTTGCCGGACGCGGCGATCACTGCGTCGAACGGCGTCGTGCGCGCGTCGATGTCGATCGCGCCGAACGAGCTCATCGCGTCGACGATCAGCCCGCGGCCGTGCTGCGCGACCACCTGCGCGACGTCGTGCAGCGGGTTCAGCACGCCGGCGCCGGTTTCGCAGTGCACGAGCGCGACGTGCGTGATGGTCGGATCCGCGGCGAGCGCGCGCTCGACGTCGGCCGGATCGACGCGGCGATCCTCGCTGTAGTCGATCGTCGTGAGCCGGCGGCCGAGCACGCGGCAGATCTTCGCGAGGCGTTGGCAGTACGCGCCGTTGTTCGGCACGAGCACGTGGCCGTCGCGCGGCACGAGCGTGCCGATCGCGGCCTCGACCGAGAACGTGCCGCTGCCCTGCAACGGCACGCATTCGTGCGTGCCTTCGCCGTGCACGATCTGCAGCAGCCGTTCGCGCAGCCGCGCGGTGATGGCGTTGAAGTCGCCGTCCCACGAACCCCAGTCGCGCAGCATCGCGTCGCGCGTGCGGTCCGAGGTCGTCAGGGGGCCGGGGGTGAGCAGGATGGGCTGGGTGGCGAGCGTCATGGTGTCTCCTGGATGAAGTCGGGACGTCACGTGAATGCGGCTAAAGGATCAACGGCGATGCGGGTTGCGCCAGGCCTGCGTGCGGCGCAACAGGCGGTGCGAGATGCACGCGAACAGCACGCAGGCGAACGACGAGGTCGCGAGCACCAGCGTCGCCATCGCGGCGGCCGGGCCCATCTGGCCCGCGTCGTCGAGGTTCAGGATCGCGACCGAGGCGGGCTGGGTGTCCGGCGAGTACAGGAACGCGACGGCCGACACGGTCGTCATCCCGTTGACGAACAGGTAGCGCGCGATCAGCAGGATCGCGGGCAGGCACACGGGCACGGTCACGCGCAGGAAGGTCTTGTAGAACGGCACCTTCAGCGACGCCGACACGGCCTCGAACTCGCTGTCGATCTGCCGCAGCGCGGTGACGGCGGTCAGGTGGCTCGACGCGTAGTAGTGGACGACCGTGACGATCGCGAGCAGCCACAGCGACCCGTACAGCCCGTTCAGCGGATTGCCGGGCGCATTGAACAGGAAGATGTAGCTGATGCCGAGCACGAGGCCGGGCACGCCCATCGGCAGGATCGCGCACAGGCTGATGAAGCCGCGCAGCCAGCGCGCGCCGCGGGTCTTCTCGATCAGGTAGGCGCCGCCGAACACGACGATCGTGCCGCCGAGCGCGACGGTCGCGGCCATCCGCAGGCTGTTCTTGTACGCGTCGAAGATGCCGGCCCCGATCAGTCCCATCCGGTAGTGCTGCAGCCCGAGACTCATCTGGTACGGCCAGAACTTCACGAACGACGCGAACACCGAGATGCCGACCACCGCGATGAAGAATGCGCACACCAGCGCGCAGTACGCGAGCATCGCGGCGTCGAAGCCGCGCGACGGCTTCGGCTGGTAAGGCGTCGAGCGTGCGCCGAGCTGCGACTGCTGGCGGCGGCGGATGAAGAAGTCGACGCCGAACGCGACGAGGGCCGGGCACAGCAGCATCAGGCTCACGACCGCGCTCCGGTTGAAGTCCTGCAGCCCGATGATCAGCTTGTAGATGTCGGTCGACAGCACGTTGTACGAGCCGCCGATCACCACCGGCACGCCGAAGTCGTTGATGCACATGGTGAACGCCACCATCGTCGCGCTGATCAGCCCGTATTTCGCGCCGGGCAGCGTGATCGTGAAGAACTTGCGCATGCGGCGCGTGCCCATCGCGTCGGCGGCCTCGTAGAGCCGGCCGTCCGCGAGCGACAGCGCGGTGACGAGGATCATCAGCACGTGCGGGAACGATGCGTACACCATGCTCAGCACGATGCCCGGCAGTCCGTAGATCGAGTGGCCGTGCAGCAGCGGCTTCAGCAGCCCCGCGTTGCCGAACCAGTAGATGAACGACACGGCCGACAGCAGCGTCGGCGCGAGCAGCGGCAGCAGCGCGATCGTGCGCGCGGCGTTCTTCAGCGGCATGCACGAGCGCGTCAGCGCATACGCGAAGGTGAATGCCATCGGTACGACGATCGTCGTGACGAGCGCGCCGACCGTCAGCGAATGCAGCATCGAGCGCAGCACGCCGCTGTCCTCGAGGTACTCGACGAAGTTGTGCGCGCCGACGAAACGCCCGTCCGCGTCGACGAAGCATTTCTGCACGACGAGCGCGAGCGGCAGCAGCAGGAACAGCGACATCAGCGCGGCCATCGCGACGAGCGCGAGCTGCGCGAGGCGGTCGTGCCAGTGCGTGATCTGCCGCACGTCGGCGGGGGCGGGGGCGCCGCGGCGGCGCTCGGTCAGGACGGTGCTCATTGCAGTCGCTCCTTCGCGCTCGGGAACACGCGGACATGCTCGCGATCGAGCGCGAGGTCGATGCGTGCGCCGGCCTGCACGCCGGTGCGGTCGACGTCGTGATACGACAGATCGGCGACGATCTCCTGGCCGTCGAGCCCGTCGATCCGGAAGCTCACGCGGCAGAACGCGCCGAGGAACTCGAGCTTCTCGACGCGGCCGGCCAGCACGTTGTCGGCCGTCTCGCCCGGCACGCGGATGCGCAGGTCCTCGGGCCGCACGTAGACCGATACCGCCGCGCCCTGGGCCGGGCGGGCGGTGCCGTGGCGGCAGTCGAAGCCGACGCCGCCCGCCCGCAGCGTGCCGTCCTGCGCGACTTCGGCGGGGATCGTGTTGACCCGGCCGATGAAGTCCGCGACGAACGGCGACGCGGGCTGCCGGTAGATTTCGAGCGGCGTGCCGATCTGCTCGATCACGCCGTGGTTCATCACGACGATGCGGTCGGCCATCGACAGCGCTTCTTCCTGGTCGTGCGTGACCATGATCGTCGTCACGCCGAGCCGCTGCTGCAGCGCGCGGATTTCCTGGCGCAGCCGCACGCGCACGCGCGCGTCGAGCGCCGACAGCGGCTCGTCGAGCAGCAGCAGGCCCGGCGACGTCGCAAGCGCGCGCGCCAGCGCGATACGCTGCTGCTGGCCGCCGGACAACTGGCCCGGATGCTTGCGATGGCTGTCGGGCAGGCCGACCAGCGCGAGCAGCGTGTGCACGCGCTCGTGGATCGCGTCGCGCTTCATCCTGCGGTTCACCAGCCCGTACGCGACGTTGTCGAAGACGGTGAGGTTCGGAAACAGCGCGTACGACTGGAACACGATCCCGTAGTCGCGCAGTTGCGGCGGCAGCCGCGAGATGTCGCGGCCGTCCTGCGTGATGTGGCCGGCGTTTTGCGCCTCGAGCCCCGCGATGATCCGCAGCAGCGTGGTTTTCCCGCAGCCGGACGGCCCCAGGAAGCAGATCATCTCGCCCTTCATTACGCTCAGGTTGATGTCGGTGAGGACCTGTGTGTCGTTGTACCGCTTTTCGATGCGTTCTACGCTCAGATAGGGTGCCATGCACGCCTCCACGCTGCGGGCGGCCCGGACGCGGGCCGGATACGACGATGGAAAGGGATGCGGGGCGGCGCGTGGCGCGGCCCCGCTGCCGGTTGCGGCGTTACTGCTGGGCCTTCGCCCCGTAGCGCTTCTGCCAGGTCTCGAGGATCGATTGACGGTTCTTCGCGGACCACACGAAATCGTTCTTCACGAGCAGGTCCGCATAGTTGTCGGGGATGCCGGCCAGCTTGCGCGCGACGCCCGGGTACGCGACGATCGCCCACCAGCGTGCGGTGATCTGGTTCGCGTCCTTGCTGGCCATGAAGTCGGCGAGCTTCTTCGCGGCGTCAGGCTGCTTGGTCGTCTTCATGATCGCCGTGCCTTCCATGTCCCAGCCGAGCCCTTCCTTCGGGAACACCAGGTCGATCGGCGCGCCCTGCGCCTGCAGCTCGTGGCCCCGGAACTCGAACGAGATGCCGATCGGGAATTCGCCGGTGCCGGCGAGCGTGCACGGCTTCGAGCCCGAGTGCACGTACTGGGCGACGTTCTTGTCGAGCGCGTCCATGAATTTCCAGCCCTTGTCGTCGCCGAAGGTTTGCAGCCAGGCAGTCACGTCGAGATAGCCGGTACCCGACGACACCGGGCTCGGCATCACGATCGCGCCCTTGTAGACCGGCTTCGTCAGGTCTTCCCACGACGTCGGCTTCGGAATGTTCTTGGCCTGTGCGGCGACGCGGTTGTAGCAGATCGTCGCGCCCCACACGTCCATGCCGACCCAGTGCGGCGGCGTGTTCGCGTCGCTGTACTTGCGCGTGAGCTGGTCGAAGTCCTTCGGCGAGTACGGCATCAGCATCCCCTGCAGGTCGAGCAGTGTGAGGCTCGATGCGGCGAGGCCGAGCACGACGTCCGCGCGCGGATTGTTCTTTTCCGCGAGCAGCTTCGCGGTGACCGAGCCGGTCGAGTCGCGCACCCAGCGGATCTCGATGTCGGGGTTCGCTTTCTCGAACGCGTCCTTGTAGGGCTTCATCGCCTCGTCTTCCAGCGCGGTGTAGACGAGCAGCGACGTCTTCGCGTGCGCCGCCTGGGCCGCACCGAGCGCGACCGCGGCAGCCAGCGCGACACGGGCCGCGCCCGTCGCCCATCCATTGAAACGCTTGTGTACCGGCACTTCGTTCATCTTCAGACCCCTTGACTGTGGCGCCGCGGCACGCGGCGGATGAGTGGAGACCAGCCCTCTTTGTGCTTCCTCGTGCTTCCGTATTTTGCTTTCTGTTATTTGCATGTTGTTGACAATCTACAAATCATCAATTTTAATGTCAAGCATGGAAAACACCTCCTCGGCGCGGCGCGGGCGCCGACAGCTCAACCCCCTTCGAACCGAAAGGACTGAACGTCATGACTGAAACGCCTGTATCCGTGGAAGTGAACGGCCGCCGCTACAACTGGATGAGCCGCCCCGTGGTGGTGGTCTGTGTCGACGGCTGCGCCTATGAATATCTCGAGATGGCGGCCGAGGCCGGCGTCGCGCCGTTCCTGCGCACGCTGCTGAAGCCGGGCACGGCGCTCAAGGGCGAGTGCGTGGTGCCGAGCTTCACGAACCCGAACAACCTGTCGATTGTTACCGGCGTGCCGCCGTCGATCCACGGGATAAGCGGCAACTACTTCTACGATCGCGACACCGGCGCCGAGGTGCTGATGAACGATCCGAAGTACCTCGTCGCGCCCACCGTGCTCGCGACCTTCGCGGAGCAGGGCGCGCGCGTCGCGGTCGTCACCGCGAAGGACAAGCTGCGCCGCCTGCTCGGCAAGGGGCTCAAGGGCATCTGCTTCTCGTCGGAGAAGGCCGATGAAGCGAGCATCGAGGAAAACGGCATCGACGACGTGCTCGAGCTGGTCGGCAAGCCGGTGCCGAGCGTGTACAGCGCGGACCTGTCGGAATTCGTGTTCGCGGCCGGCGTGCGCCTGCTCGAGACGCGCCCGATCGACCTGATGTACCTGTCGACGACCGACTACGTGCAGCACAAGTGCGCACCGGGCACCGACGGTGCGAACGCGTTCTACCAGATGATGGACACGTACCTGAAGCGGCTCGACGAACTCGGCGCGATCGTCGCGATCACGGCCGACCACGGGATGAACGCGAAGCACGACGGTGAAACCGGCGAGCCGAACGTGATCTACCTGCAGGAGCTGTTCGATGAATGGCTCGGCCACGACGCAGCGCGCGTGATCCTGCCGATCACCGATCCGTACGTCGTGCACCACGGCGCGCTCGGCTCGTTCGCGACCGTCTACGTGCCGGATGACGCCGATACCGACGCGCTGCGTGCGCGACTCGCCGCGGTGGACGGCATCGAGGTCGTGCTGACCGGCGCCGAAGGCTGCGCGCGCTTCGAGCTGCCGCCCGACCGGATGGGCGACCTGATCGTGATCTCGAAGCAGGACGTCGTGCTCGGCACGCGCCGCATCAAGCACGACCTGTCGGGCCTCGACGTGCCGCTGCGCTCGCACGGCGGGATCTCCGAGCAGATCGTGCCGCTGATCTTCAGCAAGCCGGTCGCGACTGACGTCACGGGGCGCGCGCGGCTGCGCAACTTCGACATCATCGATATCGCGCTCAACCATCTGCAGTGACGCGGACGCATCCGCCAGGGAGACACTCATGAACGCCATTGCAGCATCGACGGAAGTCCGCGCACTTCATCGCGAAGCACTGCGAATCGATGGTGAAAGAATCTATCGCGACGCGGTGATCGAGGTGCGCAACCCGTACGACGGCGCGCTGGTCGGCACCGTCCCGAAGGCGACGCTCGACGACGTGCGCCGCGCGTTCGCGGTCGCGCGTGCGTACCGGCCGTCGCTCACGCGGCACGAGCGTGCGGCGATCCTGCGCCGCGCGGCCGACATCGTGCGCGCGCGCACCGCCGAGATCGCCGCGCTGATCACGGCCGAGGCCGGTTTGTGCATCAAGGATTCGACCTATGAAGCCGGGCGCGTGGCCGACGTGCTCACGTTCGGCGCGGGCGAAGTGCTGAAGGACGACGGGCAGATCTTCTCGTGCGATCTGACGCCGCACGGCAAGAAGCGCCGCGTGTACACGCAGCGCGAGCCGCTGCTCGGCGTGATTTCCGCGATCACGCCGTTCAACCATCCGATGAACCAGGTCGCGCACAAGGTCGTGCCGTCGGTCGCGACCAACAACCGGATCGTCGTGAAGCCGTCGGAGAAGGTGCCGCTGTCGTGCTACCTGTTCGCCGACATCCTCTATGAAGCCGGCCTGCCGCCGCAGATGCTGCAGGTGATTACCGGCGACCCGAAGGACATCGCGGACGAGCTGGTCACGAACCCGGCGATCGACCTGATCACGTTCACCGGCGGCGTATCGATCGGCAAGTCGATCGCGTCGCGGATGGGCTATCGGCGCGCGGTGCTCGAGCTCGGCGGCAACGATCCGATCATCGTGATGGAGGATGCCGATCTCGACGAGGCGAGCACGCTCGCCGTATCGGGCTCGTACAAGAACTCGGGGCAGCGCTGCACGGCGATCAAGCGGATGCTCGTGCACGAGGCCGTGGCCGACCGCTTCACCGAGCTGGTCGTCGAGAAAACCCGCGCGTGGGCGTACGGAAACCCGGCCGACCCGTCGGTCGACATGGGTACGGTGATCGACGAAGCGGCCGCGAAGTTCTGCGAGCAGCAGGTGAACGACGCGATTGCGCGTGGGGCACGATTGCTGGTCGGCAACGTGCGCGACGGCGCGCTGTATTCGCCGACGGTCATCGATCGCGTGACGCCCGACATGCCGCTCGTGAAGTACGAGACGTTCGGGCCGGTGTCGCCGATCATGCGCTTTCGCGACATCGACGAGGCGATCCGGATGTCGAACAGCACCGACTATGCGTTGTCATCGTCGGTCTGCACGAACCGCTTCGACAGCATCACGCGCTTCATCACCGAACTCGAAGTCGGCAGCGTGAACGTGCGCGAAGTGCCGGGCTACCGGCTCGAACTGACGCCGTTCGGCGGCGTGAAGGATTCGGGTCTCGGCTACAAGGAGGGCGTGCAGGAAGCGATGAAGAGCTTCACCAACACGAAGACCTATTCGCTGCCATGGTAAGTGGCGTGTGATGCGGACGCGCCGGCTCGAAGGCCGGCGCGTGGATTGTCCCCCGACGGGATGCGGCCGCGACGGTCGCCAGGCGACGGTCAATCGTCGTCGTCGTGGTGATGTCGCCAGCCGCGATGCCAGCCGTTGTCGTGCCGGTAGCGGCGGTAGCGATATTCGCCGTAGTACGGGGCGTAATAGGCGGGCGCCGGCTCGTACACGACGGGCGGCGGCGGGTAGTAGACCGGCGGCGGCGCCTCGATCACCGGCCCCGGCACGCCGAAGTACACGCCGATGTCGGCGTGCGCGAACGCGCTTGCCGACAGGCAGGCGGCCGCGATGCCGAGGGCACTGGACAACACGATGCGTTTCATTTGCCGTTCACTCCGTTCGTGGGGGCAAGGCCCGCGAGCAATAGGTTCACCTGTGTTCATGGTACGTAGCGCATGCCGAACAGGTGATACCGCGGTGTCGCTTCTGTAACCGCCGGTAACGAATCGTCGGACAATCGCAGCGCTGCATCGCGGTGGATTCGTCTGATGGATGAGCGTGGCTGGCCGGCGCGTTATTCGACGCGCTCATATCGTTAGCCGATTTGCGTTTTTGCCGGGCCTCGACGCGTCGGTAGAATTTGCGGACCTCTCGCGCGGCCGTTCGGGCCGGCGGGTTCACTCCCTTCCATCGTTCGGGGTCCGCACTATGAAATTCCTACGCTCCATCCTGGTCGTCGCATTGCTGCAGGCCACGGCCGTCACGAGCGCGCTGGCTGCCGACGACCTGTCGCAGATCAAGTCGGCCGGCGTGTTCCGGGTCGGCACCGAAGGCACCTATGCACCGTTCACGTATCACGACGCGACGGGCAAGCTGACGGGCTTCGACGTCGACATCGCGAGCGCGATCGCGCAGCGTCTCGGCGTGAAGGCGGAGTTCGTCGAAGGCAAGTGGGACGGGCTGATCGCGGGCCTCGACGTGAACCGCTACGACGCAGTCGTCAACGAAGTGTCGATCACCGATGCGCGCAAGGCGAAGTACGCATTCTCGACGCCGTACATCACGTCGCACGCGGTGCTCATCGTGCGCGCGGACAACACGTCGATCCGCTCGTTCGACGACCTGAAGGGCAAGAAATCGGCGAATACGCTGACCAGCAATTTCGGCAAGCTCGCGGCCGCGCACGGCGCGGACGTGGTGCCAGTGCAGGGCTTCAACGAATCGATCGACCTGCTGAGCTCGGGTCGCGTCGACGCGACCATCAACGATTCGCTGTCGTACCTCGATTTCCGCAAGCACAAGCCCGACGCGAAACTGAAGATCGCGGCGACCGACACGACCGGCGCCGGCGATGCATCGGGCGTGCTGCTGCGCAAGGGCAGCCCGGCGCTGGTGGCCGCGGTCGACCGGGCGCTCGCGGATATCAAGGCCGACGGCACCTACGCGAAGATCTCGCAGAAGTACTTCGGCCGCGACGTGTCGCAGCCGTGATGCGAGGCTGAACGATGCCGTCCTGGCTGCACCTGATGGCGGAATCGCTGCGGCCCCTGCTGGTTGCGGGGCTCGTGTTCACGGTTCCGCTCACGCTCGCGTCGTTCGCGATCGGCCTGCTGCTCGCGTTCGGCGCGGCGCTCGCGCGCCTGTTCGGGCCGCGCTGGGCGCAGGCCGGCGTACGCTTCTACATCTGGCTGTTTCGGGGTTCGCCGTTGCTCGTGCAGCTGTTCGTGATCTTCTACGGGTTGCCGAGCGTCGGCATCGTGCTCGACCCGCTGACCGCCGCCGTGATCGGCTTCTCGCTGAATGTCGGCGCGTACAACGCCGAGGTGATCCGCGGCGTGATCGAATCGATCCCGAAGGGGCAGTGGGAAGCCGCGTACTCGATGGCGATGACGCGCGCGCAGGCGCTGCGTCGCGCGATCCTGCCGCAGGCCGCGCGCGTCGCGCTGCCCGCGCTGTCGAATTCGTTCATATCGCTCGTGAAGGACACCTCGCTCGCGGCCGTGCTGACCGTGCCCGAGATCTTCCAGGCCGCGCAGCGCATCGCGGCCGTCACCTACGAGCCGCTGATCCTCTATACCGAAGCCGCGCTGATCTATCTGCTGTTCAGCTCCGTGCTCTCGACGCTGCAACGTCGCCTCGAGTTCCGGTTCGGCCGTCACGCGCTGTTCCACGCGGAGTTGCGATGATCCGTCTCGAGCGCATCGACAAGTCGTTCGGCGGGCATCGCGTGCTGACCGCGATCGACCTCGCGTTGCAGCCGGGCAGCGTGACCGCACTGATCGGCCCGTCCGGCAGCGGCAAGAGCACGCTGCTGCGCTGCTTGAACCTGCTCGAAGTGCCGGAGACGGGTGCGCTCACGGTCGGCGATGCGCGCATCGACTTCGCGGCCGGCCATCGGCCGTCGCGCGATGCCGTGTTCGCGGTGCGCCGGCAGACCGGCATGGTGTTCCAGAACTTCCAGTTGTTCCCGCACCTGAGCGTCGTGCAGAACGTGATGGAAGGGCTCGTGACCGTGCAGCGCTGGCCGCGCGAGCAGGCGCGGCAGCGGGCGCTCGCGTTGCTCGACAAGGTCGGCATCGCGGACAAGGCCGATGCGTGGCCCGCGACGCTGTCGGGCGGCCAGCAGCAGCGCGTCGCCATCGCGCGCGCGCTCGCGCCGTCGCCGGAGGTGCTGCTCTGCGACGAGCCGACGTCGGCGCTCGATCCCGAGCTGTCGGTCGAAGTCGTCGACGTGCTGCGCCAGCTCGCACGGGAAGGCACGACGATGCTGATGGCCACGCACGACCTGCGCCTGGCCGCGTCGGTCGCGCACGATGCGGTGTTTCTCGCGGATGGCCGGGTCGTCGAGGCAGGGGCATCACGCGAGCTGTTCGGCCGGCCGCGCGACCCGCGCACCGCGAAGTTCGTCGCGACGCTCGCGCAAGGCGTGCCGGCTTTCTGACGCACGACGCGACGCGGCGCGGCGCGGCGGCTGAGGCGGCTCAATCCTGCCGGTGCCCGTCGAGCACAGCCGCGACGATCGCTTCCGGCGCGTCCTCCTGAACGAGGTGGCCCGCGTGCGGCACGCGAATCAGCTTGCCGCCTGCGATGCGATCGGCGAGCGCCTGCCCCTGCTCGAGCGGAATCCATCCGTCGTCCTCGCCCCACACGATGCGCACCGGAAAGTCCGGCGGCGCGTAGCGGGCCTCTGCTTCCTCGATGTAGCGCTGGCGCATCTGCGCGATCTGTCGGTAGAACGCGAATTGGCCGGCCGTCGTGAGCCAGGGCGAGCGGTAGATCGACAGCACGTCGTCGCTCAACGGCCGCGCGACTGCATGGCCGATATAGGCCGACACGAGCGCGTGATGCGCGTACGCCGGCAGCCCGGCAAACGCGGCTTCGTGCTGCGCGACGTGTCGCACGAACGGCGAGCCCTGCGGCGCGATCGCGACCGGGTTCACGAGTGTCAGGTCCGAATACGCGATGCCGTCGAGGAAATGCGCGCGCAGCACGGTTGCGCCGCCGTAGTCGTGCGCGAGCACGCGCGGACGCGCAATCTTCCATTCGTCCAGCATCGCGCCGAACAGCACGTTCTGCCGGCCGAGTGACACGTCCGTGTCCGGCATGTCCGACTGGCCGTAGCCGAGCAGGTCGTAGAAGAACACGCGATGACGCCGCGCGAGCCACGGCGCGATCCGGCGCCACACTTGCGACGAAAACGGCGTGCCGTGCACAAGCACGAGCGGCGGCCCTTCACCGAGTGTTCCCCACGCGATCCGGTGGCCTTCGAAACTGAAGCGGTTGCCAAGTTCGAGCATCGGCGTCTCCGTGCTAACCTGTTTTGGTTATTAACAGGTTACGCCGGTTTGTCCGGATCTGAAACCTATAGGCGGAAATAAATGGTTACTCGACGCGAACCTGCGCGACCGGCGCACGAATGGAGCGCGGCCGATTTCGTCGGCGGCCATCCGGCGCTCGACTTCCTGAACACCGTGGCCGATACGGGCAAGACGCGCGACGCGGACAAGCTCATCGACTGGCCGACCGTGCGTGCCTGGGCAGGGAGCGCGGGATTGCTGGCGCAGGCCGATCTGGCGCGCTTTCTGCGTCATGCACGGCAGGACGGCGCCGACGAATTGGCTGCGCTGCATGGCTTTCGCGAGGATGCGTATGCCGCGCTTTCGCACCTGACGGCTGCGGACGGCGGCAGCGCCGGCGCGCGCGCGGCGGACCGGCTCGCCGCGGCGATTCGCGATGCGATCGGGCGCAGCGCGTTCGACGCGGTCGACGGCCGCTTCGCATGGCGACCGGACGCGCGCGCCGCGTCGCGCTGGATCGATGCGGCCGCGCTCGGGTTCGAGCAGCTGCTGCGCAGCGACGATTTCGCGCGGGTGCGGCAGTGCGGCCGCTGTACGTGGTTCTTCGTCGATCGCGGGCGCGGCGTCGGGCGACGCTGGTGCGACATGCGAACGTGCGGAAATCGCGCGAAGGTCGAGGCGTTCAGGGAGCGCTGAAGCGGCGGCCGCGCCGCGTCTCCGTCATTCAGCGACGTCGTGCGGCCGATGCTCGGGCCACAGTGTCCCGGCAACGAACAGCCCGGCCGCAAGGAACGGCGCGCCGATCGCGAGCAGGATCGCCGTGAGCCCCCAGCGATCCCAGAACCGGTCGATGACCGCGCGCTCGGGCGTGACGGGGTCGTACAGCACGTTGACGATCTCGCCTTCGTACAGCCCGGGATGCGATGAAGCCGAGCCTTGTGCGAACGTGACCCGGCGGCCGCTGTCGGTCGTGAACGCGACGATTGCCGAATAGAGCGACGTGCGGGCGCCGGGCGAGTGTGCGGTTTCGGCGATCTCGACGACGTGGCCGGTGGAGTGTGTGTAATGACGGGCGAGCTGCCACTGGCGCAAGCCGGCTGCGCCGGCGCCCGCCAGGAAGCCGGTGCCGATTGCGATCAGAATCAGCACGATCGCGATGTTCCAGCGGCGCCCCACCGGCTTGCGGGCGGCCGGCGAGGACAGCGCGTCGTCGTGCCGGTTGCGGCGCTCGTTCACGTGCAGCAGGCCGCCGATCGTGAGCGACACGACCGCGAGCAGCGCCGGCACCGCGATCGGAAACCAGCGTTGCGTGAAATCGTCGATCAGTGCGGGGCGGTCGGGATGGGCGGGATCGAGCAGGACGTCGACGTTTTGGCCGATGTCGTACGCGGGCGTGGTCGATGCGGTATTGCCGGCGACTTCGCGGCGGCGCCCGTCGTTGCCGAGATAGGCGACGATCGGGCGGTACGCACGCATCGCGTCGCTGTCTTGCACGATACGCACGACCGTGCCCGGCGCCCGGACCAGATCGTCGGCCACGCCGCTGGCGGTGACGGCGAAAACGGCCGAGAGCACGAGCAGCGCAACGCCGAGCGCGAGCGCGACGAACGCGTCCCTACGCGGCATGACCGAATCCGCTGCGCGCGTCGTACGACGGGCCCGGATGCGATCGGGGTGATTGCGCGATTCGATCTGCGCGCCGCTGTCGGCGTGACCATGCCCTCTGAATGGCCGCGTCTCGTTCACATGATTCCATATCTGGCGTCCCATGCTCTCTCAGTGCCGGCGGCGATACGGTGTTCGCCGGGCCGGTCGTGTGATATTTGTCGGACGATTCTAGCGGAAAGTGTATGGGCGAGGCATGTATGCAATTGCCTGCCGTGATGAGACAGAGGCCGGGCGGAGCCGGAAAAGGAAAAAGGCCGGTCAGCTTGCGCTGACCGGCCTTTGGAATTCCTGGTGGGGCGTGAGTGACTCGAACACTCGACCTACGGATTAAGAGTCCGCTGCTCTACCAACTGAGCTAACGCCCCCAACAGAAGAAAGATTATGCACGAGCATTTTGGGCTTGGCAAGCCCTTTCACCAAATTTCCTGAAAATATTTCGTCACGGCAACGGAAGCCGTCGGCGTGGTAACGAGTCATCGCAGTTGGCGCGCTCCCGGTATGATGACGTCCACACCCGTTGCGCGGCGGTCGCGCAACGTTTTCTGGACATTCGAAGATGGACGAAAACGCAGTCCGCGAATTGCTGGATCGCCTGCTGGCCCCATGGGTCCGCTCGCTGGGTCTGGTTCCCGTATCGATCGGCGACGACACTGTCACGATGCGTCTGCCGTTTTCCGGCGAATTCCGCCATTCGGGCGGCGTCATCTGCGGCCAGGTGTTCACGGCCGCCGCCGACACGGCGATGGTGGTCGCGATCTCGGCCGCGCTCGGCGAGTTCCGGCCGATGACCACCGTGTCGCTGAACACGAACTTCATGCGTCCGGTGCGCAAGGGTGACGTGCTCGTCACCGCGCGCGTGCTGCGGATGGGCCGCAACCTCGTGTTCGGGGAAGTCGAGCTGTTCGACGAGGACGGCAAGATGGCCGTTCACGCGACGTCGACCTACGCGCTCGTCAGCTGAGCGGCGCGATGTTCGATCAGATCGTCTTTGCCGGCGGTGGCAATCGCTGCTGGTGGCAGGCCGGCTTCTGGGACGTCGCGCAGCCCGCGCTCGGCCTGCGCCCGCGCGTGATCGCGGGCATCTCGGCCGGCGCGGCGACCGCCTGCATGCTGTATACGCGCGACGCCGCGTGGGTGATGCGCTATTACGAGGAAGCGCTGCGACACAACCGCAAGAACGCGTACTGGGGCAACCTGTTTGGCCGCGAGCCCGTGTTTCCGCATTACCGGATCTACCGTCAGGCGCTGCTCGACATCTACGGCGAGCCGTTCGCGCAGCTCGCCGACGCCCCGGAGATCCGCATCGGCGTGTCGCACGTGCCGCGCTGGCTCGGCGCGCGCAGCGCGGTCGCTGCGGGCCTCGTCGCGTACAACATCGAAAAATACCTGCGCAAGACGCTGCACCCGACGCTCGGGCGCACGCTCGGATTTCGGCCCGAGTTCGTGCGGGCGCAGGCCTGTACGAGCGTCGACGAACTCGCCGACCTGATCCTGCAGTCGTCGTGCACGCCACCGTTCACACCGGTGCTGCGTCGCGGCGGCCGGCCCGTGCTCGACGGCGGGATGGTCGACAACGTGCCGGTCGGCGCGCTCGACGCATCGCCGGGCGACGTGCTGGTGCTCGTCACGCGGCTGTATCCGCGCCCGCAGATGTTCACGGTCGCGCACGGCGACCAGCGGCGGCTGTACGTGCAGCCGTCGAGCAAGGTACCGATTTCGAGCTGGGATTACACGAGTCCGTCGCAGATGCGGCATGCGTACGACCTCGGACTGCGCGACGGCGAGCATTTCCTCACGCGCGTCGACGCGATGACGGGCGGCCGCGTGGCCGCCTGAAGGCGGGAAGCCGGCAGCGGGGCCGCGCGGCGAGCGCGGCCCGCGCCGGTCAGCGCACTCGGCGCGGCGTCAGCGCTTCCGGGTTGACGACGCTCGACAGGTCGCCCTGGTCGAACGCGAGGATATTCCGGAACGCCGCGCTGAAATAGAGCTCGTAGCTTTCGCGCTCGACGTAGCCGATGTGCGGCGTGCAGATCACGTTTTCCATCCGCAGCAGGCTGTAGCCCTGCAGGATCGGCTCGCTCTCGAACACGTCGGTCGCGACCATCCCCGGACGGTTGTGCGACAGCGCGTTGACGAGCGCGTTTTCCTCGAGCAGTTCCGCGCGGCTCGTGTTGACGAGCAGCGACGTCGGCTTCATCCGCATCAGGTCTTCCTGCTTGACGATCCCGCGCGTGTCGTCGTGCATCCGCAGGTGCAGCGACAGCACGTCGCTCTGCTCGAACAGCGCTTCGCGGCTCTCGGCGGCCGTGTAGCCGTCGGCGCGTGCAGCCTCGAGCGAATGCTCGCGGCCCCAGATCAGCACGTTCATCCCGAACGCCTTGCCGTAGCCGGCAACCAGCCGGCCGATCTTGCCGTAGCCCCAGATGCCGAGCGTCTGGCCGCGCAGCACCTGGCCGAGGCCGAAGTTCGGCGGCAGTGCCGACGTCTTCAGGCCCGACTGCTGCCATGCGCCCTGCTTCAGGTTCGCGACGTATTGCGGAATGCGGCGCTGGGCAGCCATCACGAGCGCCCAGGTCAGTTCGGCCGGCGCGACCGGCGAGCCCGTGCCTTCGAGCACCGCGATGCCGCGGTCGGTACACGCTTCGAGGTCGATGTGGCTCGAAATGCGGCCGGTCTGGCTGATCATGCGCAGGTTCGGCAGCTTGGCGAGCAGTTGCGACGAAATCGGCGTGCGCTCGCGAATCAGCACGAGCGCCTCGACTTCCGCCAGACGGCTCGCGAGCTGTCCCAGGCCGCGCACCGTATTGTTGAAGACCTTCACGTCGTGCTCGGCAAGCATCTCGAAGCAGTTCAGCTTGCGGACGGCGTCCTGGTAGTCGTCGAGGATGGCAATTTTCATGATCAGCGGGAGTCGCGCGTTGAAAGCGGCGGTGGCGGCGGCGCACGTCGCGCACCCGTCCCGCCCGGCCGGGGCCGACATGATGCTACGTCGGCGTGGTTCGTGGTGTCTTTTTAACAGGTTGTTACGCTCCGCCGCAATTGGCGCCGGCCTGATCCGGCGCCGCTTCCGTGCAGTGCGGCGCCGTGCGCTGCTGTGTCGCATCAAACACGTCCTTCCTGATTCGGCCGCTTACCCGACGAGGTTCACCCAATTGTTGCTCCAATCAGAATAATTGGGTCATCCATCCGCAACGGGTGAGGATTTTTGACTATTTTTATCGTCAACCGGGGGTTTGTTGAGCAACTCTGCATCATTTCCGCTGTCGTAGGAGAATTACGCATTTGCTTCAACTTTTTGAAGTTGTAACAGCGGCAGGAGTCGTTTATGGATCATTTGCAGTCGATGCGCGTGTTCGTCAAGGTTGCGGATCTCGGCAGTTTCGCGCGGGCCGCGAGTGCTATGGATATCTCCAACGCGGTCGCGACGCGTCACGTCGCCGATCTGGAAGGGCGGCTCGGCACGCGTTTGCTGAACCGCACCACGCGCAGCCTTTCGCTGACGGAGTCGGGCCAGGTCTATCTGGAGCGGGCGCGCCAGATTCTCGATGAGCTCGAGGATGTCGAACAGATGGTCGTCGCGCGCAATCACGAGCCGGTCGGCACGTTGCGCATCGTTGCGCCGGTCGTGTTCGGCCTGCACAACCTTGCGCCCGTCCTGCAGTCGTACACGGAAAATTTCCCGAAAGTGGTGCCGGATCTGACGCTGGTCGACCGCCAGGTCGATCTCGTCGAGGAAGGTTTCGACGTCGGCATCGTCGTTACGCGCCAGATGCGCAGCGCGAGCATCGTCACGCGGCGGCTGACCACCGGTTGCATGACCGTGTGCGCGACGCCAAGCTATCTGGAAAAGCACGGCGTGCCGACTCACCCGGAACACCTCGCCGAGCACCCGGCCCTGAGCCTGCCGACCGAATACTGGGGCGACGAGCGCGTGTTCACGGGGCCGGATGGCGAAGTGCGCGTGCGCCCGACCAACGTAATCGTCGCGAACAACACCGCGATGCTGCGCCAGTTCGCGCTGCTCGGGATGGGCGTCGCGATCCTGCCGAGCTACCTGATCGGCAGCGACATCGCGCGCGGCGCGCTCGTGCGGCTGCTGCCGGATTTCCGGCTGCCGCAGGTCGAGATCAACATCGCCTATCCGAGCCGGCGCCATTTGCCCGCGAAGGTGCGTACCTTCATCGACCACCTCGTCGAGTATTTCAGCCACTCGACCGACGCAATGATGGGCGAGCAGTGGGCCGCACAGAGTGCGACGCTTGCCCCGATCGGCGTCGAGATGCGTGCCGAGCAGCCGGAATCGACCGACCCGAACCTGCAGCCGCGCCTCGCGCGTTCGACGCGCGCGCGCGTCGCGGTGCCGTCGCCGCTGTAACGGCGCGGCGGCCTTGCACCGACAGCGGGCCCAAAGAAAAAACGCGGATCGAGCGATCGATCCGCGTTTTTTTCGCCGTTTGACCGGCGTGCGACGCGCCGGGGGAAGCCCCGGCGGCCGGGTCGTTAAGAGCCCGTCTTGCGCGTCGTCGTCTTGCGGGCTGCGGTCTTGCGGGCCGGTGCCGGTTTCTCGTCGGCGCCTTCCGTCACGGTTTCGGCATCCTTCGTCGCCGATTTTGCCGTCTTCTTCGCGGCGGCGGCCTTCGGCTCCTTCTTCTCGAACTCGAAACCGATCTTGCCGTCCGGCTGCTTGACGAGGAATGCCTTGAAGTTGCGGCCCGTGCGCGACGACTTGAAGTTCGGCAGCAGATCCGTGCGGCCGTCGGCGAGCAGCTTGGCCATCTGCTCGCGGGTGATTTCCTGCTGCAAAATCACCTTGCCCGAACGGAAGTCGCAGGTCTTCGGGTTCGCAACCGAGTGCTCGCACACATAGCTCATGCCGTGCTCGAACACGCGGCCCTGGCACTTCGGGCACGCGCCGACCGGCTCCTGCGTGGAGAAGTCGGGCGCCTCGCCTTCCTCGCCGCCCTGGTCCTGGCCGAAGTCGAACTCGAGCTTGTAGTTCTTCGTTTCGTCGTCGAACGAGAGCTTCAGGATCGCCGAGAACGGACGGCCCATCTTGCTGCGGAAACCGGACAGCGGACCGATCGTCTTCTCCCGCAGCAGCTCCTCGACTTCCGCGATCTCGAACTGCCGGCTACCCGGAATCTTCGAGATCGAGAACTCGCACTTCGTGCACGCGAAGCGGCGGTAGTTTTCCTTCACCTGGCCGCCGCAGTTCGGGCACGGCGTCTCGAGCGTCGCGTAATCGCCGGGGATCGTGTCGGAATCGTATTCCTTCGCGCGCTTGACGATCTGCTGCGTCATGCGGGCGATTTCCTGCATGAACGCGTCGCGCCCGAGGTTGCCGCGCTCCATCTGCGACAGCTTGTATTCCCATTCGCCGGTGAGTTCGGGCGCGGTCAGTTCCTTCACGCCGAGCCCGCGCAGCAGCGTCATTAGCTGGAATGCCTTCGCGGTCGGGATCAGCTCGCGGCCTTCGCGCACCAGATACTTCTCGCCGAGCAAGCCTTCGATGATCGCCGCGCGCGTCGCCGGCGTGCCGAGGCCCTTCGCGGCCATCGCCTCGCGCAGCTCGTCGTCCTCGACCAGCTTGCCCGCGCCTTCCATTGCGGACAGCAGCGTCGCTTCCGAGTAGCGTGCGGGCGGCTTCGTCACGAGCGCGACGGCGGCGATCTCGTCCGTCTTCACCTTCTCGTTCTTCTGCACCGGCACGAGGTTCGCATCCGCGCCTTCGGCATCGCGGCCGTACACCTGCAGCCAGCCCGGCTCGACCAGCACCTTGCCTTCGGTCTTGAAGTGATGGCCGGCGACTTCGGTGATCCGCGTCGTGACGCGGAATTCGGCCGCGGGGAAGAACACCGCGAGGAAGCGCTTCACGACCATGTCGTACAGCTTCTGCTCAGGCTCGGACAGCGACTTCGGCGCCTGCAGCGTCGGGATGATGGCGAAGTGGTCGCTGATCTTCGAATTGTCGAAGATCCGCTTGTTAGGCTTCACCCAGCCCTTGTCGAGCACCTGCTTCGCATGCGGCAGGTAGTTGTGGCTCTCCTTGAGCATCTCGAGCGTGGACTGCACCGTCGAAATGTAGTCTTCCGGCAGCGCGCGCGCGTCGGTACGCGGATACGTCAGTACCTTGTGCTTTTCATACAGCGCCTGCGCAAGACCGAGCGTGTTCTTCGCGGAGAAGCCGAAGCGGCTGTTCGCCTCGCGCTGCAGGCTCGTCAGGTCGAACAGCAGCGGCGACAACTGGGTCGACGGCTTCGATTCCTCGGATACCGTGCCGACCTGGTCGCGGCACGCGGCGACGATGGTTTCGGCGGCCGGCAGGCTCCACAGGCGGGAGTCGCGCCGTTCCGGATCGAGTTCGTCGCGCTTGAATTTCGGGTCGAACCACTTGCCTTCGTAGAAGCCGCCCGCGCACGCGAAGTCAGCCTTTACTTCCCAATAGTCGCGCGGAACGAAACGACGGATTTTCTCTTCGCGTTCGACGACGATCGACAGCGTTGGCGTCTGAACGCGACCGACGGTCGTCAGGAAGAAGCCGCCGCCCTTGCTGTTGAACGCGGTCATCGCACGGGTGCCGTTGATCCCGACGAGCCAGTCGGCTTCCGAGCGGCAACGTGCGGCGTCGGCGAGCGGCTGCATGTCCGTATCGCTGCGCAGGTGCGCGAAACCGTCGCGGATCGCCTGCGGGGTCATCGACTGCAGCCACAGGCGCTGGACCGGCTGCTTCGCCTTCGCGTGCTGCACGATCAGGCGGAAAATCAGCTCGCCCTCGCGCCCCGCGTCACATGCGTTGATCAGGCGATCGACGTCCTTGCGCTTCATCAGCTTGGTAAGGACCTTCAGGCGCGATTCGCTTTTTGCGATCGGGTTAAGGTCGAAATGCGGGGGGATGACGGGCAGATGAGCGAAGCTCCATTTCCCGCGCTTGACCTCGTACTCTTCCGGGGCGGCGATTTCCAGCAGGTGGCCGACCGCGGACGAAAGGACGAATTCGTCGCTCTCGAAGTATTCGTCATGCTTGGTAAAGCCGCCCAAAGCGCGCGCGATGTCGTTCGCGACAGAAGGCTTTTCCGCAATGATCAGTGCTTTGGACATGACAGGTGTGTGTTGGTAGACCGGGTTCGCCGGCGTGGGTCCCTTTTACGACGGCTTTATAGCACACGCCGCGGCGACGGCGGCTCGGCATGCAAAAAGCGGCTCATCATAGAGGGGGGCCGCACCGGCGGCAAGCGCCCGGCGCGGCGCCACGCGCAAGGGCGCCAAAAGCCGCGCGGCCGGCGCGCGGTTCACGCCTCGACGGTCAGGACGTTGCGCAATTTCGGTGCGTGCGGCGCGCCGGGCACCGCGGTCAGGTCGGACAACATCCGTTCGACGATCGCCGCGTGCGGCAGCACCGTGCCGAAGAAGCGCGCGGTGTTCGTGTCCTCGATCAGGATGGTCGGGAAATTCTCGACGTCGAGATCGTCGAACCGGTCGGCATGGGTTTCGATGTCGATCCAGGCGAAGCAGGCGTCGGGATGCGCGTCGGCGAGCTGCTCGAAGGCCGTCCGGTAGTCGCGGCACGTGCCGCACCATTCGGCGCACAGGCAGGCGACCAGCAGCGTGTCGGGATCGGCGAGGCGCTCGGCGATCCGATCCGCATCGGTGTCGAGATTCAGCACGGGCATGGCATTCCTTGAGTTTCGTCGGCGGCACGGCCGCCCCTATGCGAGGGAATGTAGCATGCCGGACGCGGGCGGGGTGGGCGCCGCGTCAAGCCGCGCGAAGCGTCCGCCGGCGACGCTCGCGACGCGGCCGGCCAGTTCGAGCGCGAGCAGCGCGCGGTGCAGCACGTCGTCGGACAGGCCGCTGTGCTCGGCGAGCCACTCGTAAGTAACGGGGCCGTATCCCAATGCGGCGAGTACGGCATGTTGGGCCGGGTCGTCGGGCAGCGGGGGCGGTGCGGCCTCGATGCGGGCGGGCGCGGCGGCGGAATCGACGGCATCTGCCGTCGCGCGGCGCACGGCGGCGTGGCCTGGGTCGCCGTCATCGTGGCTCTGGCCCGAATTCGCCGTGGCGTGGTTGACCCGAGCCGCCGGTTCGCCCAGCCCGTATTCCTCGAGCACGTCGAGCGGCGTCGCGGTGAGCTTCGCGCCGTCGCGGATCAGCGCATGGCAGCCCTGCGCGAGCGGCGCGTGGATCGAGCCGGGCATCGCGAACACGTCGCGGCCCAACTCGTTCGCGACCCGCGCGGTGATCAGCGAGCCGGAGCGCGGCGCGGCTTCGACGACGAGCGCGCCGGCCGCGAGCGCGGCGATCAGCCGGTTGCGCTGCGGGAAATGCGACGCCCGCGCGGGCGTGCCGAGCGGCCATTCCGACACGATCGCGCCGCGGGCGGCGATCTCGTGCGCCAGCGTGCGGTGCCGCGCCGGATAGACGAGATCGGCGCCGGTCGCGATTACCGCAATCGTGCCCGCGCGGCCGTCGAGCCCGCCGCGATGCGCGGCGGCGTCGATGCCGAGCGCGAGGCCCGAGACGATCGCGAGCCCGGCATCGGACAGCGCGTGCGCGAAGCGCGTCGCATCGGCGAGTCCTTGCGGCGTCGCGTGGCGGCTGCCGACCACGGCCAGGCCACGTGCGTGGAGCAGGTCGAGCCGGCCCTTTACATATAGCAGCGGCGGCGGATCGTGCAGGTCGCGCAGCCGCGGCGGATAGGCGGGATCGTTGAGCGCGACGATCGCGTTGCCCGGCGCATCGAGCCAGGCGAGCGTGGCGTCGGTACGCGTGTCGAGGTCGTCCTGCTCGCTCGCGCGCACGGCCCGCGCGGCGGCGGCGCTGCTCGCCGCGGCGATCGCCTCGTCGGACGCGCGCAGCAGCGCCGCCGGCGAGCCGAATGCATCGAGCAGCGCATGCAGCACGGCGGGGGCGAGCCCCGGCGCATGCGCGAGCTGTAGCCAGGCGCGCAGCGCGGAGGTGGTCAGCGTTTGCGGCGACATGAGGTTCCCCTCGAACGCGACGGCCAGCGGACAGCGTGGCGCCATGATAAAATTTTCATCATCCGAAATACTCGACAGGGCCGCGCGCACGGGCGTCCGGCCAATTGCAGGAGGCACGACCTGCGGCATTGCATCGGTATGCCGCGCGTCCGCCTCATCTTCATTGCATCGCGGCGGCGGCGCCAGCCGGCCGGATGGCCGATGCGGCACGCCGCCCCACGAATACCGAACACCATGGCTTTGCTGAACATTCTTCATTACCCCGACAAGCGCCTGCACAAGGTCGCCAAGCCCGTCGACCAGGTCGACGACCGGATCCGCAAGCTCGTCGCGGACATGGCTGAAACCATGTACGCAGCGCCGGGCATCGGCCTCGCGGCGACGCAGGTCGACGTGCACGAGCGCGTGATCGTGATCGACATCTCCGAGGAGAAGAACGAGCTGCGCGCGTTCATCAACCCCGAGCTCATCTGGTCGAGCGACGCGAAGCAGGTCTATGAGGAGGGCTGCCTGTCGGTGCCCGGGATCTACGACGAAGTCGAGCGTCCCGACCACGTGCGCGTGCGCGCGCTCAACGAGCAGGGCGAGCCCTTCGAGCTCGACTGCGAGGGCCTGCTGGCCGTGTGCGTGCAGCACGAGATGGATCACCTGATGGGGCGTGTGTTCGTCGAATACCTGTCGCCGCTGAAGCAGACCCGCATCAAGACGAAGATGAAGAAACTCGAACGCGCGATGTGACGCGCGTTCAACCAGCCCTCCCGAACGCTTTCATGACCCATACGTTGCGCGTGATTTTTGCCGGCACGCCGGAATTCGCCGCGGCCGCACTCGCCGCGATCCACGAGGCCGGTTTTTCGGTGCCGCTCGTGCTTACCCAGCCCGACCGCCCCGCAGGGCGCGGGATGAAACTGCAGGCGAGCGCGGTGAAGCGCTATGCCGTCGAGCACGGCATGCCCGTCGCGCAGCCGCCGTCGCTACGGCGCGCGGGCAAGTACCCGGCGGAGGCGGCCGACGCGATCGAGCTGCTGCGCACGACCCCGCACGACGTGATGGTGGTCGCCGCGTACGGTCTGCTGCTGCCGCAGGAAGTGCTCGACATCCCGCGCGCCGGTTGCATCAACGTCCACGCGTCGCTGCTGCCGCGCTGGCGCGGTGCCGCGCCGATCCACCGCGCGATCGAGGCCGGTGACGCCGAGACGGGCGTCACGCTGATGCAGATGGACGTCGGTCTCGACACCGGCGCGATGATCGAGGAAGCACGCGTCGCGATCGCGCCCGACGATACGACCGCGACGCTGCACGACCGGCTGGCCGCCGACGGCGCGCGGCTGATCGTCGACGCGCTGGTGCGGCTCGAGCGTGACGGCACGCTGCCTGCCACCCCGCAGCCGGCCGACGGCGTGACCTATGCGGAAAAGATCGGCAAGCACGAGGCGGCGCTGGACTGGCGCAAGCCGGCCGACGTGCTCGCACGCCAGGTGCGCGCGTTCGACCCGTTCCCGGGCGGCGTCGCGACGCTCGACGGCGCGGCAATCAAGCTGTGGGCGGCCGAGCCCGTGGCGGCGCGCGGCGACGCGGCGCCCGGCACGATCGTCGAGGCTGCGCCGGAAGGCGTGGTCGTCGCATGCGGCAGCGGCGCGCTGCGCGTGACGCAACTGCAGAAGCCGGGCGGCAAGCGGCTGCCCGCGCGCGAATTCCTGGCTGGCTCGCCGCTCGCAGCGGGCCAGCGCTTCGCGTTGCCCGACCCGGCCTGAGCGCCATTCGATCCGGCGTGCCGGCCGCGCGCAATCGGCCGGACGGCCGAGTCGCGCGGCGCGGCAGGCGCGCGTAGAATTTCCCTGCGCTTTCCGGTTTCGAGGTTTTCATGTTTGGCATCACCCATTTCGGCTTCTTCGTACTCGCGGTTTTCCTGCTGAACGTCACGCCCGGCCCCGATACCGCGTATATCGTCGGCCGCAGCGTCGCGCAGGGCCGCGGCGCGGGGCTGATGTCGGCGTTCGGCATCTCGGCCGGCTGCTGCGTGCACGCGCTTGCCTGCGCATTCGGCCTGACCGCGCTGCTCGCGGCGTCGGCCGCCGCGTTCACGGTGATCAAGCTGGTCGGCGCCGCGTACCTGATCTACCTCGGTGTGCGCATGATCGTCACGAAGCAGTCCGCCGCGCCGGCGGGCGCCGATGCCGCGCAGGCCGCAGCCGCGAAGCCGCTGCGCCAGCTGTTCATGCAGGGTTTCTGGACCAACGTGCTGAACCCGAAGGTCGTCCTGTTCTTCGTGTCGTTCTTCCCGCAGTTCGTGTCGGCCGACAGCCCGCACAAGACGCTGGCGTTCCTGGCGCTCGGCGCGGTGTTCGTCGTGATGAGCACCATCTGGACCGGCGTCGTCGCATGGGTGGCGGGCAGCGTCACGCAGCGCTTTTCCGGCAAGCCGTGCGTCAAGAAGTGGCTCGACCGCACGGTCGGCAGCGCGTTCGTCGGGCTTGGGCTGCGGCTCGCGGCGTCGCAACGCTGAAATTGAATTTTTCCGGCAAGACCTTATCTAACGAATCGCTTACAATTTTCCGCCGTGCGCTGTGATGTGCGGCGGGTCCCTGACGGATAAGGAGTGGGTATGTTCAATTGGGTCAAAACGGCGATGCTGATGGCCGGGATCACGGCCCTGTTCATCGTGATCGGCGGCATGATCGGCGGTTCGCGCGGCATGACGATCGCGCTGCTGTTCGCGCTCGGCATGAATTTCTTCTCGTACTGGTTCTCCGACAAGATGGTGCTGCGCATGTACAACGCGCAGGAAGTCGACGAGAACACGGCGCCGCAGTTCTACCGGATGGTGCGCGAGCTGGCCACGCGCGCGAACCTGCCGATGCCGCGCGTCTACCTGATCAACGAGGATGCCCCGAACGCGTTCGCCACGGGCCGCAACCCCGAGCACGCGGCGGTTGCCGCGACGACGGGTATCCTGCGCGTGCTGTCCGAGCGCGAGATGCGCGGCGTGATGGCGCACGAGCTCGCGCACGTGAAGCACCGCGACATCCTGATCTCGACGATCACCGCGACGATGGCGGGCGCGATCTCGGCGCTGGCCAACTTTGCGATGTTCTTCGGCGGTCGCGACGAGAACGGCCGGCCGGCCAACCCGATCGCGGGCATTGCGGTCGCGCTGCTCGCGCCGATCGCCGGCGCGCTGATCCAGATGGCGATCTCGCGGGCGCGCGAGTTTGAGGCCGATCGCGGCGGCGCGCAGATTTCCGGCGATCCGCAGTCGCTCGCTACCGCGCTCGACAAGATCCATCGTTATGCGGCCGGCATTCCGTTCCAGGCGGCCGAGGCGCATCCGGCCACCGCGCAGATGATGATCATGAACCCGTTGCACGGCGGCGGCCTGCAGAACCTGTTCTCCACGCACCCGGCGACCGAGGAGCGCATCGCGCGCCTGATGGAGATGGCGCGTACCGGCCGCTTCGACTAAGTCGCGTCGCACTCGACACCTCGCCCCGCATGCCTCGCGCTGCGGGGTGTTTCATTTGCGCGTCCCGTAAAGGGGCCGCATGTCCACACGCTACAATGCGCGGTTTGGGATCGCGGCGGCCACGCGGCTGCAGGGTTCCTGCCGCTAGCCGCACCCGTTTGCCGATTTTGCTCCGATGACACGAACCCGTTCCTCCGTCCCGTCTTCCTCCGGCCGCCCGGCGCGCCTGTCCGCGCTGCACCTCGCGCCCGATTCGCTGGCCTTCGCGCTCGACTCGGCCGCGCAGGCGGTCGATGCGGTGCGGCGCGGTACGGCGCTGCCGGCGGCACTCGCCGCGGTGTTCGCGCACATGCCCGCCGGCGCGCAGGCGCTGGCGCGCGGCGCGACGCAGGACGTCGCGTACCGGACGATGCGTCGCCTCGGCAGCGCGGACTGGCTGATCGGCCAGCTCGTCAGCAAGGCGCCGGCCGCGCATGTGCACGCGGTGCTCGCCGGCGCGCTCGCGCTGCTGCTCGATCCGGAGGACACGGCCGCGTATCCGGCGTTCACGGTCGTCGACCAGGCCGTGACCGTGATCGGCGCGCGGCGCGAATACGCGTTCGCGAAGGGTATGGTCAACGCGGTGCTGCGGCGTTTCCTGCGCGAGCGCGACGCGCTCGTCGCGGCGATGCAGGGCGATCCGGTCGCACGCTGGAATTACCGTACGTGGTGGGTCGATGCGGTGAAGCGCGCATGGCCCGACGCGTGGCAGGCGATGCTCGCGGCCGGCGAGCGCCAGGGGCCGCTGACGTTGCGCGTGAACGCGCGCCGCGCGACCGTCGACGCGTATCTCGACACGCTGCGCGCCAGCGGCATCGAAGCGACCGCGATCGGCCGCCATGCGGTGCGGCTCGCGTCGGCGCTGCCGGTCGACCGCATTCCGGGCTTCGCCGACGGCGTCGTGTCGGTGCAGGACGCCGGCGCGCAGCTCGCGGCCGAATGGCTCGGTGTGCGCGACGGCATGCGCGTGCTCGACGCGTGCGCGGCACCGGGCGGCAAGACCGGCCATATCCTCGAGCTGGCCGACGCGGACGTCGTCGCGCTCGAGAGCGACGCGGCCCGCGCGGCGCGCATCGGCGAGAACCTCGCGCGCCTGTCGCTCACGGCGGACGTGCGCGTCGGCGATGCGGGCGCGCCTGACGCGTGGTACGACGGCCGTGCGTTCGACCGCATCCTGGCCGACGTGCCGTGCTCGGCATCCGGCATCGTGCGCCGCCACCCCGACATCCGCTGGCTGCGCCGCGAAGCCGACATCGCCGCGCTCGTCGCGGAACAGCGCCGCATCCTGGCGGCGCTGTGGCCGCTCGTGAAGCAGGGCGGCGAACTGCTCTACGTGACCTGTTCGATCTTCCCGGAAGAAGGCGAGTTGCAGGCCCGCTGGTTTGAAGCGGCCTGTGAAGATGCGGTACGATTGGACGCGCCCGGCCAACTGCTGCCGGGCGGCGTGCACGGCGGGGCTGCCGGCGCACTCGACCAGAACACCGATCACGACGGATTTTTCTACGCGCGGTTTCAGAAACGGTGACGATCAAACACCTTTTTCCACTTCGGCTCGCCGCCGTCCTGATGGTCGCGTTGACGCTGTGCCTGACTGTCGTCCGGCCGGCGCGCGCCGAATCGATCGCCGTGCAGCGCGCGTCGCTGCAGGCCGACGGAAGCGGCTGGAGCCTCGATGCCCGCTTCGATTTCGAGCTGAATCCGAACCTCGAGGATGCCGTCAACAAGGGCATCCCGCTTTACTTCACGACCGACTTCGAACTGGGCCGCGCGCGCTGGTACTGGTTCGACGAGCAGCCGGTGTCGGTGTCGCAGACGATCCGCCTGTCGTTCCAGCCGCTCACGCGCGAATACCGCGTGTCGACGGGCGGCCTGCAACTCGGCTTCCCGTCGCTGAAGGATGCGCTCGCGGTCGTCAGGCACATCACGTCATGGCACGTGATCGACCGCAATCAGGTGCGTGCCGGCGAAACCTATACGGCATCGGTGCGGATGCAGCTCGATACGGCGCTGATGCCGAAGCCGTTCCAGGTCGACGCGGTGAACAACCGCGACTGGACGCTCGGGTCCGACTGGAAGCGCTTCAACTTCACGGTGACCGAACGTGCTAAATAAAGTGCGCCGCGCGGCCAGCGGGAAGAGCCTCCTCGTCCGCGTGATCGTGTCGACCGTCGCGCTCACTGCGCTGCTGCTGCTCGTGCTGCTTGCGGCCGCGAGCGCGAACACGGAATTCTTCGACCGCTACTACTCTTGGCTGTACGCGATGAACATCATCGTCGCGCTCGTGTTCCTGCTGGTGGTGCTCGGGCTGATCGGGATGATCGTCGTGCGCCTGAGGAAGGGCAAGTTCGGCACGCGGCTGCTCGCGAAGCTCGCGGTGTTCTTCGCGCTCGTCGGCGTGGTGCCGGGCGGGATCATCTACATCGTGTCGTACCAGTTCGTGTCGCGCAGCATCGAATCGTGGTTCGACGTGAACGTCGAGACTGCGCTGACGGCCGGCCTGAACCTCGGCCGCGGGATGCTCGATGCGTCGCTGTCCGACCTGCAGACGAAGGCGCGGCTGATGTCCGACCAGCTCGCGAGCGTCGATGCGAACACGAACGGCACGACGCTCACGCTGCTGCGCCTGCGCGACCAGTTCGGCGTGCAGGACGCGACGATCGTCGAGCCGAGCCGCGGCGCCTCGGGCGCGGCGCCCGACCTGCACATCGTTGCGCAGGCGTCGGGCAATTTCGCCGCGCTGATTCCGGATGACCTGCCGACTCCGCTGATGCTGAGCCAGGCGCGCGAGCACGGCGCGTATGCGGCGATCGAGGGCGAAGTCGACGGCGACCCGCGTGCGCACGGCGCGAAGGGCGCGTTGCGGCTGCGCGTCGTGCGGCCGATCCCCGATGCGACGACGTCGCTGCTGCAGCCGGCGGAGCGGTTCCTGCAACTCACCCAGCCGGTGCCGCCCACGCTCGCGCACAACGCGGACGCCGTGCAGCGCGCGTATCGCGAGTACCAGGAAAAATCGCTCGGCCGCACCGGGCTGCGCAAGATGTACATCGGCACGCTGACGCTCGCGCTGTTCCTCGCGACCTTCATCGCGATGATGCTCGCGCTCGCGCTCGGCCAGCAACTCGCGCGGCCGCTGTTCCTGCTCGCGCAGGGCACGAAGGAAATCACGGAAGGCGACTACACGCCGAAGCGCGAGATCAAGTCGCGCGACGAGCTCGGCTTCCTCACGCAGTCGTTCAACGCGATGACGCGCCAGCTGTCCGAGGCGCGGCTCGCGGTCGAGAAGAACCGGGTCGCGCTCGAGCATTCGAAGACGTATCTCGAGAGCATCCTCGCGAACCTGACGGCCGGCGTGTTCGTGCTCGATCGCCAGTTCCGGCTGACGACGGCCAACCGCGGCGCGGAGCGGATCTTCCGGCAGCCGTTCAACTCGCTGATCGGCACGGCGCTCGACCGGATCGACGTCGTTGCGGAATTCGGCGCGATGGTACGCAAGGCGTTCGCCGATCGCGAAGCGGCATCCGACGGCGGCAGCGGCGATCGTGGCCACTGGCAGCAGCAGTTCGCGGTCGACGTGCCGGGCGAAGCCGATCCGCTGACCTTGCTCGTGCGCGGCACGCGCCTCGTGTCGACGGTCGAGGGGCAGGCCGACGATCCGCAGACGTCCGGTTACGTCGTCGTGTTCGATGACATCTCCGACGTGATTTCCGCGCAGCGTTCGGTCGCGTGGGGCGAGGTCGCGCGGCGGCTCGCGCACGAGATCAAGAACCCGCTGACGCCGATCCAGCTGTCGGCCGAGCGGCTGCAGATGAAGCTGTCCGACAAGCTCGCGCCGTCCGATGCGGACGTGCTCAAGCGCGGCGCGACGATGATCGTCAACCAGGTGGCCGCGATGAAGCGGATGGTCGACGACTTCCGCGAATACGCGCGCACGCCGCCGGCCGTGCTCTCGAACCTGCAGTTGAACGAACTCGCGAGCGAGGTGCTCGGGCTGTACGGTGTCGGCGAAGGCAAGAGTGCGATCGTCGCGGAACTGGCGCCGTCGCTGCCGGTGATTCGCGGCGACGCGACGCAACTGCGCCAGGTGATTCACAACCTGCTGCAGAACGCACAGGATTCGGTCGCGGAAGTCGCGCATCCGCGTGTGTTGATCGAAACCAAGACAGTAGAATATGGCGATCCCGACGCAGAGGGCAAAACGCGCGTCGCGGTACGTCTTACCGTGTCCGACAACGGGCCCGGTTTTCCGGCACGCATCCTGACCCGTGCGTTCGAGCCTTACGTGACGACGAAGGCGAAGGGCACGGGGCTCGGATTGGCCACGGTCAAGAAAATCGTCGATGAGCACGGCGCGCGGATCGATCTGCGCAATCGCATGCACGGCGAGACCGTCGAGGGTGCGCAGGTGTCGATCCTGTTCCTGCAGATGGCGAGCGATACGCCAGGCGCCGAACCCGGCGCGCAGGGCGGGACGGCCCCCGCTAAGACAAAAGCAAGTGTGCAGACAAAGGCAGCGTAAATGGCAACCATCCTGGTGGTAGATGATGAAATGGGCATCCGGGAATTGCTCTCGGAGATCCTCAGCGATGAAGGACATGTCGTCGAGGCGGCGGAGAACGCGCAGGCCGCGCGGGAATACCGCCTGAATCAGGCGCCCGATCTCGTGCTGCTCGATATCTGGATGCCCGATACCGACGGCGTCACGCTGCTCAAGGAATGGGCGGCGCAGGGCCTGTTGACGATGCCCGTGATCATGATGTCCGGGCACGCGACGATCGACACCGCCGTCGAGGCGACGAAGATCGGCGCACTCGATTTCCTCGAGAAGCCGATCGCACTGCAGAAGCTGCTGAAGTCCGTCGAGCACGGTCTCGCACGCGGCGCAGCACCGGTGTCCGTCAACGCGGCGGCGAAGGCCGGTGCGGGCCAGGCATCGGGCCAGTCGGCGGTCGCGTCCGCGGCGGCGCTGCCGACGCTCGGCGACGACATGGTCGCGGCACTCGGCCTTGCAGGGCAGACGGCCGCGATCCCGTTCGACATCCCGTTGCGCGAAGCGCGCGATGCGTTCGAGCGCGCGTACTTCGAATATCACCTCGCGCGCGAAAACGGCAGCATGACGCGCGTCGCGGAGAAGACGGGCCTCGAGCGCACGCACCTGTATCGCAAGCTCAAGCAACTCGGTGTCGAGCTCGGCAAGAAGCCGTCCGAAGGCGCCGTATAAAAATATTTTGCGAAAGCACTTGCGCAAGTGAAGCTGGCTGGATATACTTTCTCTTCTTCGTTGGCCCGGTAGCTCAGTTGGTAGAGCAGCGGATTGAAAATCCGCGTGTCGATGGTTCGATTCCGTCCCAGGCCACCAGCATTTAAAACCCCAAGAATCGGAAGGTTCTTGGGGTTTTTCGTTTGTGGTGGGTATTGCGTTGCGCGTCATCGGCGGCGTGCCACGGCAGCATTTGGTGGGGCGTGATAAAATCCGTGCCCGCTCAATGACTTAGCGAATCGTTTCAGGCACACGGCAAGGCTGTCCGCAGGCGCCGCCGTGATGCGCGGCAACGATGCTGCGCGATGGGCGGTATAAGCGCTCCGCCGCGTTCGCGGCCGACCACGCTGCCTATACTGGTCGAGCCGGCGCAGGCCGGCACGCGTCGGGCCGCCCGGCGGCAGCCGGCCCCGGGGCGCAGCGCGACGCGAGCCTACACATTCACGGAGTATCACGGTGATTCGGACAGACGCTAAAGACGGCGCGCTCGTGTTGTTTTCCGGTGGGCAGGACTCGGCCACGTGCGTGGCCTGGGCCCTCGAACGCTACCAGACGGTCGAGACGCTCGGCTTCGATTACGGCCAGCGCCATCGCGTCGAGCTCGAATGTCGCGAAGGCGTGCGCGAAGCACTGAAGCGCGATTTTCCCGCCTGGTCGGACCGCCTCGGCGACGATCACATGATCGACCTGTCGGTGCTCGGCGCGATCAGCGATACCGCGATGACGCGCACGATCGAGATCGAGACGGCCGCGAACGGCCTGCCGAATACGTTCGTGCCCGGACGCAACCTGATGTTCATGACGATCGCCGCGGCGATCGCCTATCGCCGCGGGTTGCGCGTGCTGGTCGGCGGGATGTGCGAGACCGATTTCTCGGGCTACCCCGACTGCCGCGACGACACGATGAAGGCGCTGCAGGTCGCGCTGAACCTCGGCATGGACACGCGCATCGTGCTCGAGACGCCGCTGATGTGGCTCGACAAGGCACAGACGTGGCAACTCGCCGAGCAGCTCGGCGGCGAGGCGCTCGTCGAACTGATTCGCGTCGAGACGCACACGTGCTATGTGGGCGAGCGCGCGGAACTGCACGACTGGGGCTTCGGCTGCGGCGAATGCCCGGCCTGCAAGCTGCGCAAGCGCGGCTACGAGGCCTACCTGAAGGGCGAGCGGGTGACCGAAGCGCCGCTGTGACGCGGGTGCGCCGGCAGCGCTTGATGGATAACGGATTCTGATCGACAACGAGCGGCGCGAGCCGGACGAAGAACGATGACTTACGCGGTCAAGGAAATTTTCTACACGTTGCAGGGCGAGGGCGCGAACGCGGGCCGTCCGGCCGTGTTCTGCCGGTTCGCCGGCTGCAATCTGTGGTCGGGCCGCGAAGAGGATCGTGCGGAGGCCGTGTGCCGTTTCTGCGATACGGACTTCGTCGGCACCGACGGTGAGAACGGCGGCAAGTTCAAGGATGCCGAGGCGCTCGTCGCGACGATCGCCGGCCTGTGGCCGGACGGCGAGGCGCACCGCTTCGTCGTCTGCACCGGCGGCGAGCCGATGCTGCAGCTCGACCAGCCGCTCGTCGACGCGCTGCACGCGGCGGGCTTCGAGATCGCGATCGAGACCAACGGCTCGCTGCCGGTGCTCGAGACGATCGACTGGATCTGCGTGAGCCCGAAGGCCGACGCGCCGCTCGTCGTCACGAAGGGCAATGAACTGAAGGTCGTGATCCCGCAGGACAACCAGCGGCTCGCCGACTACGCGAAGCTCGATTTCGAGTATTTTCTCGTGCAGCCGATGGACGGCCCGTCGCGCGATCTCAACACGAAGCTCGCGATCGACTGGTGCAAGCGGCATCCGCAGTGGCGGCTGTCGATGCAGACCCACAAATATCTGAACATTCCCTGAGCCACGGCTTTTGACATCGTGCTGATTACCCGAAAACTCGAATTCGACGCGGGCCACCGCATTCCCGATCACCGCAGCCAGTGCAGGAACCTGCACGGCCATCGCTATGTGCTCGAAGTCACGCTGCGCGGCGATCTCGTCGATACCGAGGGGGCGCCCGACCGCGGCATGGTGATGGATTTCGCCGACGTGAAGGCGCTCGCGGTCGAGCACCTCGTCAACAAGTGGGATCACGCGTTCCTGGTCTATGCGCGTGACGAAGTCGTGCGCTCGTTCCTCGAGCAGATGGCCGACCACAAGACCGTCGTGATCGACCGGATCCCGACCGTCGAGAACCTCGCGGCGATCGCGTTCGACATCCTCGCGAACGTGTACGACGCGCACTACGGCGTGAACCTGCGTCTGGAACGCGTGCGCCTGTACGAAACGCCGAACTGCTGGGCCGACGTCGAGCGCTAGCCCGGCCGCTGATCCTGCCGTTCCGGCAGCCCCGCCAGCCGGCGCGGGCTGCCTGCCACCGCGCCGTGCGGCCTCGTCCGGCGCTGCCCTGCCTGTTCCCACATTCCGCGTAGCACCGCGCTATGATCGTTGCGTGGCACCGGAAAACGCATCCGTGCGCCGTCGCACGGCCCGCGCTGTCAGATCGGCCGCCCACGGCCGACTGACGTTCCAGGGCCCGGTCCGGCGCCGCCTGGCATGGCGGCCCGCCAGGTTGTGCCCGCTTCGCCTGTTGCTTGTCCCGTTCGATTGCCGTTCCGTCCAGGAGGCCGTATCGATGAGCACGCTCACCAACTCTCTCAAACAACGTCTGCACGACGGCGACGAGCCGCTGTACGGCCTGTGGCTGTCGCTTGGCTGCGATTCGGCCGCGGAAGCGCTCGCGCACGCCGGCTACGACTGGCTCTGCATTGACATGGAGCACGCGCCGAACGACAGCCGCGACGTCGCGTCGCAACTGCGCGCGCTGGCTGCCGCACACCTGCCGAGCGAGCCCGTCGTGCGCGTGCCTGGGCGCGAACCGTGGCTCGTGAAGCGCGCACTCGACGCCGGCGCGCGCACGCTGATGTTCCCGTGCATCGAGACGCCCGACGAGGCCGCCCACGCGGTGCGGCTCACGCGCTTCCCGTCGCCAGATTCCCCCGACGGGCTGCGCGGCGTCGCCGGCATGGTGCGCGCGGCGGCGTTCGGCATGCGCCGCGACTACCTGCAGACGGCGAACGCGCAGGTGGCGGTGATCGTGCAGATCGAATCGGCGCGCGGCATCGACGAGGTCGAGCGGATCGCCGCGACGCCGGGCGTCGACTGCCTGTTCATCGGCCCGGCCGATCTCGCGGCGAGCCTCGGGCATCTTGGCGACAGCCGCCACCCGGACGTCGAAACAGCGATGGCGCGCGTGCTCGCGGCCGGCAAGCAGGCCGGCGTCGCGGTCGGCATTTTCGCGAGCGATACGGCAACTGCACGCCAGTATCGCGAGGCCGGCTACCGGATGATCACGCTGTCGGCGGACGTGAGCTGGCTGCTGCGCGCGACGCGGCAGGCGCTGCAGGAGGTACGGTCATGAACGGAGGTGACGGCGCGGGCCGCACGCGCGCGTGGAGTGCGACCGGTGTGCGCGGGCGGATCGCCGCGCTGCTCGGGCTGTGGGCCGTGTGCGTCGCCGCGGGCGCGCAGGGTGCGGCGCCCGCGAAACCCGATCCCGCGCACGAGACGCAATCGGCGGTCGCCGACTACAACGCCGGCGACTATCGCGCAGCGCTGGTGCAGTTCCACGACGCGGCCGAGCGCGGCGACCGGCTCGCGCAGTTCAATTACGCGATGATGCTGCTCACCGGCGTCGGCGTGACCGCGAACGTCGACGAAGGGCTGCGCTGGCTGAAACGGGCGGCCGACGCGAACATGTCGCATGCGCAGTACGTGTACGGGCGGATGTTCGACGACGGCGAGTTCGTCGCGCGCAATCCGGCCGAAGCGCACCGGTGGTTCCTGCGGGCAGCGAAGCAGGGGCACGTGCAGGCCCAGCTGTCGCTCGCGAACCAGTTCCTCGACGGGCGCGGCACGCCGCGCGACAACCGGCAGGCGTTCGCGTGGTACAAGCAGGCGGCCGACGCGGGCGAGCCGACCGCGCAGTACGTGACCGCGTCGTTCTACGAGCGCGGCGGCGACGGCGTCACGCAGAACCTGAACATCGCGCGCGCGTATTACGCGGCGGCGGCCGCGCAGGGCGACGAGACGGCCGAACTGAAATTCAAGGAGCTGAGCGCGCGGCTGAAGGCGCAGGAGCCTGCCCCGGGCGCCGGTGAGGATCATGGGAGCCCGCGCCCGCCGCAGCAGTGATCGGCCCGCGCCCGCCGCATTCGGCTTCCACCATGAAAAACGGCGCCCGTGGCGCCGTTTTCCGTTGCAGCGACTGCTTGCGGCTGCGAGCCGTGCCGCGTCGTCAGCTCTTCATCAGCCGCCGCTGTCGCCCGACGCTCATGATCATCCCGATCGCGACACCGAGCGTCGCGAGCGCGGTGCCGCCGTAGCTCATGAACGGCAACGGCACGCCGACGACGGGCAGCACGCCGCTCACCATCCCGATGTTGACGAACGCATAGACGAAGAACGCGAGCGTGAGCGAGCCCGCGAGCAGCCGGCCGAACAGCGTCGCGCCTTGCGCGGCGATATAGAGCCCGCGCGCGATCAGCGCCATGTACAGCGTCAGCAGCACGAGGCCGCCGGCCAGCCCCCATTCTTCCGAGAACACCGCGAAGATGAAGTCGGTGTGCTTCTCCGGAATGAACTCGAGGTGGGCCTGCGTGCCCTTCAGGTAGCCCTTGCCGAGCGCGCCGCCCGAGCCGATCGCGATCACGGCCTGGATCGTGTGGAAGCCCTTGCCGAGCGGGTCGGAGGTCGGGTCGAGCAGCGTGCACACGCGGTGCTTCTGGTAGTCGTGCATCAGCGGCCACTGCACTTCGGGCTGGCAGATGCGCTCTTCGAACACGGCGATCGAGCCGACCGCGATCACACCCGCGACGAGCACCGGCACGATCAGCTTGAACGACAGTCCGGCGAGGTAGATCACGAAGAAGCCGGCCGCGAACACGAGCAGGCCCGTGCCGAGGTCGGGCTGCTTCGCGATCAGGCCGACCGGCACCAGCAGGATCGCGAACGCGGCGATGAAGTCGTACCAGCGCAGCCCGCCTTCGCGGCGCTGGTAGTACCACGCGAGCATCAGCGGCGTCGCGATCTTGAGGATTTCCGATGGCTGGATCACGACGCCGACGTTCAGCCAGCGCTTCGCGCCCTTCTTGGTCATCCCGAACAGCGCGACCGCGACCAGCAGCGCGACCCCGAACGTATAGAGCGGGACCGCGAAGCGCATCAGCGTCGTCGGCGGGATGTTGGCGATCACCCACATCAGCACGAACGTCAGCAGGATGTTGCGCAACTGGTCCTCGACGCGGCCCGGCATGTCGATCGCCGCGCTGTACAGCGTGACGATGCCGACACACATCAGCAGGAACACGATGAGGGCGAGCGGGCGGTCGAAGCCCGCGAACATCTGCTTGATCTTGTCGAGCCAGGCGCGCTTGTCGAATTGCATGCCTATCTCCGTTAATGAGCGGTGCCGGCGGTCACCGCTTTCGCGGGGGCCGTGGCACGGAAGTTGTCGTCGCGCGGCGCGGTGGCGAGCGGCTGCGCGTCGCTGGCAGGGCGGTGCGGCCGGTGCGGGCGCCGGATCGGCGGCAGGCTCGCGGCCATCGGCGCCGCGGCGCTCGCGTCCGCCGGCAGTGCCGCGCTCGATGCAGCGGGCGCCGACGCGGCCGAGGCGGCCTCCGCCGCGCTGGCAGCCTTCGGCACGACCGGCTGCGGCAGCGCGGTGAAACCGGCCGCGACGGCGGCGGCCTTCACCGCATCGCCGATCACGGGCGCGCTCACCGGCTCGGTCGCCGACGCGGCGGCGGCTACGGCCGCGGCTTCGTTCTTCGGGTTCTGGCGGTCGACGAGGTAGTAGTCGAGCACGCGGCGCGCGATCGGGCCCGCGGCCTGCGCGCCCCAGCCGCCGTTCTCGACGACCAGCGCGATGGCGATCTGCGGATGGTCGACCGGCGCGTACGCGATGAACAGCGCGTGGTCGCGCAGGTGCTCGGCGAGCAGGTGGCCCTTGTAGTTCGAGCCCTGCAGCGAGAACACCTGCGCGGTACCGGTCTTGCCGGCCGCGAGGTACGGCGCGCCGCGGAACACCTTGTACGCGGTGCCGGACGGGTTCTCGATCACGTTTTCCATCCCGCGCTTCACGACGTCGATGTCGGCCTGCTTGAGCGGGATCACATCGCTTTCCTTCGGCACGGTCAGGTGGCGCCCGCGCGTGATCGGATCCTCGACTTCCTTCACGAGGTGAGGCTTCATCACGACGCCGTCGTTCGCGAGCGTCGCGGTGGCATGGGCGAGCTGCAGGATCGTGTACGAGTTGTAGCCCTGGCCGATCCCGAGGCTGATCGTCTCGCCGTCGAACCATTTCTGCTGCGCGGCCTTCTTGAACGCCTTCTTCTTCCAGTCGGTCGACGGCAGGATCCCGCGCGCCTCGCCCTGGATGTCGATGCCGGTGATCTGGCCGAAGCCGAACGGCTTCATGAAGTTCGCGATCGCGTTCACGCCGAGGTCGCGTGCGAGCATGTAGAAGTAGGTGTCGTTCGACACCATGATCGCCTTGTTCATGTCGACCCAGCCCTGGCCCGAGCGTACGTCGTTGCGGAACGTGTGGCCGCCGAACGTGAAGTAGCCGGGATCCTGGAAGCCCCAGCCCGGCGTGCGCTTGCCGAGCGTCAGGCCGGCCAGCGCCATGAACGGCTTGTAGGTCGAGCCGGGCGGGTAGGTGCCGTGCAGCGGGCGGTTCAGGAGCGGCTTGTCGGGCGAGTTGTTCAGTTCGTCCCAGGTCTGCTGGTCGATGCCGTCGACGAACGAGTTCGGGTCGAAGCTCGGCGACGACACGAATGCGAGCACGTCGCCCGTCTTCGGCTCGATCGCGACGAGCGCGCCGCGCTTGCCGGCGAACGCCTGCTCGGCGACCTGCTGCAGCGCGATGTCGAGCGACAGCACGAGGTTGTTGCCGGGCGTCGCCTGCGTGCGCGACAGCGTGCGCACCGGCCGGCCGCCGGCCGTGACCTCGACTTCCTCGAAGCCCGTCAGCCCGTGCAGTTCGGTTTCGTAGCTCTGCTCGACGCCGATCTTGCCGATGTAGTCGGTGCCCTTGTAGTTGTTCGCGTCGCGGCGCGGATCGTAATGCTCCTGATCGCTGTCGTTGTCGTCGCTCATCGCGTCGATGCGATCCTGGTCGCGCTTCGAGATCCGGCCGATGTAGCCGATCACGTGCGCGGCCGTCATGCCGAGCGGGTATTGGCGGAACAGCCGTGCACGCACGTCGACGCCGGGGAAGCGGAAGCGCTGCGCGGTGAAGCGCGCGACTTCCGCGTCGGTGAGGCGCGTGCGGATCGGCAGGCTCTCGAAGTTCTTCGAGTCTTCCTGCAGCTTCTTGAAGCGGCGGCGGTCGCGCGCGTCGATCGGGACGATCTCGGACAGCTTGTCGATCGTGTTGTCGAGCGTGTCGTCGAGCTTCGATGGCGTGATCTCGAGCGTGTACGCCGAATAGTTCTTCGCGAGGATCACGCCGTTGCGGTCGGTGATGATCCCGCGGTTCGGCACGATCGGCGCGACCGAGATGCGGTTTTCCTCGGCCTGCAGCGCGTATTTGCCGTGCTGCATCAGCTGCAGGTAGAAGAAACGGCTCGCGAGCAGCCCGAAGCAGACGAACACGAACACGCCCGCCGCCGCGACGCGCAGGCGGAACTTCGAGAGCTGCTGTTGGGTGTCGTTGAATTCGGTCATGCGGTTACAGTCGATCTGGCCCGGGCGCGGCGAGCGGGCGCGGGCGAGGGGCCGCCCCGGAGCGCGGCGCGCGGCGGGCGTGGGGGCGGCGGGTATTCAAGGTCGGTCCGGCTCAGATGGGGCGCGTGTCGTCCGGGTCGACCGGGCGGCGTTGCGGCATCAGCAGCAGGTGGCTCGCGATCGGCCACAGCGCGGCCTCGACGAAGCCGTCCACCAGATAGCGCCAGCCGGGGAACGCGGCGCCCATCACGAGGCGGATCACGAACGGCACGAGCTGCGCGACGACGAGCAGTGGCGTCACGTACAGCACTTGCACGCCGATCGGCATCCACAGCACGCGGCGGTGGATCGTGATCGCGCCGTACGACAGCAGCGTATAGGCGAGCGCGTGCTCGCCGAGCAGCCCCGCGTCATGCACGTCCATCAGGATGCCGAGCGCGAACGCGACGCCCATCCCGACCTTGCGCGGCTGGTGGATGTTCCAGAACAGCAGCACGAGCGCGACGAAGTCGGGCACGCCGGGCAGGCGGCCCCACGGCATCAGGTTCAGCAGGAACGCGGCGGCGAGGCTGAAGACGATGAAGTACGGGTTGACCGGCTGCAGGATGTATTGCGGGCGGTTCATCGCTGGGCTCCTGGTTGCCCGGCCGCGGGCTTCACGGGCGCGGCGGCGGGCTTGGCCGGCGCGGCAGGCGCAGCGGGCGCAGCCGGCGCGGGTTTCGCACCGGGCGCGGCCGCGGCGGCCGGCTTCGCGTTCGCGTCGGCCTTCTCGGCCTTCTCGCCCTTCGCGGCGGCCTTGGCGCCCTTCTTGCCCTTCGCGTTCTTGTCGGCGGCCGGATCGGGCTCGGCCGGGCGCGGCGGGACGTCGTTCTGGTAATGCAACACGAGCATCTGGCGCGCGCCGCGCACGGCGGCGACCGGCGCGCAGGTCACGCGCGCGAATGCGGTATCGGCGAGCTTGTCGACGCGCACGACCTTCGCGACCGGCAGGCCCGGCGGATAGACGCCGTCGAGGCCGCTCGTGACGAGTTCGTCGCCGACCACGAGGTCGGAGCTCGTCGGCACGAAGCGCAGGTCGAGCGCATCGCCCTTCGGCGTGCCGTAGATCACGCTGCGCAGGCCGGTGCGCAGCACCTGCACCGGAATCGCGAGATCGCGGTCGGTGATCAGCGTGACTTCGGCCTGCAGCGGGAACACGCGGGTGATCTGGCCGACCACGCCGTCTTCGCTGACGACCGGCGCGCCGTTCTGGATGCCTTGCTGCGAACCCTGCCCGATCACGATCTTCTGCGTGAACGGGTCGCTCGTGTCGTACTGGATCTCGACCGGCGTCGACTGCGTCGCAATGTGCTGGCGCAACTCGAGCACCGCACGCAGGTGCCCGTTTTCCTGCGTGAGCACCGCGGCCTGGTTGGCCTGCGTGGAAAGCTGCAGGTTGCGCTTGCGCAGCGCGTCGTTCTCGTGGCGCAGCGACGCACCCGTGACGGCGATGTCGGCCGCGCCCATGAACAGGTCGCGCGGCACGAGCGCCGCGCGCTGCAGCGGGTACAGCACGGTGCCGAGCACGCCGCGGACGATTTCGAGCGTGCTGAAGCGCGCGTCCGACACGAGGAGCGCGATGGCGAGGGCGACGAAGAAGAAGAGCCGCGCGAGCGCGGGCGGGCCTTGCTTGAAGAGGGGCGGCGGACTGTATTCCATGGTCGGCGCCGGGCGCGTGGTGATCGGTTAAATAATGCTCAGACGCGCAAACGGCGTGGCGGTTCGTTCTGAACGAGCGATCCGGCCACGCCGCGGGTGCGTCATGTCAAGAAACTGCCTAGACGATCACTCGTACGAGAAGATGCTGCCCAGCTTGTCCATGCGCTCGAGCGCCATGCCCGAGCCGCGCACGACGCAGGTGAGCGGATCTTCGGCGACGAGCACCGGCAGGCCGGTTTCTTCTGCGAGCAGGCGATCGAGGTCGCGCAGCAGTGCGCCGCCGCCCGTCAGCATCATCCCGCGCTCGGCGATGTCGGCGCCGAGTTCCGGCGGCGTCTGCTCGAGGGCGATCTTCACCGACGACACGATCTGGTTCAGCGGATCGGTCAGCGCTTCGAGGATTTCGTTGCTGGAGATCGTGAAGCTGCGCGGAATGCCTTCCGACAGGTTGCGGCCCTTCACTTCCATTTCCTTGACTTCGGAACCCGGGAACGCGGAGCCGATTTCCTTCTTGATCGCCTCGGCGGTTTGTTCGCCGATCAACATCCCGTAGTTGCGGCGGATGTAGTTGACGATCGCTTCGTCGAACTTGTCGCCGCCGACGCGCACCGAGCCCTTGTACACGATGCCGCCGAGCGAGATCACGCCGACTTCCGTCGTGCCGCCGCCGATGTCGACGACCATCGAGCCGGTCGCTTCCGACACCGGCAGGCCCGCGCCGATCGCGGCCGCCATCGGCTCCTCGATCAGGTAGACCTGCGACGCGCCGGCGCCGTGCGCCGCTTCCTTGATCGCGCGGCGCTCGACCTGGGTCGAGCCGCACGGCACGCAGATGATGATGCGCGGCGACGGCGAGAACATGCGCGACTCGTGCGCCGTCTTGATGAACTGCTTGATCATCTGCTCGGTGACGGTGAAGTCGGCGATCACGCCGTCCTTCATCGGGCGGATCGCCTCGATGTTGCCCGGCACCTTGCCGAGCATCTGCTTGGCTTCCTTGCCGACCGCCTGGATCGTTTTCTTGCCGTTGGGACCGCCTTCCTGGCGAATCGATACGACCGACGGCTCATCGAGCACGATGCCTTTGCCGCGCATGTAGATCAGGGTGTTTGCGGTGCCGAGGTCGATCGCCAGATCGTTGGAGAAGTAGCTGCGCAAAAAACCGAACATTCAGAATCCTGTTTCGCTCTGGGCCGGCCCTGCATAGCGAGCGCTGAGGGCGGCAGCGGAAAAAATAACAGCCTCGGGAAGCGTGGCGGAAGCGGCCGCCGCGGCGCACGAAGCTGCGAGTGATGTCTACCGGGGATCGCACGAAGCACGCACGGCTTGCCGAAGCGGGGCGAAACGGTGCGGGAAAAGGCTGCCGGGTTTGGGTCGAACGCGTAATGATACCTTATAATTTCACGGTATTTGAATCGAAACGGGCGGTATTTTTGCCGCTTCGGCCCCGATTTTTGAGGGTGGGATCGTACCCTCCAACCCCCCGCCGCAGCGCTGCTTTTGATGTGCTGCGCAGCCTTGTTTTTCCGGTGATCGCATGGCCCTGACCCTGACCGATGTGAAACGCATCGCGCACCTGGCGCGACTCGAAATGGCCGACGCCGACGCCGAGCATATGCTCGGCCAGCTCAACGAATTCTTCGGGCTCGTCGAGCAGATGCAGGCGGTCGACACCGCCGGCATCGCGCCGCTCGCCCACCCGATCGAACAGATCCAGGAAGTCGCGCAGCGCCTGCGCGACGACGCCGTGACGGAAGTCGTCAATCGCGACGACAACCAGCGTCCGGCGCCGGCCGTCCAGGACGGCCTCTATCTCGTGCCGAAGGTGATCGAGTAAGCATTCGATGACAAGCGCGCCGGCGCCGCGCCGCGCGCCACCCAGAATTCCCAGGAAAACCACTCAATGCACGCAAAAAGCCTGACCGAACTGCGCGCCGCGCTCGCCGCCAAGGAATGCTCGGCCGTCGAGCTCGCGCAGCTCTACCTGAAACGGATCGACGCGGCTCGCGACCTGAACGCGTTCGTCCACGTCGACACCGATCTGACCCTTGCGCAGGCGAAGGCCGCCGACGCCGAACTCGCGCGCGGCGCGGGCGGCGCGCTGACCGGCCTGCCGATCGCGCACAAGGACGTGTTCGTCACGCGCGGCTGGCGCTCGACCGCCGGCTCGAAGATGCTCGCGAACTACGAGAGCCCGTTCGATGCGACCGTCGTCGCCCGCCTGCAGGCGGCCGGCATGGTCACGCTCGGCAAGACCAACATGGACGAGTTCGCGATGGGCTCGTCGAACGAGAACTCCGCGTTCGGCGCAGTGAAGAACCCGTGGGACACCAATGCGGTGCCGGGCGGCAGCTCGGGCGGCAGCTCGGCCGCCGTCGCCGCGCGCCTTGCGCCGGCCGCGACCGGTACCGACACCGGTGGCTCGATCCGCCAGCCCGCGTCGTTCGCCGGCGTGACGGGCATCAAGCCGACCTACGGCTGCGTGTCGCGCTACGGGATGATCGCGTTCGCATCGTCGCTCGACCAGGGCGGCCCGATGGCGCAGAGCGCGTCCGACTGCGCGCTGCTGCTGAACGCGATGGCGGGCTTCGACGAGCGCGATTCGACGAGCCTCGAGCGCGACGACGAAGACTTCACGCGCCACCTCGGCCAGCCGTGGGTGGCCGGCAATGATGCGGGCAAGCCGCTCGCGGGGCTGCGCATCGGCCTGCCGAACGAATATTTTGGCGAAGGCCTCGCCGACGACGTGCGCGCGTCGATCGACGCGGCACTCAAGCAGTATGAAGCGCTCGGCGCGACGCTCGTGCCCGTGTCGCTGCCGAAGACGGAACTGTCGATCCCCGTGTACTACGTGATCGCACCGGCCGAGGCCTCGTCGAACCTGTCGCGTTTCGATGGCGTTCGCTTCGGCCATCGCGCCGCGCAGTACGGCGACCTGCTCGACATGTACAAGAAGTCGCGCGCCGAGGGCTTCGGCCCCGAGGTGAAGCGCCGGATCCTGGTCGGCGCGTACGTGCTGTCGCACGGTTACTACGACGCGTACTACCTGCAGGCGCAGAAGATCCGCCGCATCATCGCGCAGGATTTCCAGGAAGCGTTCAACTCCTGCGACGTGATCATGGGCCCGGCGTCGCCGACGGTCGCATGGGATCTCGGCGCGAAGGGCGACGATCCGGTACAGATGTATCTCGCGGATATCTACACGCTGTCGGTGAGCCTTGCCGGCCTGCCCGGCATGAGCGTGCCGTGCGGCTTCGGCGCCGGCGCGAACGCGAAGCGCCCGGTCGGTCTGCAGATCATCGGCAACTATTTCAACGAAGCCCGGATGCTGCAGGTCGCCGACGCGTTCCAGCGCGCGACCGACTGGCACAAGCAAGTTCCGGCGGGGGTGTAAGCATATGGCTACTCAGTGGGAAGTCGTCATCGGTCTCGAGACGCACGCGCAACTGTCGACCGTCTCGAAGATTTTCTCCGGCGCGTCGACGCAGTTCGGCGCCGAGCCGAACACACAGGCCTGCCCGGTCGACCTGGCGCTGCCGGGCGTGCTGCCGGTGCTGAACCGCGGCGCGGTCGAGCGTGCGATCCGCTTCGGCCTCGCGATCGGCTCGACCATCGCGCCGCGCAGCATCTTCGCGCGCAAGAATTATTTCTACCCCGATCTGCCGAAGGGTTATCAGATCAGCCAGTACGAGATTCCGGTCGTGCAGGGCGGCCAGATCACGATCCAGGTGCCCGCCAACGAAAAGGCCGGCAAGGAAGCGTACGAGAAGACCGTCAACCTGACCCGTGCGCACCTCGAGGAAGATGCGGGCAAGTCGCTGCATGAAGACTTCGCCGGGATGACGGGGATCGACCTGAACCGCGCGGGCACGCCGCTGCTCGAGATCGTCACCGAGCCGGAAATGCGCAGCGCGGCCGAGGCCGTGGCCTATGCGAAGGCGCTGCACGGGCTCGTCGTGTGGCTCGGCATCTGCGACGGCAACATGCAGGAAGGCTCGTTCCGCTGCGACGCGAACGTGTCGGTGCGCCCGGTCGGCCAGGAAAAGTTCGGCACGCGCGCCGAGATCAAGAACCTGAACTCGTTCCGGTTCCTCGAGGAAGCGATCAACTACGAAGTGCGTCGTCAGATCGAGCTGATCGAGGACGGCGGCGAAGTCGTGCAGGAAACGCGCCTCTACGATCCGGACAAGCGCGAGACGCGTTCGATGCGCAGCAAGGAAGACGCGCACGACTACCGCTACTTCCCCGACCCCGACCTGATGCCGCTCGTGATCGGCCAGGACTGGGTCGAGCGCGTGCAGGCCGGAATGCCCGAGCTGCCGGCCGCAATGCAGCAGCGCTTTGCCGAGCAGTACGGCGTGTCCGCGTACGACGCGGGTGTGCTGACGTCGAGCAAGGCGATGGCCGCATACTTCGAGGCCGTGGTCGCGAAGGCCGGCGCGGCGAACGCGAAGATCGCCGCGAACTGGCTGATGGGCGACGTGTCGTCGCAGCTGAACCGCGACGGCATCGAGATCGACGCGATCCCCGTGTCGGCCGCGCAGCTTGCGCTGGTGCTGCAGCGCATCGCCGACGGCACGATCTCGAACAAGATCGCGAAGGAAATTTTCGCGACGATCTGGGACGAGAAGGCGACCGACGACGCAGCGGCCGACCGCATCATCGACGCGAAGGGCCTGAAGCAGATCTCCGACACCGGCGCGCTGGAAGCGATCATCGACGAAGTGCTCGCGGCGAACGCGAAGTCGGTCGAGGAATTCCGCGCGGGCAAGGAAAAGGCGTTCAACGCGCTGATCGGCCAGGCAATGAAGGCGACCAAGGGCAAGGCCAATCCGCAGCAGGTGAACGAACTGCTGAAGAAGAAACTCGGCTGAACATGGCCGCGCGCCTGAACCGCGCCTGACGACGGGCCGCCGCCGAATTCGTTCGGGGCGGCCCGTCGCTTTGGTGCATGCGTTATCGTGTGCGCGTGTGCATTGCACCGCCCAACGGAGGAACGAATGGCGAAACAACCGTCGCTCGACGATTTCCGCGTGCCGTACAGCACGCGCGAGAAGGAAGCTGCCGCATTCAAGCTCGATGCGTTCGATCCGGCCGCGAAGCCGTTTTCGTCGGGGTCGAAGGACGCCGACCGCGAACGGCTGACGGCCGTGTCGACGGAGCTCGACGTGCAGCAGGAGCGCCTGCACACGCAGCAGAAGAAGCGCGTGCTGCTCGTGCTGCAGGGGATGGACACCAGCGGCAAGGACGGCACCGTGCGTGCGGTGTTCCGCGACGTCGATCCGCTCGGCCTGCGCATCGTGCCGTTCAAGGCGCCCACGCCGATCGAGGCCGCGCACGACTTCCTGTGGCGCGTGCACGCGCAGGTGCCGGCTGCCGGCGAACTCGCGATCTTCAACCGCAGCCACTACGAGGACGTGCTCGTGCCGCGCGTGCTCGAGGTCATCAGCGACAAGGAATGCGAACGCCGCTACCGGCAGATCTGTGATTTCGAGACGATGCTCGCCGAGAACGGCACGACGATCGTCAAGTGCTTCCTGCACATCTCGAAGGACGAGCAGCGCGAGCGGCTGCAGGCGCGCATCGACGATCCGACCAAGCACTGGAAGTTCGACATCTCCGATCTCGACGCGCGCAAGCACTGGGATGCGTACCAGTCGGCCTACCGCGATGCGCTCGCCGCGACGTCGGCCGAGCATGCGCCGTGGTACGTGATCCCGGCGAACTCGAAGACGCACCGCAACGTGATGATCGCCGAGCTGCTGCTGCGCACGATGACCGGCATGAAGCTCGAGTTCCCGCCGCCGAAGCCGGAACTCGAAGGCGTGAAGATCCGCTAGGCTGCGATCCTGCCAAACACATCGAACCGAACTGAACTGAACAACGGAATCCGACATGATGCGAGTGATTACCGCCAACCTGAACGGCATCCGCTCCGCCGCGAAGAAGGGCTTCTTCGAATGGCTCGGCGAACAGAATGCCGACTGCGTGTGCGTGCAGGAAATCAAGGTCTCGGCCGACGACCTGCCGGCCGAATTCATCGAGCCGCACGGCTTCAGGAGCTATTTCCACCACGCCGAGAAGAAGGGCTACAGCGGCGCGGGCGTGTACAGCCGCCACGAGCCGGATGACGTGATCATCGGCTTCGGCAGCAGCGAGTTCGATTCCGAGGGGCGCTATGTCGAGGCGCGCTACGGCAAGCTGTCGGTCGTGTCGGTGTACGTGCCGTCCGGCTCGAGCGGGGAAGAGCGCCAGCAAGCGAAGTACCGCTTCATGGACGAGTTCATGCCGCATCTCGCCGAGCTGAAGAAGAAGCGCGAGGTGATCCTGTGTGGCGACGTGAACATCGTCCACAAGGAAATCGACATCAAGAACTGGAAGAGCAACCAGAAGAACTCGGGCTGCCTGCCGGAAGAGCGCGCGTGGCTCACGCAGCTGTTCGACGACATCGGCTATGTCGACGTGTTCCGCACGCTCGATCCGCGCGCCGAGCAGTACACGTGGTGGAGCAACCGCGGCCAGGCGTACGCGAAGAACGTCGGGTGGCGGATCGATTACCAGATCGCGACGCCGGGTGTGGCCGGCACCGCGAAAAGCACGTCGATCTTCAAGGACATCAAGTTCAGCGATCACGCGCCGCTGACGGTGGATTACGACTACAAGAAGTAATCGTCGACGCGATGCGACGTGGTGCGCACCGCAGTCGAACCTGCCGGTCGCCGGATGCAGAACGGGCCGCATGTCAGACATGCGGCCCGTTTCGCTTGGCGCGCCGCTTACTGCTTGAGCGACGCCATGTCGATCACGAACCGGTACTTCACGTCGCTCTTCAGCATCCGCTCGTAAGCGGCATTGATCTGCTGCATCGGAATCGTTTCGATATCCGACGTGATGCCATGCTCCGCGCAGAAGTCGAGCATTTCCTGCGTCTCCGCGATCCCGCCGATCAGCGAGCCCGCGAGGCGGCGGCGCTTGAAGATCAGGTTGAACACCTGCGGCGACGGATGGTCGTGCTCCGGCGCGCCGACGAGCGTCATCGTGCCGTCGCGTTTCAGCAGGTGCAGGAACGGATTCAGGTCGTGCGGCGCGGCGACCGTGTTCAGGATGAAGTCGAAGCTGTTCAGGTGCGCGTTCATCTGCGCGTCGTCCTTCGAGATCACCACCTCATGCGCGCCGACGCGCTTGCCATCCTCGATCTTCGACGGCGACGTCGTGAACAGCACGACGTGCGCGCCCATCGCGCGCGCGAGCTTCACGCCCATGTGGCCGAGCCCGCCGAGGCCGACGATCCCAACCTTCTTGCCGGGGCCGACGTTCCACTGGCGCAGCGGCGAATAGGTCGTGATCCCCGCGCACAGCAGCGGCGCGGCACCGGCCGGGTCGAGCGTCTCGGGCACGCGCAGCACGAATGCCTCGTCGACCACGAGCTGCGTCGAATAGCCGCCGTACGTGACGTCGCCGCTCACGCGGTCCTGGCCGTTGTAGGTGCCGACGAAGCCGTTCTCGCAATATTGCTCGAGGCCTTCCGCGCAGCTCGGGCAGGTGCGGCATGAATCGACGAGACAGCCGACGCCGACCAGCTCGCCGACCTTGAAGCGCGACACCTGCGGGCCGGTCGCGGTCACGCGGCCGACGATTTCATGGCCCGGCACGACCGGATAGATCGTGTTGCGCCATTCGTTGCGGGCCTGGTGCAGGTCCGAGTGGCAGACGCCGCAGTAGAGCACCTCGATCTGGACGTCGAGGTCGCGCAGCGCGCGGCGCTGGAATTCGAACGGGGCGAGCGGCGACTGCGCGTCGGTCGCCGCGTAAGCGTAGGTTGTGCTCATGCAGGGGGGCTCCTTGTCCGGGAAAACTTCCGGCGAAACAGACTGCCGCCGCATCATGTGGCGACGCGGCGAGGCAGGTGCCCATCGTAAGGAGCGCGCCGCGTCGGCGAAATACACGAAGGTCTCGAAGATTTGCCTATTCCTCTCGAATTGCGCGCGAACGGCCGTCAAAACGCTTTCAAGGTGCTACATTGCGAGCCAGATTCTCTTGCCGTACAGGACGACGCCGATGAGCTTCCGGCCCCTTTTTGACGACTCGGGCGACCGGGTGCGGCGCCGCATGATCGAGCTGCATTTGCGCCTCGCGCCGAACGAGGGCGATACGCTGGCGGCACTCGACGGCGTGCGCTTCATCCGCGTGAGCCGCCCCGTACCGCGCATGCCGGTGCTGTACGAGCCGAGCATCATCGTCGTGTGCCAGGGCCGCAAGCTCGGCTATCTCGGCGATCGCTCGTTCGTCTACGACGCGCAGCAATATCTCGTGCTGTCGGTGCCGCTGCCGTTCGAATGCGAGACCTTCGCGAGCATGGACGAGCCGTTTCTCGCGATTTCGATCCGCGTCGATCTTGCGGTGATCGCCGAGCTCGCGATCCTGCTCGACGAAACGCTGGGTGCTGCGATCAGCGAGCCGCACGGCGTCTATTCGACGCCGCTCGATGCGCCGCTCGCCGACGCGGTGGTGCGGTTGCTCGAAGCGCTCGCGTCGCCGCACGACACCTGCGTGCTCGGGCCGGCGATCATGCGCGAGATCGCGTACCGCGTGCTGACGGGTGCGCAAGGCGACGCGATTCGCGCGGCGCTCGTCCAGCAGCATCATTTCGGTCGCATCGCGAAGGCACTGCGGCGTATTCATGCGGATTTGAAGGCCGATCTCGACGTCGAGACGCTCGCGCGCGAGGCCGGCATGAGTCTCGCGGTGTTCCACGCACAGTTCAAGCACGTGACGGCGACGTCGCCGATGCAGTATGTGAAGGCCGCGCGCCTGCACCAGGCGCGGTTGATGATGATGCAGGACGGCGTGGGGGCGGGCGCTGCTGCCGCGCGGGTCGGCTACGCGAGCGCGTCGCAATTCAGCCGCGAGTTCAAGCGGCTGTTCGGCCGCAGCCCCGGAGACGAGGTGCGCGCGATGCGCGAAAGCGGAGGCCGGCCGGTCGACTGCGGCGCTCAGCGCCGCACGACCTTGCGCCGCTGCGCGCTGATGCCTGCGTAGTCGGGCAGCGTGTCGATGCGCTTGGCCGTCGCCTTCGCGTACAGCGGCATCAGGTCCGGCAGGCGGTTCAGCAGATCCTGCCGCCGCGTCGCGCTGTACGGGTGCATGTAGATGAAGCCCGTCGTCTTGTTCGCGCGCGTCGCCGCCGCGAGCTTGTCCCACAGCGTGATCGCCGCGCGCGGATCGAAGCCCGCGCGTGCGGCGATGTCGCCGCCGATCACATCGGCTTCGGTCTCGTCGGTCGGGTCGAAGCGCAGCGTCTGCAGGCGCGCGCCGAGGTTCAGCGCCTGCGGCAGCGGATCGCCGACGCCGAACAGCGGCGGCAGCGCGGCCGCGCGTAGCGAGGTTTGCGACGTCACGCTGAAATTGCTGCGCGCGTGTTCGCGCAGCGCATGCGCGATGCCGTGCGCGAGCAGCACGCCGAATTCATCGTCGTTCAGGCGGATGCGATCGAGCATCCCGCCGTACACGAGCACCTTGCCGCCCGGCAGGCAGGTGATGCGGATGTCGCGCGAGCGGATCGCGTTGACCTCCCACGTCCAGTTCTTCACGCGATCGTTCCATTTCACCGAATACGGTGCGAGCTTCATGACGATCGCGCGCAGGCGCTTCACGCGCGGCTGGTTCGCGGGCAGCAGGCGGTCGCTGTCCGCGGCCGCCTGCACGATCTGCGCGTATTCGCTCGCGGTGAGCTGTTCGAGCAGCGGCGACGGGATCAGCGTGCGGAACGCGATCGCGTTGCCGTAGCGGACCTGTTGCGGTGTCGGCGTATAGGCTTTCGCGGGCACGGCCGCACCGGTTGGCTGCGCGGCTTCGGCGGCGGAAGGCGGAACGGGGGCCGCCGCCGTCGACGGCGCAGCCGGCGCGGTGGCGGGCGCGGTCGCGCTCGCGTCGGCCGCGTGCGCACCGGTCGCCGTGAGCGTCGCGATGCCGACGCTCAGCGACACGGCGACGCGTGCCAGGCGATGCAGTCGATCATTGCGCACGGCTGGCCTCGCCGTTGCGCGCGGTACCGTTCCACGGCGCGATCTTGAACAGCAGCAGCATGCCGGGGATCGCGAGCGCGGTGCACACGATGAAGTAGTCGAACCAGCCGATCTTCGCGACGATGAAGCCGCTCGCGGCCGACGCGAGTGTGCGCGGCACCGAGGCGAGGCTCGTGAACAGCGCGAACTGCGTGGCGGTGTAGCGCGGGTCGGTCGTGCTCGCGATATACGCGACGAAAGCGGCCATCGTCAGGCCGGTCGTGAAGGTTTCGACGCCGTAGACGATCGCGAGCGCGACCGTCATCGGGCTGAATTGCGGCGTGACGGCGATGCCGAACACCGACAGCCCCGCCGCGATCGCGTGGCTGGTCGATACCGTGAAGTCGTAGAGCACGGCGAGCACCGGCGAGCCGGGGCCGAGTTGCGCGAGCCACGCGAAGCCGAGCGTCGACACCATCTGCAGCGCGCCGAAGATCCACAGCCCGCGGCCGATGCCGATCTTCACGAGCCAGACGCCGCCGATGATGCCGCCGGCGACGCTCGCGACGAGCGCGGTGGTTTTCGCGACGATGCCGATCTCGGTGCGCGTGAAGCCGATGTCGAGGAAGAACGACGTCGACAGCGTGGTCGCCATCGTGTCGCCGATCTTGAACAGGAAGATGAACGCGATGACGAGCAGCGCGCCGGCCCAGCCGTCGCGCTGGATGAATTCGCGGAACGGCAGCACGATCGCGTCGCGCAGGTTGCGCGGCGGTGTGCCGACCACTTCGGGCTCGCGCACGAGCAGCGTCATCAGGATGCCCGGCAGCATGAACGCGCCGGTGAGCGCGAACACGGCGTCCCACGGCATGTGGTCGGACAGGATCAGCGCCAGCGAGCCGGGAATCAGCGCGGCGAGCTTGTACGCGTTCACGTGCACCGCGTTGCCGAGGCCCTGCTCGGTGTCGCGCAGCAGCTCGCGGCGATACGCGTCGATCACGATGTCGGAGCTGGCGCCGAAGAACGCGACGAGCGTCGTGAGCGCGGCGACCGTCCAGATCGAATCGCGCGGCGACACGAAGCCGAGCGCGGCGATCGCGCCGGCGACCAGCACCTGCGTGAGCAGCATCCAGCCGCGCCGGCGGCCCGGCCGCCAGCCGGGCAGGCGCGGGATGTAGCGATCCATCAGCGGCGCCCACAGGAACTTCCACGTATACGGGAACTGGATCAGCGCGAACAGGCCGATTTCCTTCAGGTTCACGCCCTCGGAGCGCAGCCATGCCTGCACGAGGTAGACGAGCGTGAACAGCGGCAGCCCCGACGTGAAGCCGAGGAACACGCAGATCAGCATGTGCGTGTTCAGATAGGCGCGCCAGCCGGGGTGATCCTCGTGAGCGGTGAGTGCGGGCGCCTCGTGTGGCGTTTTGGACATGGACAGGAACCGGGTAGCGTTGACTGATTGCGGCGGCAGCGCAGGCGGCGCGGACGGCGCAGGAGGGGCGGCCGCACACATGTGCGGGCCGGATCATCCGTCAACGGCCCCGCGGCTCAGCTGCGCTTGACGCGGTAGACAGCAAGACTACCACGCCAGTTCGCACCCCATCGAATCGGCTGGCCTTCATGCAGCACGACGCGGTCGAGGATCGTGACGCCGACTTCGGGCGCGAGCGCCTCGAAATCCTTGATCGTCAGCACCCGCACGTTCGGCGTGTTGTGCCACTGGTACGGCAGCGATTTCGACACGGGCATCCGGCCTTGCAGCACCGACAGCCGGTGCGACCAATAGCCGAAGTTCGGGAACGACACGATGCACTCGCGGCCGACGCGCGCCGTTTCGCGCAGGATCGCGGCCGTCTGGTGGATCGTCTGCAAGGTTTGCGACAGGATCGCGATGTCGAAGCTGTGGTCTTCGAACAGTCGCAGGCCGTCCTCGAGATTCTGCTGGATCACGTTGATGCCGTTCTTCGCGCTCGCGAGCACGCCCGCGTCGTGCAGTTCGATGCCGTAACCGGTGACGTCCAGCTCTTCCATCAGCAGCGCGAGCAGCGAGCCGTCGCCGCAGCCGAGGTCGAGCACGGTCGAGCGCGGCTCGACCCAGCGTGCGATCGTGCGGAAGTCCGCGCGCGCGGACAGGGAATTCAGCGCTTGCTGGTTCATACGCCCACCTCGTTGGCGATTCGTTCGTAATACGCGCGCAGCAGGTTGTGATAGCGCGCGTCGTCGAGCAGGAACGCGTCGTGGCCGTGCGGCGCATCGATTTCCGCGTAGCTGACCGTGCGCTTGTTGTCGAGCAGCGCCTTCACGATCTCGCGCGAGCGTGCCGGCGCGAAGCGCCAGTCGGTCGAGAAGCTCGCGATCAGGTATTTCGCCTGCGTGTGCGCGAGCGCGGCCGTCAGGTTGCCGTCGAACGCCTTCGCCGGGTCGAAGTAGTCGAGCGCGCGCGTGATCAGCAGGTACGTGTTCGCGTCGAAGTAGTCGGCGAACTTGTCGCCCTGGTAGCGCAGGTACGACTCGACCTCGAATTCGACGTCGAAGCTGAAGTTGTACGCGTCGAGCGCGCCGTCCGCGCGGCGCAGCGCACGGCCGAATTTCTCGGCCATGTCGTCGTCGGACAGGTACGTGATGTGGCCGATCATCCGCGCGACGCGCAGGCCGCGCTTCGGCTTCACGCCGTGCGCGTAGTAATCGCCGCCGTGGAAGTCGGGATCGGACAGGATCGCCGATCGCGCGACCTCGTTGAACGCGATGTTCTGCGCGGACAGCTTCGGCGTCGACGCGATGTCGATGCAGTGCGCGACGCGCTCCGGATACATCAGGCTCCATGCGAGCGCCTGCATCCCGCCGAGGCTGCCGCCCATCACGGCGGCGAAGCGCTCGATGCCGAACGCGTCGGCGACGCGCGCCTGCGCGTGCACCCAGTCTTCGACGGTGACGACCGGGAAGCGCGCGCCGTACGGCTTGCCGGTCGACGGATCGATGCTCATCGGGCCGGTCGAGCCGAAGCACGAGCCGAGGTTGTTCACGCCGATCACGAAGAAGCGGTTGGTGTCGAGCGGCTTGCCCGGGCCGACCATGTTGTCCCACCAGCCGGTGCTGCGCGGATCGTCCGCGTAGACGCCGGCGACGTGGTGCGACGCGTTGAGCGCGTGGCAGACGAGCACCGCGTTCGAACGCGCGGCGTTGAGCTCGCCATACGTCTCGACGACGAGCTGATAGTTGCCGATCACGCTGCCGCTTTGCAAGCGCAGCGGTTCGGCGAAGTGCATGGTCTGTGGAGCGACGATGCCGATCGATTCCATTCGTTCCGCCTTATGACTGGGCGGCTAAATGGTGTCGGCGATGCGCGGAGTCGGAGATGCGCGGCTGACGACCTCTTTAGCCGCATTTATAGTGAACCGCCGGGGAACGATGCATCGACGCATCAAGCCCCGGCCGGTTCGCGCGCCCGCAATCGAGTCAGCAAATCGGCGCGCTTCCGACCTGCCGCCAAGGAGGCGGCAGGTCGGAAGAGTATAGCGGAAATCCTCCCGAGGCGGATTTCTGCGGGCGCGCGCCACCGGCCACGTCACCAGCGGTATTTCGCCGCGAGCTGCCCCTTGACCACCGAGTAGTCGGACAGGTTGCCCTCCACGCCCAGGCTGGCGGACACCGAGAATTGCCGGCTCACCTGGCCGGTCGCACCGATCCGGACGGCAGCCCGGTCGCGCGGCACGCTGAACGAGAAGGCGTTGTGGTCGAGCGTCAGCGAGCGCGAGCCGGGGCCGTGCCACCAGTTCGCTTCGATGAACGGTCGAAGTTCGCGTCCGTGCGACATTGTGGTGACGCCGTGCACGCGTACGCCCAGGCGGGTGAGCACGTTGGTGGCGCCCTGGCCGTCGAGACGGCCGCCGGCGGTGCCGTGCGCGTCCGCGCGATAGTCGGATACGACAAGCTGCGCCTCGGGTTCGACGTAGAAGCGCGTGTCGCCCCGCTCGTGGAGCCGGAATGAATAGCCGGCCTCGAGCGAGCCCGTGACGGTGCGCGACCGGTACGAATCGCCCGCGAGGCTGCCGCCGACGCTGTTCGCGTAGGCGCCGTACATGATCCACGCGTCGACATACGGGCTCGACAGCGTGTCGCGGCTGCCGTACCACGTGCCGTACACGCCGACGTTGTAGCCGGCCACGCTGCCGCGCGCGGTGGCGTTCGTGACGCGGCCTTCGATCGCATTCCACAGCGGGCGTGTCGACCAGCTCGTGTCACTGCCATACATGCCCATCGCGCCGACGCGGAAGTGGCCGCCGCGGCCGTCGTCGAAACGGAGCAGATCCGCACCCGCATGGATCAGGCGGCCGTTGCCCGACACACTGCGTGTACCGCCGGACATCGACGTGAACTTGCCTTCGACGCGCAGCCAGGCTGCGCCATCGAGCGGACTCGGGGCCGCACCTGCGGCGCGTAGCGAACCGTCTTCGCGCTGTCGCAGTGTGTGAATCGCCATCATGGCCGCCGCGTCGGCGTTCGCCAGATAGGCGTCCGGTTCCGGCGCGACGGTGCGGAGCGGCGGTACCGTTTCCTTTTCGATGGGCGATTCGTCGCCTTCGCTGCCGCCGCCGGGCTGCGGGGGGATCGGCGGCACGGGAAGCGGCTCGGGGGGCGGCACGGGTTTCGCCGCGGACACGAGATACCAGTCTTGTTCCGTGCCACCCTGTCCGCCGCGCTTGAGCATGTAATCGTAGCCGCCCGCGGACAGCGTGCCAAAGCCTTGCCGGTAGCCGTCCGACGACGCATCGAGCGCGAACGCCGTTGTTTCCGTCGTGCCGCCGTTGCGCGTTTCGACGATCGAGATGCCGGTAGTCGTCTGGGCGCCTTCGCCGCCGTTGCGCTTCACGACAATGCCCGTATTGCCCGACGCATGTCCGCCGTCGATCACGAGCTTGTCGGTGGGCGATGCATCGTCGCGCAGCGTCGTGTGGATGAGCAGCTTGCCGTCACTGGCCGCATAGTCGCCTTTGACGACGAGCGTGCGTGGCGTGTCGGCGGCGGGGGCGGTGAACGCGATCGTCGAGCCGTTCAGCGCGACGGATCCGACCGTCGAATTCGCGGTGACCGTCCATCGGCTGTCCGTGTCGAGCGACAGCGTGCGCACCGCGCCCGTCGCGCCGGTCCACAGTGCCGCACCGGACAGTGCGACGTCGGTCACCGCGGGCGACGGCGGATCGCCATCGTCGGGCGGCCGGTTCACGATGTCGCCGGCCGCTTGCGCACCGGTGTCGAGCGTCAGCCGTACCGGAGCGCCTGACCGTGCATCGACGGACAGCAGCGTGCCGGTGCCGCTTGCGATGCGCGCGCCGTCGCGCAGCGAGATGCGCGCGTCGGACGCTTCGAGCGCGGTGTGCCGTTCGCTGAAGAGCGCGCCTCCGTCGATCGCCAGCGTGCCGCCGTAGACGCCCGCGGCCGCCGCGCGGTCGCCGGTGGCCAGGATGTCCGTGCGCCGCGCGTCGATCGTGCCGCCCGGTCCCGCGTAGAGCGCGGTGGCGTACTGACCGCTCGTCGCGACGACGCTGTTCTCGATCGATGCGATCGAACTCGCGCCGCTCGACAGTATCCCGTAGGCGCGCTGACCGCTCGTCGCGGTGCTGCCGCCCGTCATCGTGACGCGGCCGCCGAGCCGCGCGACCGCGCCGATCGAGCGGTCGCCTGTCGTGGTCACGTGCGTGTCAGTCGTTCGCACGACGGGTGTCTCGGTTGCGTATTCCTCTCTTGACGCATACAGCCCGTGTGCGCTGTTGCCATGCGTGAGCACGCGCGAGCGCACGAGTTCGACCGCGCCTTTGCGAGCATCGACGCCGACTGCTGCATAGCCTTCGGTTTCGAGGTGCGCGTCGCTGAACGTGGCCGTGGATGCCCCTGGCATGAACAGTGCCGATGCGTGGCTGCCGATCGTCCGGATGTCGGTGCGCGTGAGCGTGGCGAGGATGTCGTCATAGCTGAGGAACACGCCGTACGCGAAATCGCCAGCGGTGCGGACCAGCGTGTCGGCGACATTCGCGATCGCGCCGGGCGCATAGTTCACGGCGATGCCGTGGGCTTCGCTCCCACGTGTCACGACCGCGCTGTCGGCCAGATCGACGCGACTGCCGCTGACGTCGACATAGACGCCATGCGCGCTAGTGCCGTCGGTATCGATGGAGATGTTCTCGGCGAGCGCGCTGCCGCCCAGACGGACGTCGATGCCTTTGCCGAGGAAGCCGCGGGTGCGGATCTCGGTGTCGCGCAGTTCGAGGCGCGAGCCGGTGCCGGAGGCCGCCGCGCCGGGCGAATGGGCGCTGGACGAGAGCAGGCGCGTCTTGCCGGTGGTGGTCAAGACGCCGCCGTCGACAGCGGAAAACACCGGCTCGCCGTAGTCGGTCGTCGAATAGTCGCCGGGTGCTACCTCGAGCGTGACGCCGTCCGCGCGTTGCGCGCCGCCATCGGTGACCTGCGCCGACGACGGCCACGGCATGATCGCGCCGGCAAGCAGCGCGGCATGTGCGAGCTGCGTTGTGCGCGCCGGGGACGGTACCGAATGGCGCGGCACGTCCGTGTCGCGCCGTCTGCCGGAGGACGGCTGCAAATGCTGGAACTCGCGCTTCACCTGATGACTCCCGCCGTTGTTTGAAGAGGTAAAAATTAACCTGATCAGGAGGCGAGTGAAATTGGACGAGTTCGAATTGCGATGCAGCGGAGGTCGTATCGCAGGGTAATCGCACTTCATTGGTCAGCGCCGGACAGAGTCCGCGCATCCAGCGAACGAAACAGGTTTCGAATTGCAGCGGATCGAGTGCCGCGAATACCCGACCGAACGTATCGTTCGATGGAATCCCGCGCTCCAGCGGTACGTACCGGCGCAACCAGTCGAGCTTCGACTCGCCCCGGATCTGAATCGCGACCCAACTGTCGGCCCCCGACAGAATCGCGCACAGCGAGACAAACGGGATCTCCCGCAAATCATGCGGGGACGGGCGGCTACACGGATCCGTCAAACCTCCGAATGCTTCACTTCCTGCTGCAAGACGGACTGTCGACGGGTTTCTCTCAGGGCGAAAATCGTCACTACATCCTGCTTCGGACAGGCTTTCAAGCAAACGGAAGCCTTCTTTAACGATTGACACATTTCGTGCGATTGCCCTGGGCCGTATCGCGAGCGCGCCTGATACGCGCGTTACGCGCAGCCGTTCACTGCAGGATCAACCGCAAATGCGTATCGGCCTGCTCGCCCGGCGGCTTCTGGAACCCGCCCTTCGCGAACCGATGCCACCTGCCGATCACATAGCTGACGAGCAGGCTCGCGCGCGCGGCGGGATCGTAATCGGCCGGCAGCACGAACGGCGCCGCGCCATCGGGCGCCTGCGCCTCCGTCCGCGCGACCCGCAGGCATTGCTTGACGGTCGCCTCGATCCGGTCGAGCAGCTGGTTCACGCGCTCGGTGAGCCGATCGTCCTCGCCGACCAGCGCCTCGCCGGTCAGCACGCGCGTCATCCCGGGGTTCTTCGCAGCGAAATTGAGCATCGTCAGCGCGATCGTGCGCGCCTGCAGCACGCCGTTCGGCTCCTTCGCGACGATCTGGTTGACGAGGCCGAACAGCGCCTGCTCGATGAACTCGATCAGCCCTTCGTACATCTTCGCCTTGCTGGCGAAGTGCCGGTACAGCGCGGCTTCCGACACGTCGAGCCGGGCCGCGAGCGCGGCCGTCGTGATTTTTTCCGGCTTCGGCGCCTCGAGCATCGCGGCGAGCGTCTGCAGGATCATCACGCGCCGCTCGCCCGGCTTCGGGCGCGGGCGGGACGGCGTGGCATGGTCTTCCGTTACGGCTTGGTCCTGCGGGTAAGTCGGCTGCATTTCTGTCGCCCCGATCGTGTGCCCAGTCGCAGCGATTTTAACGAACGAATGCGCTGGTCGACATAGTGCGGCCGGCCGATGTTCGGCAGATGGCCCGGCAGGTGCCCGGTGATCCACACCGTGCCGATGCCGAGGCGCTTGTAGCGCTTCAGGTGGCTGCGGGTATCCTCGACGAGGATGGCGTCGGCGAGCCGCGCGTGCGCGGCGCGCAGCGTCCGGCGCAGCATCGTGTGATCCGGCTTCGCGCGCCACGCGCGCCGGTCACGCATGTGCTCGATCGCGATCACGCGCTCGAACAGCCGCTCGATGCGCAGCTCGCGCAGCACCGCGCGCGCATAGTTCTCGGGCGCATTGGTCAGCACGAACTTGCGGCCCGGCAGCGCGGCAATGATGCGCGCGAGACCGCGCTCGGCGCGCAGCATCGCGGGCAGGTCGGAAAACGTGTGGACGACCCGCAGGAAGTCGTTCGGGTCGATCGGGTGATGGCGCGTGAGGCCGAGGAGCGCGGCGCCGTAGCGCTGCGTGTAGCCGGTGCGCAGCCGGTCGGCTTCGGCGCGCTCGACGTGGAGCGCGTCGATGATGTACTGCGTCATCGCGCGGTTGATCTCCGGAAAGATCGCGTGCGATGCGTGGTGAAGCGTGTTGTCGAGATCGAACAGCCAGACGGGGGCGCCGGCGCGCGGCCGGCTGCGGGAGATGCGCCGGCGTCGCAACGACGCCGGCAGGCCGGGGCTGGCTGGCTGGCGGCGCGCGCTCAATGCGAGCGGATCATCGTGCCGAACGGCTGCTCGGTCAGGATTTCCAGCAGCACCGAGTGCTCGATCCGGCCGTCGACGATGTGCACCGACTTCACGCCGCTCTTCGCCGCGTCGAGGGCCGACGAGATCTTCGGCAGCATGCCGCCCGAGATCGTGCCGTCCTCGAACAGCGCGTCGATCTCGCGCGCGGACAGGTCGGTCAGCAGGTTGCCGTCCTTGTCCATCACACCGGGGATGTTGGTCATCATCAGCAGCTTCTCGGCGTTCAGCACCGTGGCGAGCTTGCCCGCGACCAGATCCGCGTTGATGTTGTACGAGAGGCCGTCTTCGCCGAAGCCGATCGGCGAGATCACCGGGATGAATGCGTCGTCCTGCAGCGCCTTCACGACCGCCGGGTTGATCGCTTCGACTTCGCCGACCTGGCCGATGTCGATGTACTGGCCCGGGTTGTCGCGGTCCGGCATCAGCAGCTTGCGTGCGTGGATCAGGCCGCCGTCCTTGCCCGTCAGGCCCACCGCGTGGCCGCCGAAGTGGTTGATCAGCATCACGATGTCCTGCTGCACTTCGCCGCCCAGCACCCACTCGACGACTTCCATCGTTTCTTCGTCGGTCACGCGCATGCCCTGGATGAAGGTGCCGGCCTTGCCGATCTTCTTCAGCGCGTGATCGATCTGCGGGCCACCGCCGTGGACGATCACCGGATTGATGCCGACCAGTTTCAGCAGGATCACGTCGCGCGCGAAGCCCTGCTTGAGCCGCTCTTCCGTCATCGCGTTGCCGCCGTATTTGATCACCACGGTCTTGCCGTGGTAGCGGCGGATGTACGGCAGCGCTTCGGCGAGGATTTCTGCTTTCAGCGTGGGGGCGATCTGCGAGAGGTCGATGGGCTCGGACATGGCGGCGGCTCTGGCTGGGAACGGTTGAAACAGGGCGAATTGTACAGGAGTGGCGCAGCGCAGCATCGGGTTTTTGGGCTGGCCGGAAGGCGGTGGCGCGGACCGGGGGCCGCGCGCGGCGGCCCGCCGGCCATGGCGCCGGGCCCCGCGGCGGCGGCCCGGGCGGGGTGGGCGGCGCGCGCGTGCGGCCGTGTTTTCGGCACGCATCGGCCGGACGGCCGACGTGCAAAATCCGTGCGCCGCGCTATGCTTGTCGCGTGGGGCGACTTCATGCCCGCTTCCGCGATTCCACCATGACCGATTCCGCCGCCGACGCACGTTCGACCCCGCGCCGCGCACGCTGTCCGTGCTGCGGGCGGAGCTTCGACTGCGGCGCCCGTACGCAGCCGTTCGACTGCTGGTGCGCGTCGATGCCGGCCCTGCCCGGCGCCGCGCAGCCGGCAGCCGGCGCGCGCTGCCGGTGCCCGGAATGCCTCGCCGACGAGATCGCGCAGCGCATGGCCGGTGCGCCCGGCTGACGGCGCAGGCCCGTGCATCGGACGAAATGCCGGCTTGCCCGCCGGGCCGTTCGTCGATTCCGATCCGGCCCCGGTAGAGGCGCCGGGCGCTAAACGGGTAAACTGCTCGGATGCAACGAATCACCACCACCGGGCGCGTCAACCTCAGTCACCTGTTCTGGCTGCGCAATCTCGCGATCATCGGCCAGCTCGTGACGATCGGCGTCGTGCAGACCTATTTCGGCGTGCATCTGCCATTGCCGGCGATGCTGATGGTCATCGCGCTCGAAATCGTTTTCAACGCGCTGACCTGGGTGCGCGTGCTGCGCGCGCGGCCCGAGACCAATTTCGAGCTGCTCGGCCAGTTGTGGGTCGACCTCGGTGCGCTGTCGGCGCTCCTGTTCCTGTCGGGCGGCACGACCAACCCGTTCGTGTCGCTGTACCTGCCGTCGCTCGCGATCGCGGCGGCCGTGCTGCCGTGGCACCTGATGATCTGGCTCGCGGCGTTCGCGGTCGCGTGCTACGCGGCGCTCGGCTTCGATTCGGTGCCGCTCAACATGGATAACCCGGCGAACCTGTTCGACTACTACCGCACCGGGATGTGGGCGAACTTCATGGTCAGCGTCGGGCTGATCGCGTGGTTCGTGGCGCGCATGTCGAACGCGCTGCGCCAGCGCGATGCAGCGCTCGGCGAAGCGCAGGCGCACCTGCTGCGCGACGAGCGGGCGGTCGCGCTCGGCGTGCAGGCCGCCACCGTCGCGCACGAGATGGGCACGCCGCTGTCGACGATCGCGATGCTCGCGGAGGAGCTGCGCGACGCGGCACGCGCCGATCCGGGGCTCGCGCGCTACGAGGCCGACCTGAAGGTGCTCGAGGAGCAGATGACGCTTTGCACGTCGGCGCTGGCGCGCCTGCGCAGCCGGGCGAGCGCGCCGGCGAGCCGTCAGCCGGTGGACGACTGGCTCGACACCTTCGTCGAGCACTGGCGCCTGCGGCATCCGCACGTGCAGTTCGAGCTGCTCGGCGCACGACCGTCGGGCGTCGCGCTCGACGACACGGTCGCCGCCGGCCAGATCCTGACGATCCTGCTCGACAACGCCGCGCGGGCGAGCCCGCACCGCGTGACACTGGCCGCGAAGCTCGCGTACAACGAGCGGGCGGCCGACCAGATCGAATTCGAGGTAAGCGACGACGGCCCCGGGATTCCGGCCGCGTTGCGCGAATCGCTCGGCGCGATGCCGGTCGACAGCACGCAGGGCGGGCACGGGGTCGGCCTGTACCTCGCGTTCAGCGCGGCCGTGCGGCTCGGCGGCGAGATCGAGCTGTCCGACGTCATGCCGCGCGCGGCCGGCGGCAACGGGCGCGCCGGTGGCGGTGCGAATGGCCATGCCACTGCTGCGTCGGGCCAGCGAGCAAGCGAACGCGCGGTGCTCACGCAGGACAGCCGCCCGGCCGGCGGCCCCGGCCGCGGCACGCGTGCCGTGCTGCGCCTGCCGGTGGCGCGCATCGCGGTGCCGGCGGCCTCAACCAACACGTAGACGGAGAAACCACATGAGCGAGAACAATTTCCTGGTGATCGACGATAACGAGGTGTTCGCGGGTACGCTCGCGCGCGGCCTCGAGCGCCGCGGCTATGCGGTCCAGCAGGCGCACGACAAGGAGACGGCGCTGCGGCTCGCGGCCGGCGGCAAGTTCCAGTTCATCACCGTCGACCTGCATCTCGGCGAAGATTCGGGCCTGAGCCTGATCGCGCCGCTGTGCGACTTGCAGCCCGACGCGCGGATTCTCGTGCTGACCGGCTACGCGAGCATCGCGACGGCCGTGCAGGCCGTGAAGGACGGCGCCGACAACTATCTCGCGAAGCCCGCGAACATCGAGTCCATCCTGGCCGCGCTGCAGACCAATGCCAGCGAAGTGCAGGCAGACGAGGCGCTCGAGAATCCGGTCGTGCTGTCGGTCGACCGGCTCGAATGGGAGCACATCCAGCGCGTGCTGGCGGAGAACAACAACAACATCTCGGCGACCGCGCGCGCGCTGAACATGCACCGCCGCACGCTGCAGCGCAAGCTCGCGAAGAAGCCGGTGCGCCAGTAAGCCGGGCGCGTTATCCGCGCGGGCCCGGGGCCAGCGGCACGCGTGCGACGATCTCGCGTTTCAGCATGAGCGCGATCAGCGCCGAGTAGAAAATGTTGCCGAGCAGCGGCGCGAGCCCGCCGACCACGATGGCGGTGGCGACGGGCCACGGGTTTGCCGATGCGCAGCGCGCGACGAAGTGGATGCCGAGATAGACCGTCACGCCGGCGAGCGCCGTACCGGCCAGCGCGCCCAGCCAGGCGAGCGCAAACGCGACGTTGTAGCGGGGCAGCGAATCCCGCCTGATACGCTGCATGAGCGAGCGAATGTCGGCACGCGTCAGCGCGCGCAAGGCAGGTACGAATTGGCCGGCGATGGACGGATAGATGATCATCGGATGGCGGTGACGGTTCGGAGTCAGGGGCGTTCCGATTCTAGGGACGCTTCGGCCCGCTGGCCACCTGACGCATTCCGAATCGCAGATCGCTGCGCGGCATCGCGCAGCCATGAAAAAACGGGCGACCCCGATGAGGTCGCCCGTTCGTCTGTCCGACGCCGCGCGCGTTACAGCACGTAGCGCGACAGGTCCTCGTCCTGCGACACTTCGCCGAGCGCACGGTCGACATACTTCGCGTCGATCGTCACGCGCTCGCCGGCGTGGTTGCCGGCCGAGAACGACACTTCCTCGAGCAGCTTCTCGATTACCGTGTACAGCCGGCGCGCACCGATGTTCTCGGTCTTCTCGTTGACCGAATACGCGATCTCGGCCAGGCGGCGGATGCCGTCGTCGGCGAACTCGAGCTGCACGTCTTCGGTCGCGAGCAGCGCCTGGTACTGCTTGACGAGGCTCGCGTCGGTCGCGACCAGGATCGCCTCGAAGTCCTTCACCGACAGCGAGTCGAGCTCGACGCGGATCGGGAAGCGGCCCTGCAGTTCCGGAATCAGGTCGCTCGGCTTCGCGAGGTGGAACGCGCCGCTCGCGATGAACAGGATGTGATCGGTCTTCACCATCCCGTACTTGGTGTTGATCGTCGTGCCTTCGACGAGCGGCAGCAGGTCGCGCTGCACGCCCTGGCGCGACACTTCGCCGCCGCTGCCTTCGTTGTTGCGCGACGTGATCTTGTCGATCTCGTCGAGGAACACGATGCCGTTCTGCTCGACGTTCTGCACGGCCTTCGCCTTCACTTCCTCGTCGTTGAGCATCTTCGCCGCTTCCTCGTCGGTCAGCAGCTTCAGCGCTTCCTTGATCTTTACCTTGCGGCGCTGCTTCTTGCCGCTGCCGAGGTTCGAGAACATCGAGCGGATCTGCTCGGTCATCTCTTCCATTCCGGGCGGCGCCATGATGTCCATGCCGGCCGACGGCTGCTCGATATCGAGCTCGACTTCCTTGTCGTCGAGCTGGCCTTCGCGCAGGCGCTTGCGGAAGGTCTGGCGCGTCGCGTTGTTGTCGTCGTTCGCGTGTTCGGCATTGCCGCCGAAGCCGACCGCGCGCGGCTGCGGCAGCAGGATGTCGAGGATGCGGTCTTCCGCCTGGTCGGTCGCCTTGCTGCGCACCTTGCGCATCTCGGTTTCGCGTGTCTGCTTGACCGAGATCTCGATCAGGTCGCGCACGATGCTGTCGACGTCGCGGCCGACGTAGCCGACTTCGGTGAACTTGGTCGCTTCGATCTTGATGAACGGCGCGTCGGCGAGCTTCGCGAGGCGGCGCGCGATTTCGGTCTTGCCGACGCCCGTCGGCCCGATCATCAGGATGTTCTTCGGCGTGATTTCCTGGCGCAGCGGGTCGGCGACCTGCTGGCGGCGCCAGCGGTTGCGCAGCGCGACCGCGACGGCCTTCTTCGCCTTGTCCTGGCCGATGATGTGCTTGTCGAGTTCCGAGACGATCTCGGCAGGGGTCATGGTGCTCATGGTGCGGTCCTTACTCGATCGTTTCGATGATGCGGTTGTGGTTCGTGTAGATGCACATGTCGCCGGCGATCTCGAGCGACTTCTCGACGATCTCGCGCGGCGACAGCTCGGTGTTCTCGGCGAGCGCGCGGGCCGCGGCCTGCGCGTACGCACCGCCCGAGCCGATCGCGCAGATGCCGCCTTCAGGATCGAGCACGTCGCCGTTGCCGGTGATCACGAGCGTGGTGGTCGCATCGGCCGTGATCAGCATCGCCTCGAGGCGGCGCAGCATCCGGTCGGTGCGCCAGTCCTTCGCGAGCTCGACGGCCGCGCGGGTCAGGTTGCCCTGGTGCTTCTCGAGCTTCGCCTCGAAGCGATCGAGCAGCGAGAACGCATCGGCGGTGCCGCCCGCGAATCCGACCAGTACCTGGTTGTTGTAGATCCGCCGCACTTTCCGCGCGCCACCCTTCATGACGATGTTGCCGAGTGTTACCTGGCCGTCGCCGCCGAGTGCGACCTTGTCGCCGCGCCGGACCGAAACGATGGTCGTGCCGTGAAATTGCTCCATCTGCGTTCCTTGAGAAAAACGGGGAAGAGTCGGGCGGCGCGGGGCGCCGCCGCATGAATCGCAGTGCGCCGGGGAGCGGCCCGGCGCGCGTCCGATTCATTTTAGGGCGGGCGCCGGGATATCAAGAGGGGGGAGCAAATCGGCCAACCGGGAGCCGGTGCCGGAAAAACAAAAAGCGCGCGGCAGGCCGCGCGCTTTCGGGAAGCAGCGTGTCGGAGCGGAACGCCGCTCGATCAGTCGCCGAACAGTTTCTGGCGCAGCTCGCGGCGCTCTTGCGCCTCGAGCGACAGCGTGGCCGTCGGGCGCGCGAGCAGGCGCGGGATGCCGATCGGTTCGCCGGTTTCCTCGCACCAGCCGTAATCGCCGGAATCGATGCGGGCGAGCGATTGCTGAACCTTCTTGAGGAGCTTGCGTTCGCGATCGCGCGTACGCAGCTCGAGCGCGTGCTCTTCCTCGATCGTCGCGCGATCGGCGGGGTCGGGCACGATCACCGTCTCGCGCAGGTTCTCGGTCGTCTGGCCTGCATTCTTGAGGATGTCCGCCTGCAACTGTTCGAGCCGATTTTTGAAGAAGGCGAGCTGATCCTCATTCATGTAATCCTTGTCGCTCATCTTCAGGATTTCGGCTTCGGTCAAGAGTTTCTTCGTCATCTGCTTGCTTCTTCAATGTGCGGCAAATCAAGAGATATTGCCTGCACTTTGGGATTACCCGCAACCGCGCTTGCAATCATTTGCGATTTGCCGCCGCGGGGCCGAAAGCCTCTGGAAAACCGGTTCTCAAATACCAGGATAGGCCTGGCGCGGATTTGCGCGCGCGGCGAACCGGTGCTGCGCGGCAGATCGCATCGGCCGCGGCCGGGTGGCGGATGAGCGATCCGGCGCGGTTGCGATGCCCGGATATTGGTTCAGCAAGAACCGGGCCTGTTATTACCGTACTCCAGCGGGCACGTATTGTAACTGAATCGCAAGCGGGCGCCGTATCGGGTCGATCCCCGTCGGCTGCGCCAATATCTAGAAAATATAACGCGCAAATCGCGAAAAAGCGATGACGACGAAACCCTGCCCGGAAAAGGCACCGCGGCGACGGCCGCGGCCGCCCGCGAAGGCGGCCGCCCGGGCGGCGCACGGCGCCTGCCTGGACGCTCAGGCGAGGCAGGCGTCGAGGCCGTCGGTGATCAGGTCCTGCGGGAGGTCGACACCGATGAACACCATCTTGTTGGTCTTCTTCTCGACCGGCAGCCACTTCGCGGCAAGGTCGCTGCCCATCATCTGGTGCACGCCCTGGAACACGACCTTGCGATCGACGCCCTTCATGTACAGCACGCCCTTGTAGCGCAGCATCCGTTCGCCGTAGATCTGCAGGATGCCGCCGAGGAAGTCTTCCAGCTTGTTCGGGTCGAACGGGCGGTCGTTGCGGTACACGAACGACTTGATCTTGTCGTCGTGGTGCGCGTGGTGGTGATGGCCGTGGTCGTGATCGTGCGCGCATTGACCGTGATCGTGGTCGCAATGCGCGTGATCGTGGTCATGGTCGTGATCGTGGTGCTGGTGCGCGTGATCGTCCTCGGCGAGGAAGTCCGGGTCGATCTCGAGCTTCGCGTTCAGGTTGAAGCCGCGCAGGTCGAAGATTTCCTTGATGTCGGCTTCGCCGAAGTTCACGACCTTGATCGTCGCCTTCGGGTTCATGTGCATCAGGCGGTGCTTGAGCGCCGCGACGGCCTGGTCGTCGACGAGGTCCGACTTCGTGATGAACAGGCGATCGGCGAAGCCGACCTGGCGCTGCACCACTTCGTGTTCGTCGAGCTGCGCGTTCGCATGCTTTGCGTCGACCAGCGTGATGACGGCGTCGAGCAGGAAATCGTCGGCGATCTCGCTGTCGATGAAGAAGGTCTGCGCGACGGGGCCCGGGTTCGCGAGGCCGGTCGTCTCGATCACGATGCGGTCGAAGTCGAGCTTGCCTTCGCGCTTCTTCGCGGCCAGATCGCCGAGCGCGCGGGCGAGGTCGCCGCGGATCGTGCAGCAGATGCAGCCGTTGCTCATCTGGATGATCTGCTCGTTCGAATCCTGCACGAGGATCTCGTTGTCGATGTTCTCTTCGCCGAATTCGTTCTCGATCACGGCGATCTTCATGCCGTGCTGTTCGTTCAGGATGCGCTTGAGCAGCGTCGTCTTGCCGCTGCCGAGAAAGCCGGTAAGGATGGTGACGGGAGTGGCCATGTCGGTCGCCTGTGGTTCGTGAATCGGGGTCAAAACCAGGATGGGTGCGTCGCGCCTTCGACTCGCGAGCCGGGGCGCACAACCATCCATTGAAACATACCTGTCAAGCCCTCGCCCGTCGTCCGGACGACAGGCTCGAGCGCGGGTCCGCCAGCGCGGAAGGGCCGGCGGACGCGGGTGTGCGTCTAGATCGGGGCGATCAGACGATTTGCAACAGCAGGCCCTTCAGATATTCGCCTTCCGGGAACGCAGCGAGCAGCGGGTGATCGACGCCCGCGCCGAGCCGCTTCAGGATGCGTGCGTCGACCTTTGCGTCGGCGGCCGCGCCCGCGACGATCTTCTGGAACAGGTCCATGTCGATCGCGCCCGAGCACGAGTACGTAAACAGCAGGCCGCCCGGACGCAGCAGCTTGAAGCCGCTGAGGTTGATGTCCTTGTACGCGCGGGCCGCGCGGTCGACGCTGTCGCGGGTTGGCGCGAACTTCGGCGGATCGAGCACGATAAGGTCGAAGCGCTCGCCTTCGTCGACGAGGCGACGCAGCGTCTTGAACGCGTCCGCGTCGAGCCAGGTCGCGCGCTCGGTGTCGAAGCCGTTGGCCACGACGTTCTGTTGCGCGAGCGCGAGCGCATCGCCCGACGAGTCGATCGACACGACGCGCGTCGCGCCGCCCTTGAGCGCCGCGAGCGAGAAGCCGCCCGTATAGCAGAAGCAGTTGAGCACGTCGCGGCCGGCCGCGTATTGCGCGACGAGCGCGCGGTTGTCGCGCTGGTCGACGTAGAAGCCCGTCTTGTGGCCGTTCGGCACGTCGACGTGATAACGCACGCCGTTTTCGTTCGCGATCAGCGTCGCGGGCGGCGCGTCGCCGGCGAGCACGCCGGTCGTCTGCTCGAGGCCTTCCTTGTCGCGGATCGATACGTCCGAGCGTTCGTACACGTTCGGGCAGCCGGTCGCGCTGCTGAGTGCCGCGACGATCGCGTCCTTCCACGCTTCGACGCCGGCGGCCATGAACTGGCACACGAGCTGGCCGCGCGGCGCGGTGCCGGGCTCGGCGGTGTCCGCGATGTAGTAGTCGACGATCAGCCCCGGCAAGCCGTCGGCCTCGCCGAACACGAGCCGTACCGCGCCGGTGCCCGACACCATCGTCGTGCGGTGCGCGACCGCGCGCTGCACGCGGCGCTTGAAGAACGCGTGATCGATCGGCTCGTTCTCGTCGAAGCTCCATGCGCGCACGCGGATCTGCGATTGCGGGCTGTACGCGCCGCGCGCAAGGAAGCGGCCGTCGTGCGCACGCACGATCACGGTCGCGCCGGGCGCGGGCTTGCCGTCGACGCGGTCGATCGCATTGGCGTAGACCCACGGATGCCGGCGCAGCAGCGATTTTTCCTTGGACGGTTTGAGTGTGACGGTTTGCATGATCGGATCGAAATGGGCCGCGCCCGGCGCCGGCCGTGGCCGGTTGCCGCGCGCGGCGGGTAACACGGGATGCGCGTCAGTCGCGCTTCTTCGCGCGCGGATGCGCGCTGTCGTAAATCTTCGCGAGATGCTGGAAATCGAGCGACGTATAGACCTGCGTCGCGGCGACGCTCGCGTGGCCCAGCAGTTCCTGTACGGCGCGCAGGTCGCCGCTCGACTGCAGCACGTGCGTCGCGAACGAGTGGCGCAGCACGTGCGGGTGGACGTTGGCGGGGATGCCCGCGGTGAGGGCCGCACGCTTCACGCGGTCGCGCACGACGCCTGGTGCCATGCGATTGCCGCGCACCGATACGAACAGCGGGTGCGGATCGTGCTTCACGAATTCGCCGCGCACCGCGAGCCACGCGTTCAGCGCGTCGATCGCCTTGCGGCCGACCGGCACCTTGCGTTCCTTGTTGCCCTTGCCGAGCACGGTGACTTCGGCTTCGGCGAGATCGAGCCAGCCGGCCGAGCGGTAGCCGTCGCCTTGCGTGTACATGACGTCGAGCCCGACCAGTTCCGCGAGGCGCAGCCCTGACGAATAGAACAGCTCGAGGATCGCGTGATCGCGGATGCCTTCGGTCGTGTTGGGCAGCGGCGTATCCATCAGTGCGACCGCGTCGTCGACCGACAGCGCTTTGGGCAGTGGTTTCTCGCGTTTCGGCGCACGAACCCCGGCGACGGGATTCGCGGGCATCTCGATGCGCTGCGCGAGCCAGCGGTAGAACGCGCGCCAGGCGGACAGCCGGTGCGAGATCGAGCGCGCGGACAGCCCGCCCGCATGCGCGCGCACGACCGCGCCGCGCATGTCGGCGGCCGTCAGCGCGGCGAGCGGCCGGCCGGCCGCGAGCTTCTTCAGTTCGTCGAGTTCGTGCGTGTACGCGCGCAGCGTGTGTTCCGACAGCAGCCTGACGTGCTTCAGGTTCGACAGGTAGGCGGCGATCGGATCGTCGGTCATCGCGGGCGCGACATCAGTGCGGCAGCAGGCGCGTGAGCGCGGCGCTCGCGAGCGTCGCGATCTGCGCGAGGAAATCGGTGGCCATGCCGTCGTGGAAGCGGCGCGGATCGGGCGAGCCGAGCACGAGCAGGCCGAACGCGGGCGCATCGGTGCCGGCGAGCGGCGCGCGCAGCGCGAGCAGCGCGACCGACGTGGGTGAGCCGTCGCCGGCCGGCGCGGCTTCGGCGCTTTCCGCAGCATTCGCGGCCGGTGCGGCGAGCGCGGGCGCGAGCCATTGGGCCGCTTCGAAACCGGTATTCGCGCCGCAGTACGGCGTCGACAGCCCGTTCGTGAAGAGCCGCACTTCCTCGCCGACCTGGCGCGCGAATTCGGCCTGCGCGTAGGTGTCGGCGACATCCCACACGCGCAGTGCCGTTTGCGGCACGTCGAACACGTCGGCGATGCCGTCGGCGATCGTGCGCGGCAGCGCGTACGGGTCGCGTTCCGCGATCACGCGTGCGGTCCAGCGGCTGAACTTCGCGGACAGGCTGTCGTTCTCGTGCCCGTAGCGCACGAGCTCGGCGAGCCGGCGCTCGAGATGCTTGTTCTTGTCGCGCAGCATCTCCATCTGCCGCTCCTGCAGCGAGATCGCGGCCTTGCCGTGCGGGTTCGCGAGACGGATCGTCGCGAGCAGCTCCGCGTGTTGCGCGAAGAATTCGGGATTGGCGAGCAGGTAGTCGGCGACTTCGCGATCGTTCATGGGGCTGGAGCGTTCAGTTATCAGGACGTTGAAGGGTCAGACGTGCAGGTCGATCTCGCCTTCGAAGACGGTCGCGGCGGGACCGGCCATCATCAGCGCGGCCGCTTCGTCGCGCGCGCCGTCCCAGCCGATCGTCAGCGTCCCGCCGTGCGTGTGCACGGTCACGGGCGTATCGAGCAGGCCGCGCCGGATGCCGGCCGCCACCGCCGCGCACGCGCCGGTGCCGCACGCGAGCGTCTCGCCCGCGCCGCGCTCGTACACGCGCAGCTTCACCTCGTTGCGCGACACGATCTGCATGAAGCCGGCGTTCACGCGCTGCGGAAAGCGTGCGTGGCGCTCGATCAGCGGGCCTTCTTCGAGCACCGGATACGCTTCGGCGTCGTCGACGATCTGCACCGCGTGCGGGTTGCCCATCGACACCGTCGAGATCCAGCGTGTGTGCCCGCCGACGTCGAGCGGCCACAGCGTGTCGTTGCCTTCCGTCTGGCCGTCGAGCCCCGCCGCGTCGAACGGCACCTGCGCCGGCGCGAACACGGGTGCGCCCATGTCGACGACGACTTCACCGTTGTCCTGCATCGTCAGCGTGATCAGGCCCTTCATCACCTGCACGCGCACGCTGCGCTTGCCGGTCAGGCCGCGGTCGCTGACGAACTTCACGAAGCAGCGCGCGCCGTTGCCGCAGTGTTCGACTTCGCCGCCGTCGCAATTGAAGATCCGGTACTTGAAATCCGCACCGTCGACGGTCGGTTTCTCGACCAGCAGCAGCTGGTCGGCGCCGATGCCGAAGTGTCGGTTGGCGAGCGCGCGTACCTGCGCTTCGGTGAGCGGCGGCAACGCGCGCGAATAGCCGTCGAGCACGACAAAGTCGTTGCCCGCGCCGTGCATCTTGGTGAACGAGAGTTTCACTGGGTCCGGAATTCCATGACGAACAAGGCGGTCGGCGCGACGGACGCGGGGTGCCGCTATCCCGGGCGGCCTCGTTCGTCGTGCTGATCTCAACCGCAAATGATACATGCAGCCGACAGGGGCGTCCTGCGCGGGCGGGGCGCCGGGCGTCGTTTGAACGGCGGAGCGGGACGGTGTCGGCCGATCGGCTGACCGGTTGCGCGGGCAGAGCGTGGGCAGATTGAGGTGGTGCGGTGTGGCGAGCGTTGTCGCGACAGGTGAATCCGGCGTCACGTGGGCGGCGCTGTCGCGCATCCTGCACGGCCATGCTGGCATCTCGCCTGAAATGGCACTGCGTCTCGAAGCCTGGCTGGGCGAGGAAAACGGCGGGAAGGCGGATCTGTGGCTCGCGCAGCAGTCGGCCTGCGATCTCCGGCAGGCGCGTGCGAAAGGCGCGCCGAAGGTGGCGAGGGTGCAGGCGCGCGTGTAACGGCGCGCCCGCGGGTTCGACTCAATAGAGGCTCGGCTCGCCCGGCGGGCGCGTCTTGAAGCGCTTGTGGACCCAATAATACTGCTCGGGTATCAGCGGAATCTGTTCCTCGAGGAATTCGTTCATCCGCCGCGCGTCGAGATCGTCGTCGCCGGTCGGGTAGTTGGCCCACGGCTTGAACACCTTCAGCCGGTAGCCCTTGTAGTTCGGCAGCACCTCGCCGATAAAGGGCAGAACCTGCGCGTGGCCGGTCTTTGCGAACCGGCCGACGGCCGTCAGCGTGCACGCGGGCACGCCGAAGAAGGGTACGAACGTCGAATTGCGCAGCCCGTAGTCCATGTCGGCGCCGAGCATCACGGGCTTGCGGTCGCGCAGCCAGCGCAGCACGATTCGCGCGCTGTCGGCCCGGCTCGCGAGTTCCGCGCCGAAGCGGCTGCGGCCGGCTTTGGCCGCGGCATCGATTTCCGGGCTCTTCATCGGCGTGTAGAGCGAGCCGCACGGACGGTCGAGTGCGAGATTGAGCGCCATGGAGCCTGCCTCGATGCCGACGAAATGGAAGCCGAGCAAGAGCGTCGGCGGCATGTCCGGATCGCTGAGGTCGACCTCGCTTTCAACCGTAAACAGCTTGCGGTAGGCCTGTTCCGACGCGAACCACTGGTAGCTGCGCTCGACATAGCTGCGGATCGCGTGGCGGAAATGCAGGCCCGCCACTTCCTCGCGCCGTTCGTCGCTCCAGTCGGGGAAGCAGAGTTTCAGATTGATATGTACGATGCGCTTTCGCCGGCTGGGAATCTGGTACAGCAGCCAGCCGAGGCCGTCGCCGAGCCGTGCGGTCAGTCCGTACGGCAGCAGGGCGAGCAGCTTCAGCAAGCCGATGGCGAGGTGCGTGCCGAGGCGGCCTAGCATGCGGAATCTCCGTGGGGCCGGCTGGCCGGCACGTTGCGAACAGGGGGGTAGGACAGCGGATGATGCAGCACGGGCGGCGCTCTGTGACAATTCACGAAAGCCGCTATAATACGGGCTTCGCCGAGTTAACTGACAACTTGCGGGGCGAAGCCGGCTGGCGCGAAGCGCGCTGCCCGGTCCTGGTAATCCGCTAAAGCGTCGCCGCTTCAGGCCTAACGAAGCTGGCTACGTGAAACCCACCGTAACCACACAGGAGCCTGAAAAAGTGGCAAACGATTATCTCTTCACGTCCGAATCCGTCTCCGAAGGCCATCCGGACAAGGTCGCGGACCAAATCTCGGACGCGATTCTCGACGCCATCCTCGAGCAGGACAAATATTCCCGCGTCGCAGCCGAAACGCTGTGCAACACGGGTCTCGTCGTTCTGGCCGGTGAAATCACCACGACGGCCAACATCGATTACATCCAGATCGCGCGCGACACCATCAAGCGCATCGGCTACGACAACACCGAGTACGGCATCGACTACAAGGGTTGCGCGGTGCTCGTCGCGTACGACAAGCAGTCGCCGGACATCGCGCAGGGTGTCGATCGCGCACATGACGACAACCTCGATCAAGGCGCGGGCGACCAGGGCCTGATGTTCGGTTACGCGTGCGACGAAACGCCCGAACTGATGCCGCTGCCGATCCACCTGTCGCACCGCCTCGTCGAGCGCCAGGCCAGCCTGCGCCGTGACGGCCGCCTGCCGTGGCTGCGCCCGGACGCGAAGTCGCAGGTGACGATCCGCTACGTCGATGGCCGCCCGGATTCGATCGACACCGTCGTGCTGTCCACCCAGCACGCACCGGACATCGAACTGCCGGCGCTGCGCGAAGCCGTGATCGAGGAAATCATCAAGCCGACGCTGCCGGCCGACCTGATCAAGGGCGACATCAAGTTCCTGGTGAACCCGACCGGCCGGTTCGTGATCGGCGGTCCGCAGGGCGACTGCGGCCTGACGGGCCGCAAGATCATCGTCGATACCTACGGCGGTGCCGCACCGCACGGCGGCGGCGCGTTCTCGGGCAAGGATCCGTCGAAGGTCGACCGTTCGGCAGCGTATGCCGGCCGTTACGTCGCGAAGAACATCGTCGCGGCAGGCCTCGCATCGCGCGCGCTGATCCAGGTGTCGTACGCGATCGGCGTTGCCGAGCCGACCTCGGTGATGGTCAACACGTTCGGCACGGGCCGCGTGTCGGATGCGGTGATCACGAAGCTCGTGCGCGAGCATTTCGACCTGCGTCCGAAGGGCATCATCAAGATGCTCGACCTGCTGCGCCCGATCTACGAGAAGACGGCAGCTTACGGCCACTTCGGCCGCGAAGAGCCGGAATTCTCGTGGGAAGCGACCGACAAGGCACTCGCACTGGCCGAAGCGGCCGGCGTGGAGCCGACGGCACGCGTCGCGTAAGCGCCGTTCGCCCGAAACGAAAAACCCCGGCATGCCGGGGTTTTTTTATGCGAGTCGAGCGCCGTAGAGATGACGGCGATCGAGGCGGGCCTTGCCCGCCGGCGCGGCTTCAGCGTGCGCCGAACCCGAACCAGCCGTTGCTCGCCGCCAGGCGGCGCGGGCGGTTGACGCGGCGCTGCGGGCCCAGCGCGCGGCGCAGCGCGAGCGCGCGCAGCGACGACGGCTTCTGCAGCAGCGAGCGCAGGCCGGCGCGGCGTGCGAACGCCTGCGCGCTCATCATCGAGAAGAACGCGTGGAACCACGCGCGGATGCCGTCCAGCCGGCTGTGCGCGTGCGTGTGCTCGGCGAGCGCCTGCGTGCGGGCGCGGTGATGGCGCAGCGGGCGGGCAGGAGCGGACGGCACGACGCGCTTCGCAGCGCGGCTGAGACGGGAAGTCAGACGGAATGGCATGTGAACGATGCTTCGCTTGTATGGGTGGCGCCCTTGAAGAGCGCACTGGTATGAACGGCCTCGGATGGCGCAACGCATCTTACCGAAAGTCGTTGCGCGCCGCGCCCGCCAGAATTGACAGGCCGCGACAGGCTACAGGGCTTTCGTGACGCGCAAAAGTCGCGATAAACCCTTGTGCCGCAAGCGTGTTTCCGCATACCGCCTGTCGTTGAGGCTCGCGCCGCGCCGCACAGTTCCCTTGAGCCAGATCAAATCGGCAATTGGCATGCCCCTGCGCACGACAATGGTGCTGTTCGCGGCATCCGGCGCCGATTTACAATCGTCACATTCACACAATAAACGTCTGGCATCCCATGTCGTCTCCATTGCAGTCGGAATCGATCCGCGCGCAAGTCGCGGAATTGCGCGAACGCGGCTTCGTCGTCGCGCGCGGCCTCGTCGGCGAAGCGCAGTGCGCGGCGCTCAAGCAGATCGCGGAGCGCCAGTTGCAGGAAGCGGCGGAGCCGATCGAGTTCGAGGCGGACCTGCGCTACCCGGGCGCGCCCGAGTCGAAGCATGCGCCGGGCGGGCATACGGTGCGGCGATTGCTCGACGCATACACGCGTGATCCGGCGTTCGCCGAACGCGCGATCGCGCCGGAAATCGGCGTGTGGATGCGCGAGTACTTCGGCGAGCAGCCGGTGCTGTCGCGCGCGCATCACAACTGCATGATGACGAAGCACCCCGCGTACGGCAGCCTCACGGGCTGGCATCGTGATTTCCGTTACTGGTCGTTCGAGCGCGCGGACATGGTGTCGGTGTGGCTCGCGCTCGGGCCGGAAACGAACGAAAACGGCGCGCTCTGGCTGGTGCCGGGTTCGCATACGGCCGAATTCGGGCCGGAAGCGTTCGACGACGCGAAGTTCTTCCGCAGCGACCTGCCGGAAAACCGCAAGATGATCGACGCGGCAACCTGCCCGCCGCTCCAGGCGGGCGACGTCGTGTTCTTCCACTGCAACACGCTGCATTCGGCGGGGCAGAACCGTTCCGACCAGGTGAAGTTCTCGCTCGTGTACACGTATCACGGGCTGAGCAACCGGCCGGTGCCGGGCACGCGTTCGGCGACGAAGCCGGAAGTGCAGTTCTAGCCGCGCTGCGGGCCGGCGACGACGCCGCGCCGATTGCCCGATGGGGCGCGGCGGCCGCATGGGCGCATGAAAAGACGGGCGGCCTGGCCGCCCGTTGCGTTTTGCGCGGCCCGCTCGCGCGATGCGGGCCGTTGCCGGTCGCGCGGCTGCGCGATCAGCGCTTGTTGGCCGGCATCGCGAGGCCGGTCAGGCCGATCAGCAATGCGACGGCGCCGCCCGCGATCAGCAGGATCGTCTTCGTGGCGGGCGAGCCGGTGAAGAAGCGCGACACGTTGTCGTTGATCGAATGAAACGACTGTCCGCCGAAATACAGCAGCACGACGCCGACGACGAGCAGCGCAACCGAGATGACCCGGGACATACCAACCTCGCTGTAACGGTGATTCGAGACGCCGCAGTGTAGGCGACGTGCGCGGCCGCGTCCATCGCCGTGCGCGCTTGCGCCCCGTTCGCTACCATAGCCGTCATAGGTTTCCTTCGCCGCCGGCGCGCGCTGTTCGCGTGCGGCGCGCGTCCCTTCCCCGACGTCCTGACGGAACAGACCCATGGCCTACGAAGCAGCTCCCGAACGTTATGCCGACATGCAATACCGCACCTGCGGCAAATCCGGGCTCAAATTGCCCGCCTTGTCGCTCGGCCTGTGGCACAACTTCGGCGACTCGACGCCGATCGCGACGCAGCGCGACATCCTGCGCACCGCGTTCGACCTCGGCATCAATCACTTCGACCTCGCGAACAACTACGGGCCGCCGTACGGCAGCGCCGAAACCAACTTCGGGCGGCTGCTGAAGGAGGATTTCCGGCCGTACCGCGATGAACTGCTGATCTCGACGAAGGCCGGCTGGGACATGTGGCCGGGCCCGTACGGCAGCGGCGGCGGCTCGCGCAAGTACGTGCTCGCGAGCCTCGACCAGAGCCTGCAGCGGATGGGGCTCGACTACGTCGACATCTTCTATTCGCACCGCTTCGACGCGCACACGCCGCTCGAGGAGACGGCTGGTGCGCTCGCGTCGGCGGTGCAGCAGGGCAAGGCGCTGTACATCGGCATCTCGTCGTATTCGGCCGCGAAGACGCGCGAGATGGCCGAGCTGCTCGCGCGATACCAGGTGCCGCTGCTGATCCACCAGCCTTCGTACAACATGCTGAACCGCTGGATCGAGCCCGACCTGCTCGGTACGCTCGACGAGATCGGCACGGGCAGCATCGCGTTCACGCCGCTCGCGCAGGGGCTGCTCACGTCGAAATACCTGAACGGCGTGCCGGCCGATGCGCGGGTGAACAAGCCGGGCGGCGGCTCGCTGAAGCAGGATCATCTGAGCGCGGACAACCTCGAGCAGGTGCGCAAGCTCAACGGCATCGCCGAACGGCGCGGGCAGAGCCTCGCGCAAATGGCGCTCGCGTGGGTGCTGCGCAATGGCCGCGTGACGTCCGCGCTGATCGGCGCGAGCCGTGCGGAGCAGGTGCGTGAAAACGTCGGCGCGCTGAAGAACCTCGAATTCTCGGCCGACGAACTTGCGGAGATCGATCGCTACGCGACCGAAGGCGGCATCAATCTGTGGGAAAAGCCGTCCACCGACCAAGCGATCTGACCGGCAGCAAAGGCAGTCGATACGGGATGCGAACTATCGCATGCCGTATCGCAGCGCACGCACACAAGCCGTCACGTCGCTGCAATGCAGCGATGTGACTGGCGGCGCGCGCCAACGTGTCGCTACAGCAGCGCTGGCAGGCCTTCGACGAGCAATACCGCAACGCCGACGCCGAGGATGACGCCGAGCACGCGCAGCAGGTTGTGGCGGAATTCGGTTGCGCACGGCACCGCGCCGAGAAATAGCGCTCCGGCCAGCGCCATCGGAATCAACAGGATGAAGTCGCCGATCGTGAAATAGGTCGTCATGCGTGTCTCCGTAGTCGGCCGGAACAGGCGCAGGCGCGTCTTCCAGCCCCATGCCGGGCATTTCTAATGTTGGGCCGACCCGATTGCGAGCGGGGCGGACAGTTCGAGTATAGGCAACCTCGCGGCGCTTTTCGCTATCCGAACCATTAAAAGTCTGCGGAAAAACCCGAGGATTCCGCATTTTTCCCGCGAATTAGACGAATGCCTTGCGCAAGTCTTTCCCGTTCCTTTCGTTTTGTGCGGAAACGTCGTACGTGTTCGATATGGTCCGCCGCACCCGCGGGCGCGGCGGACCATCCGCTTACGCGCGATCGGGTTGCGCGCGAACGGCCGGCGTGCGGAACACGAGCGCGAGCCCCGCGACGATCGCCCCCATGCCGGCGAGCGCGAGCGGCTCGGGCCGGTTGCCGAGCCATACCGCATCCATCAGCGTGGTGACGACGGGCACGAGATAGAACAGGCTCGTCACGTTGACGAGATCGCCGCGCTGCATCAACCGGTAGAACAGCAACTGCGCGATCACCGAGATCACGATGCCGAGCCACAGCAGCGGCACGACGAACGCCCAGCTCGCATCGAGCGAGATCGGCCGGAACGGCAGGATCGCCATGCACAGCGCGAGGCCGATCGCGTTCTGCAGCGTCAGCACGTCGGCGGGTGCCGCACGCACGCGCTTTTGCAGCAGCGAGCCGACAGTCAGCGCGACGAGCGCCGTGAGCGCGCACGCGACGCCGATGATCGGCAGGCCGGCACCGCCCACGCCGCGGCATACGACGAGCGCGAGACCGGCCAGCGACAGCCCGAGCCCGGCGACGCGCATCGGCTGCCAGCGCCGCTCGACGATCGCGAGCGTGAGGATCGGCTGCACGCCGAGGATCGTCGCGAGCACGCCCGGTGCGATCCCGCGCTCGAGCGCGAGCAGATAGAAGATCGAATAGCCGCCCATCATCAGCAGGCCGGTCAGCGCGGCGATGCGCCGCTCGCCGCGCGGCGGCAGCCAGCGTCCGCGCATCATGGCCAGCACGAGCAGCACGAACGACGCGAGCGCGAAGCGTGCGGTGAGAAAGACGAACGCGGATGCGTGACGCAGACCGAGTTCAGCGAAGATCGCGCCGCTGCTCCACAGCAGCACGAAGAGCGACGTCACGCCATGCGCGGCGAGCGCGCGTTTGAACGAAACCATGTGAATCCACCTGTCGAACGGATCGAAACGTTCCATGTCGCGCGCGCAGCAACACGCCGTGCGTGATGACGCACGAACGGCCGCAAACGGGCGAATGGAAAACGGAAAACGAAAGCCGGCTGGTCAGCCGACGCGTGCCGCCGGCGGGGGCGGCGCGGCGCCGACGAGCGGCGGTGCGACAGGAGGAGGGAGGACCGACGGATGCGCGCACGCCTGCGGCCGCGAGTCGAACTGCGGCCGGGATTTTGCGAGAGCGGACGTGAGCGGATGCATCGTGTCGAAATGCGTTTGAACGCGAATGAACGTCAAAGGTAACGCAAGGCGGCCATCCAGCGCAACAACTGTCGGCGGGAAGCCGGCGCCGCGCGCCCGCACGTCATGCGGCGCCGCTGCGTTCGCGCCTGCGCAGCCATGCGGCGGCCGCGAGCCCGGCGGTGAGCAACGTGGCGACCAGCGCCGCGACGCCGGCCCAGCCGGATGCGCTCCAGAAGCGTCCGCCGAGCGAGCCGACGATGCTCGAGCCGAGATAGTAGGACAGCAGGTAGAGCGCGGCGGCCTGGCCCTTGCCTTGCGTCGCGAGGCGGCCGACCCAGCCGCTCGCGGTCGAATGCCCGGCGAAGAAGCCGAACGTCACGCACGCGATGCCGCACGCGATCGCGGCGACGGGCTGCAGCAGCGTCAACGCGACGCCCGCCAGCATGATGACGACGCTTGCGATCAGCACCCGGCCGCGGCCGAGCGAATCGGCCATGCGCCCCGACCACGGCGACGCGACGACGCCGACGAGATAGACGACGAAGATCGCGCCGATCGTCGCCTGGTTCATCGAATACGGCGGCGCGAGCAGCCGGTAGCCGACATAGTTGTACAGCGTGACGAAGCCGCCCATCAGGATGAAGGCCATCGCGAACAGCACCGGCAGTTCACGGCGGCCGGCGAGATGCCGGGCGAGCGCCGCGCGATGCTGGGCGAAACCGAGCCCGCGGCGCGGCGTGAAATGGCGCGACGGCGGCAGCAGCGCGCGAAACGCGAGCGTCGCTGCGAGGCCGAGCACGCCGATCGCGGCGATCGCGATGCGCCATGTGAACAGGTCGGCGAGCACGCCCGCGATCACGCGCCCGGCCATCCCGCCGATCGCGTTGCCGCCGACGTAGAGACCCATCGCGAGCCCGAGCCCGTCCGGGTGCACCTCCTCGGCGAGATACGCCATGCCGACGGCGGGCACGCCGCCGAGCGCGAGCCCGGTCAGTGCACGCAGCACGAGCATCTGATGCCAGTGCGGCGCGAACGCGGCGACGAGGGTGAGCACCGACGACAGCATCAGCGACGCGGTCATCAGCCGGTGACGGCTCAGGCCTTCGGATACGAAGCCCGCGACGAACACGGCGATGGCGAGCGCGCCCGTCGAGAACGACAGCGCGAGACTGCTCTGCGCGGGGCTCACGCCGAACGTGGTCGAGAATTCCGGCAGCAGCGGCTGCACATAGTAGAGCAGCGAGAAGGTCGCGTAGCCCGCGAACAGCAGCGCGACGCTCGCGCGCCAGTAACTGCGCGAGCCGCGTTCGAGATAGGGGGGTGAGGTGTCGCGGCGCGCGGCCACGGGCGTGGTTCCGTTCGGTGCGGTCACGCGAAGTCTCCTGACGACCGGGCAAAGGGCAGACGATACGCCCGTTGTGCAATTCGCGTGCGCGCCGCGCGTGTGGCCGGATTCGGCGGGCGGTCACATTCGACAGGGTATGATGGGGGTATCCGCCCGTGCAAGCGCACGCGCGATGCAGTGGTTGATTGGAGACATTCGACGAATTCGCGGCACTTCGCCTGCTTCTTCTTCTTTTCGCGCTTCGATAAACCGTGAACAATGGGATTACGCGCAACACCCCGACGAGGGCGGCGCGGATCGTGCATTTGCCGGCTCGCCAGCGAGCCGGGTTTCAAGTTTCAAGAGTGGGGAACCATCATGCATGTCGGGTCGATTGTCTGCACTACCCATATCGCGGTGCCGAAGGGCGCGCGCGGCATCGTCCAGCGCGTTCTGGGCGACATGGCCATGGTGACCTGGTACGCGGGCGTGCCGGGCGAGTCGAAGGAACTCAACACCGAGCCGTTCTTTCTCGAGGACCTGATCGATACCGGCGAATCCGTGCTGCCGGCCGGCGCCGCGATCCACTGAGCGCGCGTGCCGTAGCGGACGCTCGTGTTTCGGCGCGGCTGACGGCACAATGCGGGGCATGAAAGACGACACTTCCGCCCCCGCAGCTCCCGCCGGCCCGCCGTTCGCCGGCCTCACGCCCGAGTGCGTGCTCGACGCGCTCGACAGCGTGCTGATGCCGGACGGGCTGCGCACCGACGGGCGCCTGCTCGCCCTCAACAGCTACGAAAACCGCGTCTACCAGGTCGGCATCGAAGACGGCCCGCCGGTCGTCGCGAAGTTCTACCGGCCCGCGCGCTGGTCGGACGACGCGATCCTGGAAGAACACGCGTTCGTCGCCGAACTCGCCGCGCGCGAGATTCCGGCGGTGCCCGCGCGCGTGTTCGACGGCCGCACGCTGCACGCGTTCGACGGCTTCCGCTTCTCGATCTTCGAGCGGCGCGGCGGCCGCGCGCCCGATCTCGACCGCAGCGACACGCTCGAATGGCTCGGCCGCTTCATCGGCCGGATTCACGCGGTCGGCGCGACGCAGCCGTATGTCGCGCGTCCCGTGCTCGACATCCGCACCTTCGGCTACGAGCCGCGCGACTACCTGCTCGCGCACGATTTCATCCCCGACGATGTACGGCCCGCGTACGAGACGGCGGTCACGCTCGCGCTCGAGGGCGTCGAGGCCGCGTTCGAGCGAGCAGGCGAGATCCGCCTGCTGCGCACGCATGGTGACTGTCATCCGAGCAACGTGCTGTGGACCGATGCGGGCCCGCATTTCGTCGACTTCGACGACAGCCGGGTGGCGCCTGCCGTCCAGGATCTGTGGCTGCTGCTGCCGGGCGATCGCGAAGGCGCGTCGCGCGCACTCGCGGACCTGCTCGCCGGTTACGAGGATTTCTGCGAATTCGAGCCGCGCGAACTGCATCTGGTCGAAGCGCTGCGCACGCTGCGGTTGATTCACTACGCGGCGTGGCTCGCACGCCGCTGGGACGACCCCGCCTTCCCGGCGGCGTTCCCGTGGTTTAACACCCATCGCTACTGGGAAGCACGCGTGCTCGAACTGCGCGAGCAGATCGGCGCGATGCAGGAAGGGCCGCTCTGGCCCGTGTGACGGCGCGCGCGGCGGTGTCGCCGCGCGGTATCCCGGGGCGGGCCGCCGCGCGCGGCACGCGGCCCGCGTCGCTCATAACTTCAGCATCAGCTTGATCAGCGCGGCGAAGCGCTTGCCGTACGGCGGCGCAAGCAGGTTGCGCGCGTTCAGCCGTGCCTGCGTGAGCACGGGCTTCATCTTCGAGAACGTCACGAAGCCGTCGTAGCCGTGATACGCGCCCATCCCGCTCGCGCCGACCCCGCCGAACGGCAAACTGCCGCACGCGATGTGCATCAGCGCGTCATTGACCGTCACGCCGCCCGAGATCGTTTCGCGCATCACGCGGTCGATCGTGCCGCCGTCTTCGTCGAACAGGTACAGCGCGAGCGGTCGCGGGCGCGCGTTCACATAGGCGATGGCCTCGTCGAGCCGCTCGTACGGCACGAGCGGCAGCAGCGGCCCGAAGATTTCCTCCTGCATCAGCTGCGACGCAGCCGGCACGTGCGTGACCGCGCACGGCACGAAGCGGCGCGCCGCGGGATCGGACTGCGCGTCGGACAGCGGATGCAGTTGCGCGCCGGCCGCCTGCGCGTCGCTCGCAAGTTGCTGCAGGCGCGCGTAGTGACGCGGCGACACGATCGTCGTGTAGTCGCCGTTCGCCGACAGGTCGGGATACATCTTCGCGAACCGCGCCCGCGCTCGCTCGATGAACGCGGCTTCCATCCCGCGCGGCAGCAGGACGTAATCGGGGGCGATGCAGGTCTGGCCCGCATTCAGCGTCTTGCCGGCGACGATCGCGTCGACGGCCGCATCGAAGCGTGCATTCGGGCCGACGATCGCCGGCGACTTGCCGCCGAGCTCGAGCGTGACGGGCGTGAGGTTGTCGGCCGCCGCGCGCATCACGTGGCGGCCGACGTGCGTCGAGCCGGTGAACAGCAGGTGATCGAACGGTAGCGCACTGAACGCGGCGCCGACTTCCGCATCGCCGTTCACGACCGCGACGTGGTCGCGCGAGAAGGTCTTCGCGATCAGCTGCTCGAACAGTGCCGATGTGCGCGGCGTCAGTTCGGACATCTTGATGATCGCGCGGTTGCCGGCCGCGAGCGCGCAGATCAGCGGGCCGGCCGCGAGCAGTACCGGATAGTTCCACGGCACGACGATGCCGACCACGCCGAGCGGCTGCGGAATGACCTTCGCGCGCGCGGGCCGCAGCCACTTGTTCATCGGCTTGCGGCTCGGCTTCATCCAGCGCTTGCCGTGCTTGAGCGCATCGTCGATCTCTTCCTTCGCCATCCAGATTTCCGACAGCAGGACCTCCTGCTTCGCGCGGTGGCCGAAGTCGGCGCTGATCGCGTCGGCGAGCGCATCCGCGTGATCGATCAGCATCGTGCGCAGCGCGCGCAGGTGCTGCGCGCGGGTGTCCCATTCCGGGTACGGCGCGCGCAGGTAGGCCGCGCGCTGGTCGCGCAGCAGCGACGTCAGCGCATCGACCGACGGCAGCGCTTGCGGGGCCAGTTCGGGCAGGTCGTTCTTCATGTCGTCTCCTCCAGTGGGGCGTGGCGCGTCGGCCAGCAGTCAGGCCGCACGTGAGCGCTCGGCGAGCGTGGCGGGGCGGTTCAGGATGGCGCGCGTCGCGCGGCGCGGGGCCGGATGCGATGCGCGGTCGAAAACAGGGTGCGGCGTGCGGCAAGCGTCGTATGCGCGCGACGCTTGCCGCATCCGGAAGCGGGATCGCACGGTCAGCAAGTGCGGCCCGAGGCGATTCCTGGCCGGCGTGCGGTGCCGCGCGTCGCGCGTGGGCCGCTGCACGGCAGCGGGGCGGCGCGCTGCATGCAGCCACTCGCGCTCAGGCCTCTCGTGCCGTTGATGCGAAACGCCGTCCAAACGGTCGGCGACGCGCGTTGTCGTTCGATCTCGCGTGGCTGCGCGTGTGGTGTCGCAGATCACCCCACGGGCTGCCGTTTGAAATGAAATGCGGGCCCTGCGCGGCGCGTCCGGACAACCCGGTCGGCGCACGGCCTGCGGAACGTGGCGCTGCATCGTCGTCTCCCCAGTTTCGCGACGGCGCGGCTTCTCGCGGCCGGTGCATCGCGGCGATTCAATCGATACATCTTAAATTTAGTTCACGCGGGCGTTTAGAGGAATCGCTCTTGAATCCGCGTGCCGCGCGCGCGAAGGTCGTTCCTACAATGCCCGAACATTACAAGCGGGAGCCGGGCCGCGCCGGGCGCCGTTCATGACACGAAGGAGACGTGACATGCAATACGACTACATCATCGTTGGCGGAGGGTCGGGCGGGTCGAGCCTCGCCAGCCGCCTCGCCGATGCATGCCCCGACGCGACGATCGCGCTGATCGAGGCCGGCTCGCACACGGAGCGCAACCTGCTGGTCAACATGCCGGTGGGGATCGCGGCGCTCGTGCCGTTCAAGCTCGGAACGAACTACGGTTACGAGACGGTGCCGCAACCGGGCCTCGGCGGCCGCCGCGGCTACCAGCCGCGCGGACGCGGAATGGGTGGCTCGAGCGCGATCAACGCGATGATCTACACGCGCGGCCACCCGGGCGACTACGACGAGTGGGCACAACTCGGCGCGACGGGCTGGGGCTGGCAGGACGTGCTGCCGTATTTCCGCCGCGCGGAAGGCAACGCGCGCGGTGCCGACGCATGGCACGGCGCGGACGGCCCGTTGACAGTGTCCGACCTGCGCTTTCGTAATCCGTTCTCCGAACGATTCATCCAGGCCGCGCATGCGGCCGGCTACCCGCTCAACGACGATTTCAACGGCGCGACGCAGGAAGGCGTCGGCTTCTATCAGGTCACGCACCGCGACGGCTCGCGCTGCAGCGTCGCGCGCGCGTACATCTACGGCCGAAACCGGCCGAACCTGCACGTGATCACCGATGCGACGGTGCTGCGCGTGGGCTTCGACGGCAAGCGCGCGGTCGGCGTCGCGGTGTCGCGCAACGGACGCGTCGAGACGCTCGGCGCGCGCGCGGAAGTGATCCTGTCGGCGGGCGCGTTCAATTCGCCGCAGCTGCTGATGTGCTCGGGGATCGGTCCGGCGGAGCAGCTGCGCCGGCACGGGATCGCGGTCGTGCAGGATGCGCCGGACGTCGGCACCAACCTGATCGACCACATCGACTTCATCATCAACACGCGCGTGAATTCGTCGGAGCTGGTCGGCATCTGCCTGCGCGGGATCGCGAAGATGACGCCGGCGCTCGCACGCTACTTCTCGAGCCGCACGGGGATGATGACGAGCAACGTCGCGGAGGCCGGCGGCTTCATCAAGAGCGATCCATCGCTCGATCGTCCGGACCTGCAGCTGCATTTCTGCACGGCGCTCGTCGACGACCACAACCGCAAGATGCACTGGGGCTTCGGTTATTCGCTGCACGTCTGCGCGCTGCGGCCGTTCAGCCGCGGCACGGTTGCGCTCGCGAGCGGCGACGCGCGCGATGCGCCGCTGATCGATCCGCGCTTCTTCAGCGACACGCGCGACCTCGACCTGCTCGTGCGCGGCGCGCAGGCGATGCGCCGGATCCTGTCGCAGGCGCCGCTCGCATCGCAGGGCGGGCGCGAGCTGTACACGCGGGCGGACCAGAGCGAAGCCGAGCTGCGCGCGACGATCGTCGCGCACGCCGACACGATCTATCACCCGGTCGGCACCTGCCGGATGGGTTCGGATGCGCGCGCGGTCGTGGATCCGCAACTGCGCGTGCGGGGCGTCGAAGGATTGCGCGTGGTGGACGCGTCGGTGATGCCGACGCTGATCGGCGGGAACACGAATGCGCCGTCGGTGATGATCGGCGAACGCGCGGCGGACTTCATCGTCGCGGCCCGCCGGGGTGGCGTGCCGCGCGGCGAGGCGGCCGCGGCGGTGCACGGCCGCTGAGCGGCGCGCATCGGCACGCGACGCACGCGATGCTCAGGCGAACGTATCGACGAGGCCCGCGCGGCTCACGATCGCGCCGGCCGCTGCGGATTGCGCAGCGTCGACCGGTGCATCGACGGTTGACGATCCGGCGCGTGCGCGCAGCGATTGCTGGCCGCCGGCGAAGCGCTGCTGCGGGTTCTGCTGCTGCGAGGCGAAGCCGCCGTCGCTGACGGTCGCGCTGCCCAGGCCGAGCCCGCCCGCTTCCATCGCTTCGCGCAGCTTCGGCAGTGCGGCTTCCACCGCGTCGCGCACCTGCGGGTGCTGCGACACGAACAGCGCGTGCGCGTGGTTGTCGGCGACGCGCAGCACGACCTGCAGCGGGCCGAGGTCCGGCGGGTTCAGCGTCAGCTCGGCGCTCTGCTGGTGCGCGTTCGACAGGAACACGACCTTCTGGCTCAATGCGTCGGTCCAGTCGGCGGTGCCGACATGCGGCGCCAGCACATGCGCGTTGGCTGTTGCGATAGCGTTCGCGACGGGCGCTGCCTGCTGGTTCGCTTGTGCGGCTGCCGCAGCCGCAGCCGTTGTGGCGGCCGCGACCGACGTGTCGGCGGTGGGGCTGGCGGCTTCTTCGGTCGCCGCGAATGCATGCTGCGCGGCGGGCTGACCGGGTGCGCCGGGCTGCAGCGTCTGCGCGGCGGCCTGCGGGGGCGTCTGCTGCGCGGCGAGTGCGCCTTTCGCGTCGGCGAGCGTGTGATCGAAGGTCGGGACTTTCGGCGTCAGCGGTGCGGTGTTGGCCGATGCGGAAAGCGTCGCCGCCGGTGCTGCCGCGCCCGTCGCGGGCATCGCGATCGCCCCGGAGCCGCCGGTCAGCTTCGCAAGCGCCGTCGGCAGCGCGTCGCGGCCCGACGCCGGCACGGCCGGCTCGGCGGCCGCGTCCTTGCCTGCATGACCGGTCAGCGCGGCCGTGGCATTCGGCTGGCCGGATAAGGCCGTCGTTTGCGCGGTGGCGGCATCGGCGCTGGCCGGTGCCGCATCGTTCATGCGCGCCTGCAGTTGTGCCTGCACGGCGGCTGCCGCGGCGAGCGCGGCGGCATCGGGATTGGCGGTGGTGGCGTTTGCGTCGTCGGTCGACTTGTCGTCGTCGGTGCCGGACGGCTTCGTGCCGGCGGCCGGCGTCGACGCCGCCTGCTTCGATGTGACGTCGGGCTTGCCGGCGTTCGCCGCGTCATGCCGCGTGACGATGCTTTGCTTCAGCGTCTGCGCGAACGGCACGGCCGCCGCGCCGGGTGCGGCATCGTTGCCGGCGGACGGGGTGGCGGCGCTGGACGAACCGGCGTCGCGGACGGCCTTGAGTGCGGCGCCGGCGGTGTCGAGCAGTGCGCCGAGCAGGGGCAGGGGAGGCATGACGATTCTCTCGTTCGAAAGCGGTGGGCGGTTACGCCGATCGGGCCGCGTCGGCCCGCATGCGCAGGATCTTCGCGGCGTGCTCGTCGGCATCGCGCTGCTCGCGCTTCGCGGCGCGCTGCGCTTCCTGCGCGACGCCGCGCGCCTGCAGGATTTCGTATGAGCCGACGGTGCGCTTCTTCTGTTGCCAGTTCGGGCGTGCCTCGTCGATGCGCACTTCGGCTGCGGCCAGCACGTTGCGCTGCTGCACGATTGCCGCGTCGAGCGTATCGATGAACGCCTGGAAATTGCGCAAGTTGCCGGCGGGCATCCCGTGCTGCGCGGACTGCGCGAAGCGCGCGTGGTATTCGTCGCGATAGCGCAGCAGTGCGTCGAGCTGGTCGGCGGCCGCGCTGCGGTCGCGCTGCGCGGTGCCGAGCTGCTTCGCGGCCGTGTCGAGGTCTTCCTGCGCGCGGTCGAGCAGCAGTTGAAGGGGAAAGCCGTGTGCCATCGGGATCAGCCTCCGTGTACGTCGAACAGCGCATCGAGCGCGTCCAGACTCGACGCGAACGGCGCGCATTCGCGAAAGCCCTGTTGCAGGAACGCTTCGATGCGCGGATAGAGCGCGATCGCGCGGTCGAGTTGGGCGTCGCGGCCGGGCGCGTAGGCGCCGACCGCGATCAGGTCGCGATTGCGCTGGTAGCGCGACAGCATCTGCTTGAAGTGCCGCACGCGGTCGAGATGCGTTTCGTCGATCAGCGCGGTCATCGCGCGGCTGATCGATGCCTCGATGTCGATCGCCGGATAGTGGCCGGCCTCGGCGAGCGCGCGTGACAGCACGATGTGGCCGTCGAGGATCGCGCGCGCCGAATCGGCGATCGGGTCCTGCTGGTCGTCGCCTTCGGTCAGCACCGTGTAGAACGCGGTGATCGAACCGCCGCCCTCGGGTCCGTTGCCGGTGCGCTCGACGAGCGCGGGCAGCTTGGCGAACACCGATGGCGGATAGCCCTTGGTCGCGGGCGGCTCGCCGATCGCGAGCGCGATCTCGCGCTGCGCCATCGCGTAGCGCGTCAGCGAATCCATCAGCAGCAGCACGTGCTTGCCCTGGTCGCGGAAATACTCGGCGAGCGAGGTCGCGTAGGCCGCGCCCTGCATCCGCAGCAGCGGCGACACGTCGGCCGGCGCCGCGACGACGACCGAGCGCGCGAGTCCGTCCTCGCCGAGGATCTGCTCGATGAATTCCTTCACTTCGCGGCCGCGTTCGCCGATCAGCCCGATCACGATCACTTCCGCGCTGGTGTAGCGCGCCATCGTGCCGAGCAGCACCGACTTGCCGACGCCGGAGCCGGCGAACAGGCCCATCCGCTGCCCGCGGCCGACGGTGAGCAGCGCGTTGATCGCGCGCACGCCGACGTCGAGCACGTGGTGGATCGGTTCGCGATCGAGCGGGTTGATCGACGGCGCCGACAGCGGCGCGTCGACCTTCGACGCGAGCGGGCCCAGGCCGTCGAGCGGGCGGCCCGACGCATCGACGACGCGTCCGAGCATTTCCCAGCCGACCGGCAGCCGCTTCGCGCCGGCGAGCGGATCGGCCACGGGCGCGCTTTCCAGCGGCCACACGCGCGCGCCGGGCAAGACGCCTGCGACGTCGGTGGTCGGCATCAGGAACAGGCGATCGCCGGAGAAGCCGACGACTTCCGCTTCCGCGTGCGGCAGCGTGCTGCCGGGCGGCAATTCGATCGTGCATTCGGCGCCGACCGACAGGCGCAGCCCGATCGCCTCGAGCACGAGGCCCGCCGCGCGCGTGAGGCGCCCGCACGGCCGCAGCGGCAGCGCGCGCTGGCTGCGCGCTGCCAGCCCGTTCAGGTGCGTGCGCCAGTGTGCGAGATGCGGGTTGTGCGGCGCGCGCGGCGCAGCGCCGGAAGCGCTCGCCGCGTGCGGGGTGGCGCCGTGTGCGCTGTCAGGCGCGGTGTCGGGGCCGAACGACGCGAGCGCGAGTTCGCGCTCGAGCGGCGTCATCCCGTCGTGCAGGATCGATTCGGGCGTGGGCGTCACCATGCGCCCACCTTGCCGATCGCGGCGGCGACGCGCTGCCAGCGGGTGGGCAGCGTCGCGTCGACCTCGCCCGTCGCTGCGTGCGCGCGGCAGCCGCCGCGCTCGATCGTCGCGTCGGTGCGTACGTTCCAGCCGAGCGTATCGAGCTCGTCCTGCAGATAGGCTTCGACGACGGGCAGGTCGGCCGGATTGACCGCGAGATGCGGCGCGCCGGACAACGCCGGCTCGGCACCGAGCACGTCGCGCGCGGCCGCGACGAGCGCGGCGGGATCGTGTTTCACGTGCTGGCGCACGACCTGCTGCGCGATGTCGAGCGCGAGCTGCGCGAGGTCGGCCGCGAGCTCGTGCTCGGCGCTCGACACGGCTTCGCGGAACGATGCGGCGAGCGCCGCGAGCTGCGCGGCCTGTTCGCGCGCTTCGGCCTGGCCGGCCTTGAAGCCCTGTTCGCGGCCCTGGTCGAAGCCGGCCTGGTAGCCGCGCGCCTGGCCTTCGACGTGACCGGCCGCATGGCCCTCGGCATGCGCTGCGTCGCGCACGCGCTGCAGGTCCTTTGCGAGCGCGGCGGCGGTCGCTGCCGCGTGGTCGGGCGGCGGCGGGGGCGGCGGAGGATCGAACGACGCCATTTCCCACCGCTGGTACGCGGTGAGGGTGCCGGCGCGGTCGGGCGGGGAATCAGACATAGGCGTCTTCCGCCTTGCCGCCGATCACGACCTGGCCGCTCTCGGCGAGATTGCGGACGATCTGCAGGATGCGGCGCTGCTGCGTCTCGACTTCGGACACGCGTACCGGGCCGCGCGCGTCGAGATCCTCGGCGAGCAGTTCGGCCGCGCGTTGCGACATGTTCGCGAGGAACTTCTGGCGCAGCGCGGGCGGCGCGCCCTTCAGCGCGATGATCAGCGTTTCCGACTCGACTTCCTTCAGCACCATCTGGATCGCGCGATCCTCGAGGTCGAGCAGGTTCTCGAACACGAACATCTGGTCGACGATCTTCTGCGCGAGATCGGCATCGTACTGGCGCACGCTTTCGAGCACGCCCTCTTCATGATTGCTCGTCATGAAGTTCAGGATCTCTGCCGCGGTGCGGATGCCGCCCATCGGGCTGCGCTTCAGGTTGTCGCTGCCGGACAGCAGGCCGGTCAGCACGTCGTCGAGCTCGCGCAGCGCGGCCGGCTGGATGCCGTCGAGCGTCGCGATCCGCAGCATCACGTCGTTGCGCAGCCGGTCGCTGAAGCACGACGCGATCTCGGAGGCCTGGTCGCGGTCGAGGTGCACGAGGATCGTCGCGATGATCTGCGGATGCTCGTTCTTGATCAGCTCGGCGACCGCGCCCGAGTCCATCCACTTCAGGCCCTCGATGCCGCTCGTGTCGCTGCCCTGCAGGATGCGGTCGATCAGCACGCCGGCCTTGTCCTCGCCGAGCGCCTTCGTCAGCACCGAGCGGATGTACTCGCTCGAATCCAGCGACAGCGCGGTGTGCTCCTCGGCTTCCTTGACGAAGTCCTGCAGCACGTCGTCGACCTGCTCGCGCGTGACGTTCTTCAGCGCGGCCATCGCGGCGCCGATCTTCTGCACCTCGCGCGGCGCGAGGAACTTGAATACTTCAGCGGCCTCTTCCTCGCCGATCGACATCAGCAGCAGCGCGCTCTTGGTCAGGCCTTCAGCGTTCATCGGACACCCAGTTCTTCACGACGGTGGCGACGATCTTCGGATCCTGGCGGGCGATCGTGCGCGCGTAGTCGAGGTTGCGTTCGTAGCGATGCTTCTCGTTCTCGAAGCCGAGCAGCAGCGGATCGGGCTCGCCGGCCTTGTCCGGCGAGGGCAGGCCGTCGAGCGCGACCGGATCGCTCGGCGCCGCGAGCGCCGGTGCGGCGGGCTGGGGCGGCGGGAACGCGCGACGCATCGCCGGGCGCACGAACATGAAGTAGAGCGCCGCCGCGGCCGCCGCGACGCCGAGCCATTTCGCGGCTTCCTTCGCCATCTCGATCATGTCCGGCTGGCGCCACCACGGCAGGTCGGCGTACGGGTCGTTCACGGTCGAGAACGCGCTGTTCACGACGTTCACCGAGTCGCCGCGCTTCTCGTCGTAGCCCATCGCATCCTTCACGAGCTGCTCGATCTGCGCGAGCTTCGCGGGCGGCAGCGGCTGCATCGTCACGTGGCCCTTCGCGTCGGCGACCGGCTGGTAGTTGACGACGACGGCGACCGACAGCCGCTTCACGCTGCCCATCGGTTGTTCGACATGGCGGATCGTCTTGTCGAGCTCGTAGTTGGTCGTCTGGTCCTTGCGGTCGCTGACGGGCGTCGACTGCGGCCCGGTCTGGCCGTTGCCCGCGACGATCGGCGCGGAGGCCGGCTGCGGCGGCGTGTTCGACAGCGCGCCCGGCACGCCCGAGGCGCCGCCCTGCGCGAGCTCGGTCGCGCTGCTGGTCTGCTGGCTGCGGATCGCGGTCTGCTGCGGCGTGCCGTTCGGGCCGTAGCTTTCCGAGGTCTGCTCGAGCTTCGAGAAATCGACGTCCGCGCTGACCTGCGAGCGCGCGTTGCCGGTGCCGAAGATCGGCGCGAGGATCGCGTCGATGCGCTTCTGCGTGTTGTGCTCGACCTGTTGCACGTACTTGAGCTGGCTCGCGTCGAGGCCGGACGCCGAGGCGGACTGCGTCAGCAGGTTGCCGTCCTGGTCGACGATCGTCACGTTCTTCGCGGGCATGTCGGGCACGCCGGACGACACCATCCGCGTGATCGCCTGCACCTGGCCCTCGTCGAGCACGCGGCCCGGGTAGAGGTCGACGAACACCGACGCGCTCGGCGCTTCCTTGTCGCGCACGAACACCGACGGCTTCGGGATCGCGAGATGCACGCGCGCGCCGCGCACCGCGTTGATCGATTCGATCGTGCGTTGCAGCTCGCCTTCGAGCGCGCGCTGGTAGTTCACCTGCTCGGCGAACTGGCTGATGCCGAATTTCTGGTTGTCCATCAGCTCGAAGCCGACCGAGCCGCCCTTGGGCAGGCCCATCGCGGCGAGCTTCAGGCGCGTCTCGTGCACCTGGCTCGACGGCACGAGGATCGCGCCGCCGGCATCGGCGAACTTGTAGGGAACGTTTGCCTGCTGGAGCGCGGTGATGATCGCGCCGCCGTCGCGGTCCGACAGGTTGCTGTACAGCACGCGGTAGTCGGGCGCGCGGCTCCACAGCACGAGCGCGGTGATCGCGGCGATCGCGAACGCGACGGCGATCACGAACGGCAGCTTCGGGTTGCCCTTCATGCGCGAGATGCCGGGAATCCGTTCCGCGAAGCCGCCGAACCCGAAGTCTGCGCCCGCGCCCGGCAACGCGGCGGCCGCGGTGGCGCCTGGCACCGGGCTGGCGAGGCCCGTGCGGGCGTCGGGGTTGATCAGCGAGTTGGCCTGCGAATCCATGCGTGGAGTTTCTCCGGAGCGGGACGACTGAGCCGCTCGGACGAGCGGACGGACAATGACACGATGCGATTATCGGGATCCGGGCGGCACTCCGATCGACCGAAAAGAGCGGGGTTTCCCCCGTACTTTCGCGGCTTTGGCGCGCGGCACGCTGCTATCCTTTTTCGCGATCCGGCATGGTGCGCGTCGTGCGGCGCCGGCGGAAACGCCCGGTACGTCCGGGTCTCTACTCTTATGTCTGGGGACAGCATGGCTGCCAACGTCAGCGGAATCGGTTCGGTGTTGCAACAGATGCAGGCGATGGCTGCGCAGGCGTCCGGCGGGGTCGCGAGCCCGGCGGCGGCGCTCGCCGGCTCGGGCGCCGCGACGGCCGGCACGTTCGCGAGCGCGATGAAGGCGTCGCTCGACAAGATCAGCGGCGACCAGCAGCACGCGCTCGGCGAGGCGCAGGCATTCGAGGTTGGCGCGGCGAACGTGTCGCTGAACGACGTGATGGTCGACATGCAGAAGGCCAATATCGGCTTCCAGTTCGGGCTCCAGGTCCGCAACAAGCTGGTGAGCGCTTACAACGACATCATGCAGATGTCGGTGTGACGCGACGGGCATCCGGCGACGGGCATCCGGCGACGGGCAACCGGCGACGGGCAACCGGCGACAGGCATCTGGCGACGGGCATCCCGGGGGCGGCTTGCCGGCCGGGCCGGCTGCCCGTGTGCCTAAAGCTTTTCAATTCCCTTCCGATAACTCCGGAACAAGGTGGCGTCGTGCAATGCAGGGCGGCGGCTACCGCATAGCCAACGCATCACAAGGAGAAGCGCATGTTTTCCCCAGGACACGCTGGAGCCAGTGCGTACGCGCGTGTCGGCGTCGAGACGGGGGTGATGGGCGCCTCCCCGCACCGGCTGATCGCGATGCTGTACCAGGGCGCGCGGCAGGCGATCGCGCTCGCGCGCATGCACTTGCAGCAGGGCAACGCGTCGGCGCGCGGCGAAGCGATCGGCAAGGCGATCGGCATCGTCGAGAGCGGCCTGCAGGCTTCGCTGAACCGCGACGTGGGCGGCGAGATCGCCGGGCGCCTCGATGCGCTTTATGGGTATATCGGCCGGCGCCTGCTCCAGGCCAACGCGCAGGCGAGCGACGCGATGCTGGTCGAGGTCGACGGGTTGCTGGCGACGCTCGAGGAAGCGTGGACGGGCATCGCGCCGGAAGTCGCGCGGATCGCTGCGCAACAGGCGGCGGACGCGGCGCGATGAATCTCAAGGCCGAATACTTCGCTCGCTACGAGGCGCTCGCGGCCGTGTCGGGCCGGATGCTGTGCGCCGCGCGCATGGCCAACTGGGCCGCGCTGCCGGAGTTGCAGGTCGAATTCCTGCGGCTCGTCGACGGGTTGAAGGAGGCCGATCCGGGCGTGGCGCTCGACGAATCGGACCTCGGCCGCAAGCTTGACCTGATCCGCCGCATCCTCGCCGACGACGCCGCGATCCGCGATCTCGCGAGCCCGGAAGTCGCGCGGCTGTCCGCGCTGTTCGAGGCGCGGCGCTCGACCAAGGTATTGGCGGATCTCTACCGCGCGCGCGGGTAGTGCCCGTTTGCCGGGGGCGGTGGTGGCCGTGTACCCGGATTCGCAACGAGGTGGCTGAGGTGAGCAGGCTCCGATCATGACCGGTATCGACTCCGTTGCGGCCGCCCTGCTGGCGAGCCGCCTCGACAGCCTGCTGACCGGCACCATGACGGCGCCCGCGGGCGGCGGCTCGACCGTACAGGTCGGCACGCCGGGCGCCGGCGCTTCGTCCCCGACTTCGGCGGGCAGCCCGCCGGCCGCGCCGCCGGCCTCCGCGCAGACCGCGCTGTCCGATGTCGCGCTCGTGCTCGACGCGATCTCGCGCTCGGGCGGCGTCGCGACGCCGGTGATCGCCGGGCGTGCGCCGCTGCTGGCCGATCCTGCCGTGCTGCTGAGCGCACCGGCCGCGCTGCCGGACGGGCCGCAGGCGGCTGAACCGGCGTCTTCCACGCCTTCCTCCGCATCTTCTTCCGCCGGGGCGTCCGCTACGTCGTCCGCGGCTGCCGCGCGCGATGCGGCGAGCCTGCCGCCCGTCGCCGCGCTGCGCGCGGCGCTCGCGCAGGCCGTGAGCGAAAGCGGCCTGTTCTACGAATCCCATCTCGCGCAGTGGCTGGCCGGCCAGCGCCCGCTCGCCGCGCTGATGCGCGAACCGCAGGCACGCCTCGTGACCATGCCGGTGCCGGCCGCCCCGGATGCCGCGCAGCACGATGCGCCCGACGTGCTCGACGAACTGCTCGCGCAGCGGTTGCCGTTGCCGGCGGCGGCGCGAACCGCCGCGCCGCCGGGTACGCCCGCGCCGGGCGGCGCGCTTGCGCATGCGTTCGCGCAGAATGCTGCGATGGCCGTCCGGCAAGGCGCAGCGTCGGGCGCGGCGGGCATGGCCGATCCGCTCGGCGCCCCCCCCGACACGCGCTCGACTGCCGCGCGCGCCGAACTGGCCGCCGCGTCGTCCGATCCGCACGCGCAGACATCGCCTGCGGTCCATCCGGCCGCCGTGCCGATCGTCCGGCAACAGCTCGATGCGCTCGCGACCGACCAGTTCCGCTGGGCGGGCGAGGCATGGCCCGGCGCGCGGCTCGACTGGACGATCGAGCCCGACGACCCCGGCGGCCATGCGTCGCGCGGCGGCGACGACGCGGGTGACGGCATCGCGTGGCGCACGCGGCTGACGCTGACGCTGCCGTCGCTCGGCACGGTCGATGCGGAACTGGTGTTGAACGGCGCCCAGCTCGTCGCGCGGCTGCGCGCGAATTCGGCCGGCGCCGACCTTCTCGCACGGAACGAGGCCGCGCTGCGGCAGCGGTTCGAGGGATCGGGGCTGCGGCTCGGCGGACTGTCGATCCGCGCGGTCGACGACGCACAGGACGCCTTCGACCCGCTGGTTGCACAAGCGGCGGCCGCCGCGTACCCGCGTAGCGCGGCCGGCGGCACGCAGGGCGCCGACGATGAGGCGCCGCGATGAGCATGATGTCCCGCAAGCGCGCGGCCGCGCTCGTCTACGATCCGAAAGGCGGCGACGCCGCGCCGCGCGTCGTCGCGAAGGGGTACGGCCTGCTCGCCGAGATGATCGTCGCTCGCGCACGCGATGCGGGGCTCTATGTGCACACTGCGCCGGAGATGGTGTCGCTGCTGATGCAGGTCGACCTCGACGACCGGATTCCGCCGCAGCTCTACCAGGCCGTCGCTGACCTGCTCGCGTGGCTGTACGCGCTCGAGCGCACCGAGGCCGAACCCGTGCCGGGCGACGCCGCGCCGCGCTTTCCGCTGCCGCCGCTGCGTCGCTGAGCGCGTGGCACGCCACGGTTTCTTGCGAAATCCTGTCTCGGCCTTTCGTAGTTATTTCGCTGCCATCTTTTGTTTACTTGGTTCGATCAGTGCGCAATCTGCGTACTTTGTCGTTCATCGCCGGATTTTCGTGCGCGCCCGCGACACGCGGAAGGATTGAGCCGCCCCGCTGTTTGTGTAATGATATCCATTCTCATTTTCATGCTGCCCGGGCGGCGCACGTTTCTTCGTGCGCCGCCCGTTGCTTTGAACGAATGGAAACTCTCGCGTGAACGCGCCCGAAACGATCGCCCCGCCGCAGGCGGGCATGCCCCCTGCGGGCGTCACCGTGCTGCATCCGGCCGCACGTCCCCTGACCGACGCTGAGCTGGCGGCGCGCCGCCAGCGTTCGCGCCGCGCGACCTTCATCAAATGGCTGCGCAAGGTGCACGGCTGGGTCGGGCTATGGGGCGCGGTGCTCGGGCTGCTGTTCGGCGTGACGGGCGTGCTGCTCAACCATCGCGCGCCGCCGCTGAAGATCCCGACGGGCGAGCCGCAGGTCGAACAGCTGCAGATCGCGTTGCCGGACCCGGTGCCGAAGTCGCCGGCCGCGATGACGAAGTGGTTGCAGCACGAGTTGCACTTCGACGGCCGGCCGGGCCGCGTGCGCAAGGAGCCCGCGCAGCCGGTGGCCTGGGGTGACAAGCGCGTGATGCAGCCCGAGCACTGGCAGATGGGCCTGTTCGGGCCGCACCAAAACCTGCAGGCCGAATACTGGGTCGGCAACGGCTACGTGTCGGTGAAGCGCACCGGCAACACGTTCCTGACGACACTGAACAACCTGCATCGCGGTGTGGGCATGAGTCTCGGCTGGGTGCTGCTGATGGACACGATCGCGGGCTCGCTGATCCTGTTGTCGCTGACGGGCGTGCTGCTGTGGACGGAGCTGAACAAGCGCCGCACGGTCGGCGTCGTGCTGGTGGCCGGCTCGGTCGCCGCGGCGGTCGCCGCGGGCCTCGCCTGACGCAAGCGCCGGATCGCGCCGGCCTGCGGCTGGCGCGTGATGCGGATCCGGCCGTGCGGTCATGCGCCGGCGCCGGTCGACCTCAGAAGCCGCAGGTCGCGCCGTTGTTGGCCGCGATCTCGCGGGCGGCCTTCGCGCCTTCGACCTGCAGGATCGTCGGCAGCGACACGTTGTTCTTCGCGGCCGTGACCTCGGCGAGGATCGAGATCGCGATTTCCGGCGGCGTCCGGCTGCCGATGTAGATGCCGGCAGGCCCATGCAGCCGCGCGAGTTCCGCGTCGTTCAGGTCGAATTCGAGCAGCCGCTCGCGCCGTGCCGCGTTGTTGCGCCGGGAGCCGAGCGCGCCCACGTAGAACGCGGGCGTCTTCAGCGCCTCCATCAGCGCGAGATCGTCGAGCTTCGGGTCGTGCGTGAGCGCGATCACGGCAGAACGCGCGTCGAGCTTCATGTCGAGCACGGTGTCGTCGGGCATCGTGTGCACGACGCGCGTGCCCGGTACATCCCATGCATCCGTGTATTCCTCGCGCGGGTCGCAGACCGTCACCTGGTAGTCGAGCCCGACCGCTATCTGGCACAGATAGCGCGACAACTGTCCCGCGCCGATCACGAGCATCCGGTAGCGCGGCCCGTGGATCGTGACGAGCCGCTCGCCGTCGAACGCGAGCCCGTCGGTTGCCTGCGCGGGCGACAGCGATGCGCGGCCGGTCGCGAGCGTCATCGTGCGCGTGACGAGCCGGCCGGCTTCCACTTCCGCGCACAGTGCGGCGATCCCGCTGTCGCGCGTGAGCGGTTCCAGCACGAGCTGGATCGTTCCGCCGCAAGGCAGGCCGAAGCGATGCGCTTCCTCGGCCGTCACGCCGTACTTGACGGCTTCCGGGCGCGCGTCGGCCGCGATGCCGCTCGCATGCACGCGAGCGATCAGGTCATCCTCGATACACCCGCCGGACACGGAGCCGACCACGAGCCCGTCCTCGCGCACCGCGAGCATCGCGCCCTCGGGGCGCGGCGACGAGCCCCACGTCTTCACGACCGTCACGAGCAGCACGCGACGCCCTTCGTCGAGCCAGCGCGCGCTCGACTTCAACACGTCGAGATCCACACTTTCCATCGTCGTTACCTCATTGATTGGGCGCATTATGAACCGCCTGCCGCCGCCTTGCTTGCTGCGTGCCGGCGCGTGGCCGATCGGTGGCGGGAATCGGGACGGCCGGTGCGGACGGCCGGTGCGGAGGGCTTGTTCGGACTGCCTGCCGCGCCCGCAAAAAAAGCAAACGGCGCACCCGCGAGGCGAGTGCGCCGTTTCAGCGGGGCGACGCATGGCGCGTCGCCGTCGTGTTTCAGTCCGCGTGGCCGCGGGCGAGCTTCGAGTGGTGCCGCGAATACAGGAAGTAGACCACGAGGCCGATCACGAGCCAGATGCCGAACGCGGCCCACGTGACGGGCTGCAGGTTCAGCATCAGGAACAGGCACGAGCCGACCGCGAGGATCGGCACCACCGGCACGCCGGGGCAACGGAACGCGCGCGGCAGGTCCGGGTGCGTGCGGCGCAGCACCAGCACCGCGATCGACACCATCGAGAACGCGGCGAGCGTGCCGATGTTGATCAGCTCGGCGAGCACGTTGAGCGGCACGAGCGCGGCGATTAGCCCGAAGAACAGGCCGACGAGCCAGGTCGTCAGGAACGGCGTCGCGTAGCGCGGATGCACGCGCGACAGCGTCGCCGGCAGCAGCCCGTCGCGCGACATCGCGAAGATGATCCGCGTCTGGCCGTAGCTCATCACGAGGATCACGGTCAGCATGCCGAGCACCGCGCCGAGGTCGATGAAGCCCGCGACCCACTTCTCGCCGGCGATCTGCAGCGCATACGAGATCGGGTGCGACACGTTCGCGTACTGGGCCGACGGCACGATACCGGTCGCGATCGCCGCCACCGTCACGTACAGCACTGCGCACACCGCGAGCGACGCGATGATGCCGATCGGCAGGTCGCGCTTCGGATTCTTCACTTCCTCGGCCGCCGACGACACCGCGTCGAAGCCGATGAACGCGAAGAACATCACGGCCGCCGCGCCGAACACGCCGTTCCAGCCGTGCGGCATGAACGGCTTCCAGTTCGCGGGCGTCACGTGGAACAGGCCGACGGCGATCACGAGCAGCACCACCGTCACCTTGATGAACACCATGATGTTGTTGATGCGGGTCGACTCGCGGATGCCGATCGACAGCAGCGTTGTGATCACCAGCATCACGAGGAACGCAGGCAGGTTGAACCACGTGGCGACGCCCGGAATTGCGCCAGGCGCGGCCGTCAGCACGGTCGGCAGCGTGAGCCCGAAGCCCTGCAGCAGCGACTGCAGGTAGCCCGACCAGCCGACCGACACGGCCGATGACGCGAGGCCGTATTCGAGCATCAGGTCCCAGCCGATGATCCACGCGACGAGCTCGCCGAGTGTCGCGTACGAATACGTGTAGATCGAGCCCGCGACGGGAATCGTCGACGCGAATTCGGCGTACGACAGCGCGGCGAGGCCGCACGCGATCGCGGCGATCACGAATGACAGCATCAGCGCCGGGCCGGCCTGCACGGCGCCCGTGCCGGTCAGCACGAAGATACCGGTGCCGATGATCGCGCCGATGCCGAGGAAGGTGAGGTCGATCGCGCCGAGCGCTTTCTTGAGCCCGGCGCCATGCGCGCCGGCGATCATGCGATCGACGTTTTTCTTGCGGAAGAGTGACATTGCGATGAATCGCCAGCGCGCGCGAGCGCGGGGACGCTGACCGAGTGAAAACCCGTAATTTTAGCCGATTTGGCGTGGAAACCTCGCTGCGGCGCAGCGCTGCACTGCGGAATCGTCCGATAAAACAAGCGCTTGCGCGCAATCCACGACGCCCGACGGACGCCGCGCCGCGCACCGGGCCGGTGAATCGGGCGACCCCGGTGCTTCAGGCGCCCGACGCGGGCGCCATGTCGACGAGCCGGTTGCTCATCACGTAGAACGTGAGTTCCGCGTTGTTCGACAGCCGCATCTTCTCGAGCAGCCGCGAGCGGTACACGCTGACTGTCTTCACCGACAGCGACAGCGTGTTCGCGATGTCGGTGAGGCGCTTGCCCGACGCGAGCATGCAGAGCGTCTGGTATTCGCGGTCGGACAGCTTCTCGTGCGGCAATGGCTCGTTCTCGAACGACACGTATTCGGCGAGCGCCTCGGCCATCGCCGGGCTCACGTACTTGCGGCCGGCCGCGACTTGCTGGATCGCGCCGATCATCTGCGCGGCATTCACCGTCTTCGACAGGTAGCCGGCCGCGCCGGCCTTCAGCGCGCGCACCGCGTACTGGTCCTCGCGGTACATCGAGAACATCAGCACCGGCGTGCCCGGCAGCTTGCGCTTGATGCGCTTGAGCACCTCGATGCCGTTCGTATCCGGCAGCGAGATGTCGAGCAGGATCACGTCGAAGCTCTGGCGGTCGACGGCGGCCACCGCATCGCCGCCGGTCTCGGCTTCGGTCACTTCGCGCGCGATGCCGCGGTCGATCAGCAGGTGGCGGATCCCTTGCCGGACGATTGCATGATCGTCCACGAGCAGGATGTTCAGGCTCATCAGGACCTCACGAGCGCGACGCACGGCGCGTCGCGGCGCGTACGGCGAACAGCGAGTCCCACGCGAAGCGCGCGGTGACGCGCGTGCCGCGGCGCGATTCCGGCGCGCTGGTGTCGAAGCTGCCGCCGAACGCTTCGCAGCGGGCGCGCATGCCGGCGAGGCCGTAGCCGCTGCGCCGGCTGCGCGCGAAACCGGTCCCATCGTCGGTGACGATCAGCGACAGATGCGTGCCGTCCGTGTCGATCTGCACGTCGACGGACGCGGCGCGCGCGTGCTTCGCGACGTTCGCCAGCGCTTCCTGCGCGACGCGGAAGATCGCGAGCGCGCTGGCGCCACCGAGTTGCGTGAGTCGTGCGTCGGCCGCGCACACGAAGCTCGTGCGCAGGCCGGTGCGCGCCGCGTGGCTGTCGGCCCATGCCGACAACGCACCGACCAGCCCTCCATCGAGCGCCGGCGTGTCGCGTTCGTCGATCAGCCGGCGATTTGCGTCGGTCGCGGCCTCGAGCGCCTGCTGGGCGAGCTCGAGCGCGCGCAGGCAGCCGTCCGGCGCATCGGCCGGTAGCCACGTTTGAACGTTTGCGAGCGCGAAGCGTGCGGCGGTGAGTTCGGCGCCGAGCCCGTCATGCAACTCGCCGGCCAGATGGCGGCGGGCCGCTTCGTCGGCGGCCAGCAGTTGCTCCGACAGCACCGCGATCCGGGCTGCGGATGCTTCGCGTGTGGGCAGGGCTTCGGCCATGGCCGGCGTAGCGGCGCAGCTGTGCACCAGCTGCCGCGACGGGAACGGGGCGTGAGCGCCCGCTGGCGCGTTGAGCGACGTATCCATGACTCTCCCTGCTGTCAGAAAGCGGTTCAGACACCAGCTGGCTGGGTGAATTGGCTGCCGTTTCGATGACGGCCGCCGCCAGAGAATCGCCCCATCCAGAGGTAACAAAAGTTACATTCTGTAACGTTTGCATCCGACCCTTCAATGACCGTCCGAACGGCAACCACGCGGGCCGAATCATATCTCAAAAATTCTGAAAAGGTCATGTCGGGCGGACATTTAAGGGTAAATGTGAATAATCGGAATGAAGCTGTTGTAGGAAAAACACCGACATGAAAGTATGCGAACAGCCCGTATCCAAATGTAACTATTTGAGATGGGATGGTCCCAGTTTGTAACGAATTCGCCAAGTAGGGACGAAAAAAAACCGGAGCTTTTGCTCCGGTTCTTGATGCGGCACAAATTCGGGGATCGATCAGTCCACGAATGCGCGCTCGATCACGTAGTGACCCGGTGCGCTGTTCTTGCCTTCGACGAGTCCGGCCTGCTTCAGCAGGTCGGTCGTGTCCTTCAGCATCGCGGTGCTGCCGCACAGCATCACGCGGTCGTTTTCCGGCGAGAACGGCGGCACGTCGAGATCCGTGAACAGCTTGCCCGTCGCGATCAGGTCGGTGATCCGGCCCTCGTTGTCGAACGCTTCGCGCGTGACCGTCGGGTAGTAGACGAGCTTTTCCTTGATGATGTCGCCAAGGTACTCGTGGCCCGGCAGGTCGTGCTTGATGTAGTCCATGTACGCCAGCTCGCCCTTCAGGCGGCAGGTGTGCGTCAGGATGACCTTGTCGAAGCGTTCGTAGATGTCCGGGTCGCGGATGATCGACATGAACGGAGCGAGGCCCGTGCCGGTCGACAGCATCCACAGCGTCTTGCCGGGCAGCAGGTTGTCGGCGACGAGCGTGCCGGTCGGCTTCTTGCCGATCAGCACCGGGTCGCCCACCTTCAGGTGCTGCAGGCGCGACGTCAGCGGGCCGTTCTGGACCTTGATGCTGAAGAATTCGAGGTGCTCTTCGTAGTTCGGGCTGACGATCGAGTAGGCGCGCGCAAGCGGCTTGCCGTCGACCTCGAGGCCGACCATCGTGAATTCGCCGTTGTTGAAGCGCAGGCTCGGCTCACGAGTGCAGGTGAAGCTGAAAAGCGTGTCGGTCCAGTGGTGGACGGATTGGACGGTGGCGGTGTCGTATTTGCTCATGGCTTTGAAAACGGACGCGCGTAGCGAACGCGTGTAACGGGCCCAAAAACGGGCAAAAAACCGAGTGCGTCGGCCCGATCGAGGATCGGCCGGCCGGCGCGTCGGACACGCGCCTTCTCGATGACAGACGATTGAGGAACTGGTTATTTTACCCTGCTTGGGGCAGATGCGGGCTTGACCCGCGCGGCTGCGCGGATTTGGCGCAACGAATTATTTCAACCGGCTTTCAGCGATCGGCTGCGAGCTTCGTGCCGAGGCCGACGAGCGCAGCCCCGCACAGCGCGTCGAGCGGGCGCCGCACGCGCCGGTAGCCGCGCTGCGCGCGCGGGCTCGCGAACAGACAGGCGACGCTCGAATACCAGCCGGCCGACAGCACACCGATCGTCACCAGCACCGCGCCGTTGAACCACAGCGGCACGTGCGCGGGCAGCATCGCCGCGAACACGCTGGTCCAGAACGCGCACGATTTCGGGTTGGTCAGGCACGTGAGCAGGCCGCTGCGATAGGCGCGCAGGTAGTCGCGCAGGTGCGGTGCGGCAGGCGGCACGCGCGCGTCCGGCGCGTCGGCCGGCGCCGGGTCGCGGCGCACGCCCGAGCGCAGCAGCTTCACGCCGAAATACACGAGATAGACGGCGCCGCCGATCCGGATCGTCTCGTACAGCCATTCGACCTGGTGCAACACGGCCGCGAGGCCGAGCATCGCGAGCGTTGCCCACGCGACCGATGCGGTTCCGACGCCGAGCGCCGACGCGGCGCCGAGACTGCGCCGCCCCGCGAGCGACAGTTGCGAAATCATGAAGAAATTCGGGCCGGGCGTGATCGCCGCGACGAGGTAGACCACGGCGATTTGCAGCAGGATCGGGAGGTAGGACATGGCGGCGCGGCGGCGGGGCGGGCAAAGCGCTACTGTAGCGTGCACCGCGCGGCCGCGCTTGCGGCGTTACCGGATCACGGTGGATCGAGGCGCAATCGCGCAATATACGGCAGGTGGTCCGACAGCCAGGCGGTTTCGCCGGATGGCGCCTGCCATTCGAGCGGCGTCAGCCCGCGCACGAACATCTTGTCGAGCGCGAGCGCCGGCGAGAACGCGGGGAACGTGCGGCCCGACTGGCCGAGCAGCGTCGCGACCTCGGACAGCCCGATCTCGCCGAACAGCGCGACCGAATCGTTGCGCCAGTCGTTGAAGTCGCCGGCGAGCACGAGTGGGTCGTCGCCCGCGTTGCGCACGATCCAGTGTGCGATCCAGTGCATCTGGCGCAGCCGCGCCGCGCGCGTGAGCGCGAGGTGCGCGCACAGCAGCGTGACCGGGCGCGCGCCGGCGAGCGTCGCGCGCGCGACCAGCAGCCCGCGCCGCTCGAAGCGGTGCGCGGAGATGTCCCAGCGGCCGCCGAGGTCGAGCGGGTGCGGCGACAGGATCGCGTTGCCGTGCCGCCATGACGGCTTGAACACGTTCGGCCCGAGCGCGATCTGCCAGTCGAGCGCCTGCGCGATCTCGGTGGCCTGGCAATGCCACACGTCGTCGACCGCGTCGTCCATCGGTGCGCCGAAGCCGGGTGCGAGCAGCGGGCGCGGCATGCGGCGCGCCATCGCTTCCTGCAGAAAATACACGTCGGCGTGCGTCGACTGCATCCAGTTGCGCATCGCGTTCCACGCGGTGAAGCCGAGCGGCGAGCGGCCTTTGTGCAGGTTCCAGCTGACCGCGGTGATTTCGTCGGGCGCGGCGTGCGGCTCGGCGAACGGCAAGGACAGGGCGTCGGCGGACATGGCGTTCAGTCCTTCGCGACGTGCGCACGCACACGGTAGACGAGATGCGGATGCTGCTCGACGAGCGTCCAGTCGGTCCACGCCTCGCTGCCGACCGACAGCCCGGGGTGGCTCGCGACGATCTGTCGCGGCGACGCGGGCACGCACGGATCGCTGCGCGTCGCGTTTTCGTCGTCGAGGGTTTCCTGCACGTCGAGCGCGAGCGACACGGTGTTCGCGGTGGCGTCGACGGTGAGCGGCGCGACCGTCACCGAACGCGAGCGCTCGGTCGGCACGACGCGCGCGGCATTGCCGCAGCCGACGGGCACGGCGGACGGATAGCGATGGGTATCGGTGCGGGTCTGACCCACGGTGGTGCGCTGCTGGAACGTGTCGATCGTCTGACCGTCGCGTAGCACCTGGATCTCCCACGCGACGCTGGCCGGTGCGGGGCTTTGTGCGTGAGCGGCGAGCGCGACGCTCGCGAGCAGGACGGCCAGGCCGTGTTTCAGCATGAAACTTCTCCGGAAACGCGGGGTAGCGGGTAACGGACGCACATCTTACGCCCGATCGATTTGGACGATGGTGTGACAGGACGGGGCGCCGCAGGTTCGCCGCACGATTCGGTCCTGATCGAAAGGTAGGTGCGCGTCACACGTTTTCAAGCGAAAAAGCGCGCGAACTCGGCGACGCTCGCGCGCTCGGTGACGAGGCGATTCTCGATCGCGTCCGGATCCGCATGGCCGAGCGACATCCCGCAGACGAGCTGTTGGTTGGCCGGTATGTCGAGGTGCTCGGCAACGACCCGGTGAAACGGCACGAACGCGGCCTGCGGGCAGGTATCGAGGCCGCGTGCGCGCGCGGCCGTCATCACGCCCTGCACGAACATGCCGCAGTCGAGCCACGCACCGTGCGTCATCACGCGGTCGAGCGTGAAGAACAACGCGACCGGCGCATCGAAGAAGCGGAAATTGCGCGCGTGCTGTGCGTGCATGCGCGCCTTCTCGTCGCGGCCGATGTTCAACAGCCCGTACAGGTCCCAGCCGACCTTGCGGCGCCGGTCGATATACGGCGACACCCATTCGCGCGGATAGTAGTCGTACTCCGCGACGTATTTTTCGTCGCGCGCCGGATCGTCGTAGGCGGCCGTCAGCGCCGCGGCGAGTGCGTCGCGGGTCGCGCCGGTCGCGACGTACACGTGCCACGGCTGGATGTTGGTGCCGGACGGCGCGCGGCTCGCGGCTTCGAGGATCGCCTCGAGCGTGTCGCGCGGCACGGGTGTCGGCAGGAACGCGCGAATCGCGCGACGCGACTTGAGCGCGGTGTCGACGGTGTCGACGGCGTCGACCGTGGGGAGCGCGTCGGTGTCGACGCGCGGGGAAGCGGCGGGGGCGGGCATCGGCATACCTTCGGAACGAAGCGCGACGCGCCGCGCGGGCGCCGTCGGCGAGGCCGGCGCGGCGGCCGGTGAACTATCGATGATACGCCGCGCCGCGCGACGCTGCAGCGCACGCGCGCTGTTAGCAGCAGACTCGCTCGGCTGCTTGCTTGCACGCGGTTGCGGGATCGCTACACTGAAATCGTAAGGGTCTGATGGTGGTGTGACGGCAGCGGCAGCGAGGTTGGTATGACGACGGCGATGGTGAAACAGGAACTGGCGGTGGCGTCCTTCAGCATGGTGTACGACCTCGAGCAGGTCGAGGCGGCGCTGAACGACCTGAACGAGAGCGCGAGCGACGCACTGCGCGCCACCTACGAGCGAATGCTCAAGACCGGCAATCTGCGCTTTTGCGTAAAGCCGAACCGCATGCCGTCGTTCGACGAGCTCGGCGACGCGCTGCCCAATTTCACCGAGCCGCTCGGCGACGTGCGCAAGCAGGTCGCGCTGTGCCTCGAGACGGACGATCGGCTCGAACTGATGCCGATCCTGCTGCTCGGGCCGCCCGGCATCGGCAAGACGCATTTCGCGAAGGCGCTCGCGCAGCTGCTCGGCACCGCGTATCACTACGTTCCGATGAGTTCGCTGACGGCCGGCTGGATCCTGTCGGGCGCGTCGTCGCAATGGAAGAACGCGAAGCCGGGCAAGGTGTTCGAAGCGCTCGTCAACGGCAGCTATGCGAACCCGGTGATCGCGGTCGACGAGATCGACAAGGCCGGCAGCGATGCGCAATACGATCCGCTCGGCGCGCTGTATGCGTTGCTCGAGCACGACACTGCGCGCGCGTTCGTCGACGAATTCGCCGAAGTGCCGATCGATGCGGGCAACGTGATCTGGGTCGCGACTGCGAACGACGCGCAGGCGATTCCGGAGCCGCTGCTGAACCGGATGAACGTGTACGAGATCGCGCCGCCGGACGCGGCCGGCGCGCGTCGGATCGCGCAGACCATTTACGACGAGATCCGCACGTCGCACGCGTGGGGGCGGCGCTTCCCCGACGCGCTCGACGACGACGCGCTCGACGTGCTGGCCGCGACGCCGCCGCGCACGATGCGTCGCGCACTGCTGCATGCATTCGGCGCCGCGCGGCTCGATGGCCGCGACGTGATCGCGCCCGGCGACATCCGCGCCGACGAGGGCGCGGCGAAGCGCCGGCCGATCGGCTTCTGAGCCGGCGGCGCGCGCGTCGCGACGGGCATCGCGACGCGCGCGCACGCGCGGATGCAGATGCATTCGGCAAGCGGGCGAACCGGGACGTACAATTCATTTCCCTCCCCTCGACGCGTGAGCGACGCGAAACGCTATGGAGCAGATGGATTGTGTGGTGATAGGCGCCGGCGTCGTCGGTCTGGCGATTGCGCGGGAACTGGCTGCGCGCGGGCGCGAGACGATCGTGCTCGAGGCGGCCGATGCGATCGGCACGGGCACGAGTTCGCGCAACAGTGAGGTGATCCACGCGGGGCTCTACTACCCGCGCGGCTCGCTGAAGGCGATGTCGTGCGTGCACGGCCGCGACCTGCTGTACCAGTTCTGCGATACGCATCACGTGCCGCACCGGCGCGTGGGCAAGCTGCTGGTCGCGACGAGCGCCGCGCAGGTGAAGCAACTGAAGGCGATCGCCACGCGCGCGGCGGAAAACGGTGTGTTCGACCTGATGCCGCTCACGCGTACCGAGGCGCAGACGCTCGAGCCCGCGCTCGAATGCGTGGAGGCGCTGTTCTCGCCGGCCACCGGCATCGTCGACAGCCACCAGCTGATGCTTGCGCTGCTCGGCGACGCGGAGCGCAACGGCGCCGTGTGCGCGCTGAAATCCCCGGTCGAGTCGATCGAGGTGTTGCGCGGCGGCTGCTTCGTCGTGCGCACCGGCGGCGACGCGCCGACCGAAATCGAGGCGACGTGCGTGATCAACAGCGCGGGCCTCGGCGCGCAGGCGCTCGCGCGCCGTATCCGCGGCCTCGACCCGCGCTGGGTGCCGCCGCTGTATCTCGCGCGCGGCAACTACTTCAGCCTGTCCGGGCGCGCGCCGTTCTCGCACCTCGTGTACCCGATGCCCGACCGGGCGGGGCTCGGCGTGCACCTGACGCTCGACATGGCCGGGCAGGCACGCTTCGGCCCGGACGTCGAATGGGTCGATGCGCTGCGCTACGAAGTCGATCCGGCGCGCGCGCAGGCGTTCTACGCATCGATCCGCGCATACTGGCCGGAATTGCCCGACGACGCGCTGCAGCCGGCTTACGCGGGAATCCGCCCGAAGCTCGTGGGGCCCGGCGAGCCGCCGGCCGACTTCATCGTGCAGGGCGCCGCGCAGCACGGCGTGCGCGGGCTCGTGAACCTGTTCGGCATCGAGTCGCCAGGGCTCACCGCGTCGCTCGCGCTCGCGCAGCGCGTGGGCGACATGACGTCGCATGCATGACGGATCCGGCCCGCACCCGCGCGGGCCGGATGCGTGAAATCCCCGTGTGAAATCCCTTATCTCCGGCATTTCGGCGCGCACATTTATTCGCTTGGCGGTTATTCTGTTGAACGGCTGTCGCCAGAACAGCTTTCAAACCGATAACGTTGGAGCGAGTCCCCCATGAAAACATCCCGTCGGAGTTTCCTGATTTCGAGCGTTGGCGTCGTGTCCGCGCTGGCGCTGTCGCGCGAAGCACTGGCCGATGCGCCGATGCTGTCGGAAACGGATCCGACCGCAGTGGCGCTCGGCTACAAGGCCGATGCCACGAAGGTCGACAAGACGAAGTATCCGAAATACGCAGCGGGCCAGGATTGCGCGGCCTGCATGCTGTACCAGGGCAAGAAGGGCTCGGCTTCCGGCCCGTGCGGCGCATTCCCCGGCAAGCAGGTGTCAGCGAAGGGCTGGTGCAGCGCATTCTCGAAGATGGGTTGATGTCCGCGGCGGCATCGTGCGATGCCGCAATGTGGCGAAAACCGCAAAACGCCCGCCGTCGGACGATGGCGGGCGTTTTTTATGCTTGAAAACGGTTCCGTCGCTTTCTACACTCGCTGCAAACCAGCGCGCCGTGGCCACCCCGCGCGCCGCGCCGCCCGACACGGCGAATCCACGAGGAAGAGGCACGCATGGCGACGATTGCGAATTCAACCAAAACGATCCGGCCCGAGCGTGCGCTGAACCGGCGCGCAGTCGCGGCGGCCGTGATCGGCAACGCGCTCGAGTGGTACGACTTCACGGTGTTCGGCTTCATGACGGTCGTGATCGCTGAACTGTTCTTCCCGACTTCCAGCGAGTACTCGTCGCTGCTGCTGACCACCGCGACGTTCGGCGTCGCCTTCTTCATGCGCCCGATCGGCGGCATCGTGTTCGGGCTGTACGCGGATCGCGCAGGCCGCAAGGCTGCGCTGTCGCTCGTGATCCTGCTGATGACGGCCGGCATCTTCCTGCTCGCGATCGCGCCGCCGTATGCTGCGATCGGCATCGGCGGCCCGCTCCTGATCGTGTTCGGCCGCCTGCTGCAGGGCTTCTCGGCGGGGGGCGAATTCGGCAGCGCGACCGCACTGCTGATCGAGGCCGCGCCGTTCTCGAAACGCGGCTTCTATGGCAGCTGGCAGATGGCGAGCCAGGCGGCCGCGCTACTGATTGGCGCGCTCGTCGGCGCGGCCATCACGCGCGGGCTGTCGCACGACGCGCTGCGCAACTGGGGCTGGCGCGTGCCGTTCATCCTCGGGCTGGTGATCGGCCCGATCGGCTTCTATATCCGCCGTCATCTCGCCGATTCCGAAGCGTTCCTGCATGCGCAGCAAAGCGCGCGCCGCGCGACGCTCGGCGAGGTGTTCACGCGCCACCCGCGCGAGGTGCTGTGCGGGCTCGGCTCGGTGATCGCGCTGACGGTGACGATCTACGTGCTGATCAGCTATCTGCCGACGTTCGCGGTGAAGCAGCTGAAGCTGCCCTATGCGGAATCGTTCTACGCGGTGATCGTCGGCAACCTGCTGCTGATGGTGCTGTCGCCGGTCGCGGGCGCATGGTCGGACCGCATCGGCCGCAAGGGGCTGTCGCTGTGGTCGCTCGTGCTGACGCTCGTGCTGATGTATCCGCTGTTCGCATGGCTCGACGCGGCGCCGAGCATCGGCCGGCTGATCGCGGTGCAGGCCGTGCTGTCGGTGACGCTCGCGGGCTACTACGGGCCGTTCGGCGCGATGATCGCCGAGCTGTTCCCGGCCAACGTGCGCTCGACCGGGCTGTCGATCGCGTACAACGTCGCGGTGATGCTGTTCGGCGGCTTCGGGCAGTTCATCGTCACCTGGCTGATCAAGGTGACGGGCTCGCCGCTCGCGCCGACCTATTACGTGATGGCGGGGCTCGTGCTGTCGATCGTCGCGGTCGCGTTCGTGCCGGCGCGCAGCGCGGATCTCGACGCGCCGGCCTGACGGCGCGCGGCCGTCCATCGATCCTTTCAATCGACGTAACGATGGCCGGCAGGTCCCGGAAAAGCGCGTGACGCACGTTCGCGTTCGCGTACGAAATGTTTAGTTGCCGAAGGAAACGTGCGCGGGATGATCGAAATGGCCGCTTGCGCGCGCAGAGGCACTTTTCGCGTGCGCAAGACATCCGCAAAAACCCGTGTGGGCGCGTGTAGAAGAGTTTTTTCTCCAGCTTGTTGCAAAATCGCTAGCTCAAGTAATATCCGCGTACCCGGCCCCCCTGGGGGACCGGTTCCGATCTGGAGACCTGGAGGAAACATGGAATACAACCGTCTGTTGCACACCCTGCGTGTTACCGCCATTGCAGGCGTGGCAGCGGCATCGCTCGGCGTCGCGGGTTCTGCATTCGCACAGATCCCGAACAAAACGCTCGTCTACTGCTCAGAAGGCAGCCCGGCGGGTTTTGATTCCGCGCAATTCACGACCGGCGTCGATTTCACCGCCGCCACGTTCACCGTCTACAACCGTCTCGTCGAATTCGAGCGCGGCGGCACCAAGGTCGAGCCGGGCCTCGCCGAGAAGTGGGACGTCTCGTCCGACGGCAAGGTGTACACGTTCCACCTGCGCCACGGCGTGAAGTTCCACGCGACCGACTTCTTCAAGCCGACGCGCGAGTTCAATGCGGACGACGTCGTGTTCTCGTTCGAGCGCATGCTCGATCCGAACCAGCCGTTCCGCAAGGCGTATCCGGTGTCGTTCCCGTACTTCACCGACATGGGCCTCGACAAGCTGATCACGAAGGTCGAGAAGGTCGATCCGTACACCGTGAAGTTCACGCTGTCCGAGCCGAACGCGCCGTTCATCCAGAACATGGCGATGGAATTCGCGTCGATCCTGTCGGCCGAATACGGCGATCAGTTGATGAAGGCCGGCAAGGCCGCCGACATCAACCAGAAGCCGGTCGGCACGGGCCCGTTCATCTTCCGCAGCTACACGAAGGACGCGACGATCCGTTTCGACGGCAATCCTGATTACTGGAAGAAGGGCGCGGTGAAGGTGTCGAAGCTGATCTTCTCGATCACGCCCGACCCGGGTGTGCGCGTGCAGAAGATCAAGCGCAACGAATGCCAGGTGATGAGCTATCCGCGTCCGGCCGACATCGCGACGCTGAAGGCCGACTCGGGCATCGACATGCCGTCGCAGCCGGGCTTCAACCTCGGCTACCTCGCGTACAACGTCGAGCACAAGCCGGTCGACAAGCTCGAAGTGCGTCAGGCGCTCGACATGGCGATCAACAAGAAGGCGATCCTCGAGTCCGTGTACCAGGGCGCAGGCCAGGCCGCCAGCGCGCCGATGCCGCCGACCCAATGGTCGTACGACAAGAACCTGAAGATGGCCCCGAACGACACCGAGAAGGCGAAGGCGCTGCTCGCGAAGGCCGGCTATCCGAACGGTTTCGACATCACGCTGTGGGCGATGCCGGTGCAGCGCGCGTACAACCCGAACGCCCGCCTGATGGCCGAGATGATTCAGGCCGACTGGGCGAAGATCGGCGTGAAGGCGAAGATCGTCACGTACGAGTGGGGTGAGTACATCAAGCGCGCGCACACGGGCGAGCAGGACACGATGCTGATCGGCTGGACGGGCGACAACGGCGACCCCGACAACTGGCTCGGCACGCTGCTCGGCTGCGAAGCGATCAAGGGCAACAACTTCTCGCACTGGTGCTACAAGCCGTTCGACGAGCTGATCCAGAAGGGTCGCACGACGACGGGCCAGGACGCGCGCACGAAGATCTACACGCAGGCCCAGCAGATCTTCGCGCAGCAACTGCCGTTCTCGCCGATCGCGAACTCGACGGTCTACCAGCCGGTACGCAAGAACGTGGTCGACATGCGCATCGAGCCGCTTGGCTACGCACGCTTCGACGGTGTCGGCGTGAAGTAATACGGCCCGTGTAAGCTGTCCAGGAAGATCGAGACCGGCTAACTCATCCGGCGGCGGGAGGCCAAAAGCTTCCCGTCGCCGGTCGCACATTTCCCACAAGAAAATACGAGACGCATCATGTTCACATTCGTGTTGCGCCGCGTGGGCATGGTGATCCCGACCTTCATCGGCATCACCATCCTGGCGTTTGCGCTGATTCACCTGATACCGGGCGACCCCATCGAAGTGATGATGGGCGAGCGCGGCGTCGATCCCGCGATGCATGCGGAGGCAATGAAACGCCTCGGGCTCGACCAGCCGCTGCCCATGCAGTACATCCACTACATCGGCCGGGCGCTGCACGGCGACCTCGGCACGTCCATCATCACCAATACCAGCGTCGCGGGCGAGTTCTTCGCGCGCTTCCCGGCGACCGTCGAGCTGTCGCTGTGCGCGCTCGTGTTCGCGCTCGCGGTCGGGCTGCCGGCCGGCGTGATCGCCGCGCTGCGACGCGGCTCGGTCGTCGATCACGGCGTGATGGGCACCGCGCTCACCGGCTACTCGATGCCGATCTTCTGGTGGGGGCTGATCCTCATCATGGTGTTTTCGTCCTACCTCGGCTGGACCCCCGTGTCGGGGCGCATCGCGGTCGAATACGACTTCCCGCACCCGACCGGCTTCATGCTGATCGACGCGCTGCTCGCGCCGGATGAAGGCTCGTTCAAGTCGGCGGTCAGCCACCTGATCCTGCCTGCGATCGTGCTCGGCACGATCCCGCTCGCGGTGATCGCGCGGATGACGCGCTCGTCGATGCTCGAAGTGCTGCGCGAGGACTACATCCGCACCGCACGCGCAAAGGGGCTGTCGCCCGCACGCGTGGTCGTCGTGCATGCGCTGCGCAACGCGCTGATCCCGGTCGTCACCGTGATCGGCCTGCAGATCGGCACGCTGCTTGCCGGCGCCGTGCTGACCGAGACGCTCTTTTCGTGGCCCGGTGTCGGCAAATGGCTGATCGATGCGATCGGCCGCCGCGACTATCCGGTCGTCCAGGGCGGCATCCTGCTGATCGCGACACTCGTGATCGTCGTGAACCTGGTCGTCGACCTGCTGTACGGCGTGCTGAATCCGCGCATTCGCCACACGAGGTAATTCCATGAGCAATCTGCAAAACACCCTGCCGACCGAATCCGCGCCGGCCGGCGGCCGTGCGCTCGCGCTGCGCGAGTTCTGGGCCAACTTCTCGCGCAACCGCGGCGCCGTCGGTGCCGGCATCGTCGTGCTGGTGCTGATCCTGGTCGCAGTGTTCGCGCCGCTGATCGCGCCGCACAGCCCGGTCGAGCAATACCGCGACTTCGTGAAGATCCCGCCCGCGTGGCTCGACGGCGGCAACTGGAAGTTCATCCTCGGCACCGACGAAGCGGGCCGCGATATTCTGTCCCGCCTGATGTTCGGCGCGCGGATGTCGTTCTGGATCGGCTTCGTGTCGGTCGTACTCGCGCTGATCCCCGGCATCGTGCTCGGGCTGGTCGCCGCGTTCTTCCAGAAGTGGGCCGACACGGCCGTGATGCGCATCATGGACGTGCTGCTCGCGCTGCCGTCGCTGCTGCTCGCGGTCGCGGTCGTCGCGATCATCGGCCCGGGTCTCACCAACACGATGTTCGCGATCGCGATCGTCGCGCTGCCGGCCTACGTGCGTCTCACGCGCGCATCGGCGCTCGGCGAGCTGCAGAAGGAGTACGTGACGGCGTCGCGCGTGGCCGGTGCCGGCACGCTGCGCCTGATGTTCTCGCAGGTGCTGCCGAACTGCACGGCACCGCTGATCGTGCAGGCGACGCTCGGCTTCTCGTCGGCCATCCTGGATGCGGCCGCGCTCGGCTTCCTCGGCCTCGGCGTGCAACCGCCGACCGCCGAGTGGGGCGCGATGCTTGCATCCGCGCGCGACTACATCGACAACGCATGGTGGATCGTGACGATGCCCGGCCTGTCGATCCTGATTTCGGTGCTCGCAATCAACCTGCTCGGCGACGGGCTGCGCGACGCGCTCGATCCCAAACTGAAGCGGATGGCCTGACATGACCCAGAATCTTCTGACCATCCGCAATCTCGCGGTGAACTTCAACGGCCTGCCCGCCGTCGACCGGATCAACCTGTCGATCGCGCCGGGCGAGGTGGTGGGCGTCGTCGGCGAATCGGGCTCGGGCAAGAGCGTGACGATGATGGCGCTGATGGGCCTGATCGACGCACCCGGCAAGGTGACGGCCGACGAGGTCACGTTCAACGGCGTGGACCTGCTGAAGGCGTCGCCGAAGGCGCGGCGCAAGATCGTCGGCAAGGACATCGCGATGGTGTTCCAGGACGCGCTGACGAGCCTGAACCCGAGCTACACGGTCGGCTACCAGATCAAGGAGGTGCTGAAGCTGCACGAAGGGCTGCGCGGCGACGCGTTGCACCGGCGCGCGCTCGAACTGCTCGACCAGGTCGGGATTCCCGATGCGAAGAACCGCATCACGGCGTTCCCGCACCAGATGTCGGGCGGGATGAACCAGCGCGTGATGATCGCGATGGCGGTCGCGTGCAATCCGAAGCTGCTGATCGCCGATGAGCCGACCACCGCGCTCGACGTGACGATCCAGGCGCAGATCATGGATCTGCTCGTGAAGCTGCAGAAGGAGCGCGGCATGGCGCTCGTGCTGATCTCGCACGATCTGGCCGTGGTGTCGGAGGTCGCGCAGCGCGTCGCGGTGATGTATGCGGGCGAGGTCATCGAGACCAATCGCGTGCCGGACATCTTCCGTGCGCCGCATCATCCGTATACCGAAGCGCTGCTCGCGGCGATTCCCGAGCACAATCAGGGGGCGCGTCGCCTTGCCGCATTGCCCGGCATGGTGCCCGGCCGCGATGATCGCCCGTCCGGGTGCCTGTTCGCGCCGCGCTGCAAGTATGTCGTCGACGATTGCCGCAAGGCACGTCCGGCGCTCGATACGCTGGTGTCCGGCAACGATGCGATGCGTGCGCGCTGCATCAAGCCGCTCAATGTTTCCAACCTCGACCTGACGGGAGGCGCACGATGAATGCAGTCCACGAAACGCGTGCCACGCCGCACGACGAGGACGCGGTGCTGGTCGCCGACCAGCTCGCGAAGCACTACACGGTCAAGCGCGGGATGTTCGGGCAGGGCACGGTGAAGGCGCTGAACGGCGTGTCGTTCACGCTGAAGCGCGGCAAGACGCTCGCCGTCGTCGGCGAGTCGGGCTGCGGGAAATCGACGCTCGCGCGCCAGCTCACGATGATCGAGACGCCCACCGCGGGCAGCCTGGTGATCGACGGCAAGAACGTGGCCGGTGCGAACCGCGAGACGGTCGCCGACCTGCGCCGCCGCGTGCAGATGGTGTTCCAGAACCCGTTCGCGTCGCTGAACCCGCGCAAGACCGTCGAGCAGACGCTCGCCGAGCCGCTCGAGATCAACACGAACCTGACGGCCACCGAGCGCGCGCAGCGCATCGCGCAGATCATGCGCACGGTCGGCCTGCGGCCCGAGCATGCGAAGCGCTATCCGCACATGTTCTCGGGCGGCCAGCGCCAGCGGGTCGCGATCGCGCGCGCGATGATCCTCGATCCGCGGATCGTCGTCGCCGACGAGCCGGTGTCCGCGCTCGACGTGTCGATCCAGGCGCAGATCCTGAACCTGTTCATGGATCTGCAGGAGCAGTTCAAGACGAGCTACGTGTTCATCTCGCACAACCTGTCGGTGGTCGAGCACGTGGCGGACGACGTGATGGTGATGTATTTCGGCAGTGTCGCCGAGCTCGGCGACAAGGCGACGATCTACGCACGGCCGCGCCATCCGTACACGCGCGCGCTGATGTCGGCGACGCCGGCGATCTTCGAAGAAGACCGCCGGATCCAGATCAAGCTGCAGGGCGAGCTGCCGTCGCCGCTCAATCCGCCGTCGGGCTGCGCGTTTCACCAGCGCTGCCCGTACGCGGTCGAGCGCTGCCGCGTCGAGGAACCGCAGCTGCGCGACGTCGACGGACGCCGCGTGGCCTGCCATCGCGCCGAGGAGGTGGGGGAGGCGAATGCCTGATGGTTTGGCGGCGCGCGCGCCTGGCGTGCGCCGTTCGGGGGCCGGCAGCGCGCGTGTGATGCGCGCGTGCCGCAACGCACGGCGCTGGAGCGTGCGCACGGTCACGGGCGCGGCGCTGGCCGGCGCGTGCGTGGCCGCCAGCGTGCTGGTTCCCGTCGACGCCGCGCGTGCCGAAGGGCGCGCGCCGGCGAGTTCGCCGATCCGTCCGTCGCAGGTTCCGCCACCGGGCTTGAACCTGCCGGGCTTCCACGTGCCGTCCGTGTCGAACGGCACGGTCGCGCGCGGCACGGTGCGTGTGCAGCCTGCGCGCATGCCGTTCTATGTCGCCACCAAGGGCAAGGTCACGCTGTACGTGCTCGGCACGCTGCATACGGGCGACCCGTCCGACTACCCGCCCGCCCAGCCGTTCCGGCCGCGCATCCTCGCGGCGCTCGCCGCGTCGCCGACGGTCGCGCTCGAGCTGTCGCCCGACGATCTGCTCGAATCGCAGGACGACGTGTCGAAGTACGGCGTGTGCCGCTACCCGTGCCTGCAGCGCATGCTGCCCGAGCCGCTGTGGCAGCGGCTCGCGGCGCGCCTGCGCGGCAACCCGGCCGCGCTCGCGGAGATCCGCCGGATGCGGCCGTGGCTCGCGGCGCTCGTCGTCGAGACCTACGACTCGCTGTCGGCCGGCCTGCAGACCGAGTACGGCACCGAGGCGCAGTTGCAGAACGTGTTCCTGAAGAAGACGGGTGGCCGCGTGATCGGGCTCGAGACGCTCGCCGAGCAGATGCGCGCATTCACTGGGCTGACGCTCGCCGAGCAGCGCGAGATGCTCGCCCAGGACATGGTGCAGACCCCGGCGCAGAACGCCGACGACATCAAGGCGCTGCACCGGCTGTGGCAAATTGGCGACGCCGACGCGATCTCGGCGTGGGCGGTTGCGAAGAGCGAGCGGCTGGCCCGTTCGAAGGCACTGTCGGCGTCGATCGACAACAAGATCCTGTACGAGCGCAACCGGCGCTTCGTTGCACGGATGACGGCAATCGCCGCGCCGAACCGGCCGCTGTTCGTCGCGATCGGCGCGCTGCATCTGGGTGGCCAGCGCGGTGTACTCGAATTGTTGCGCCAGCAAGGATACCGGGTCGACGCGAACTGATCCCGGCAGGTCGCATGGACAGATCTCCCTCTGTCTGATCGATGGCGCGCACGCGCTGCGAGGCGCTGGTGCAGCCGTGCGCACCGATAAGGAAAACCCTCGAATCTTCAGAAAATAGCGTTTAAAACGATTGACATCCGGTTCTGGCAATCTCTATTCTTCATCCCACAAGTTGAAAAAATGAAAAGAATAGAAAAAGTTCTACGGGGTAGCAAAAACAAAGCGCGGGGTTAGCGTAGCCGGCACGTGATGTACGTGCCGGCCACGGAGTGTCTGCATGCACGGCGGGGCCAAACATCGTCGGCAGAACAAATGCATGCGACAGACTTGCAGATAAGCGACGTTCCGTCGTCCGACCGGGGGAAGCGGTAATCGGGCGGCGGCGGACGTTTTTTGATCCGGAGCATCTTTCCGGTCGCCGTCGACCGACGGCTTCGGGGGGCGAATCGACAGACGGCGAAGTCCGCGGCGATTGCGCCAACAGAAAAGCGCCACGAGGGCGCTTTTTTCTTTGGTGCGGCGGTTTTCGTCCGGCGACGGCGGGGACCGGGGGCCGGGGGGCCGGGGACGTTACGCGCCTTCGTCGGCCTGCAGCGCGCCGGGCGCGACGACGTCGACGCCCGCTGCCTCGAGTGCCGTGCGGATCCGCTTCGCGAACGCCAGCGCATGCGGGCCGTCGCCGTGCAGGCAGACGGTCTGCGCATTGAGCGGCACCCATTCGCCGCTCACCGCGCGCACCTGCCGCTCGCGCACCATGTCGAGCGTGCGCGCAAGCACGGTGTCTTCATCGTCGATCAGTGCGCCGGGCTGGCTGCGCGGCACCAGCGAGCCGTCCGCGCGATAGCCGCGATCGGCGAACACTTCCTCGACCGCGGCGAGACCCGCATGCCGCGCGGCCGCGACGAACAAGCTGTTCGCGAGCCCGAACACGGCGAGCGACGGGTCGAAGTCGTGGATCGCGGACACCACCGCGTCGGCGATCATCGGGTCGCGCGCGGCCTGGTTGTACAGCGCGCCGTGCGGCTTCACGTGCGCGATGCGGCCGCCTTCGGCCTGCGCGATCGCCGACAGCGCGCCGAGCTGGTACAGCACGCCCGCGTAGATCTCGCCGGCCGGCAGCTGCATTTCCTTGCGGCCGAAATTCTCCGGATCGTGAAAGCTCGGGTGCGCGCCGATCGACACGCCTTTCTGCACGGCCCAGCGCACGCAGTCGCGCATCGCATTGGGGCCGCCGGCATGCCAGCCGCACGCGATGTTCGCCGACGTGACGAGATCGAGCAGCGCCTCGTCCGATCCGCATCCTTCACCGAGATCGGCATTCAGATCGATTTCCATGATGTCCCTCGTCCACTGGTGGCGTGGCGCGTCCTCCGTGCCGCTGTTGCCATTGTCACGCCGCGCGCGATTGCGCGCGGCGGCGCGTTTCCTCGCGCATCTCGATCGCGACGTCGATCTGCCGCAGATACGCACGTTCCGCGGTCAGCGCGGCGCGCGCGGCGTCGGGCGTCGTGCGCACGAACCGGATCGGCAGGTTGAGCCGCGCCTGTGCGAGTTTCCATAGATCCGCGCGAATCACCGTGCCGATCTTCGGATAGCCGCCGGTGGTCTGCGCATCGTGCATCAGTACGATCGGCTGGCCGTTCGGCGGCACCTGGATCGTACCGGGCAGCACCGCGTGCGACAGCAACTCGGCCGGCCGCTCGCGTACGAGCTCGGCGCCGGCGAGCCGGTAGCCCATCCGGTTGCTGTTCGCGGTGACGAGCCATTCCTCGTCCCAGAACGCCTGCTGCGAGTCGGCCGCGAACGATGCGTAGTCGGGACCCGGCAGTACGCGCACGGGCATCGCCCACGGCGCATGCGCGGGGCGGTGGCGACGCGGCGGCTCGTCGACCCGCACGAACGCGCACCAGGTGGGCGCCTTCACGCCGAATTCGGGTGCGTCGGCTGCCAGGCAGCCCGCGCCGGCCGGCGGCACGCCGACCGGGAGCCGATCGCCGTCGCGTAGCGTGCGGCCGCCGAGGCCGCCGAAGCGCGACGCGAGATCGGTGCTGCGCGAGCCGAGCATCGGCAGCACGTCGATGCCGCCCGCGATGCACAGGTAGCCGCGCATTCCGCGTTTCGCGGCCGGCAGCACGAGCGTCTGCCCGGCTTCGACCGGCAGGCTCCACCACGAATACACGGGCTTGCCGTCGAGCGTCGCGCCGAATTCGGTACCGGTGATCGCGATGCGCGTCGCGCGCGTGAAGCGGAACGCGGCTGGGCCGATCGTGATCTCGACCGCCGCCGCGTCAGCGCGGTTACCGACGAGCCGGTTGCCGACTTCGAGTGCGAGGCCGTCGAGCGCGCCGCCCTGCGCGACGCCGAGATGGCGCGTGCCGCGGCGGCCGAGATCCTGCACGGTCGACAGCGGGCCGGCGCGCACCACCTCGATGGTGCCCGGTGCGGTGTTCTGGCTCATGTCGCATCGACTCCCGCAATGGTGAAGCGCACGTGGTCGCCGGGCAGCAGCAGCGTCGGCTGCGGCCGGGCCGGGTCGAACAGCACGTGCGACGTACGGCCGATCAGCTGCCAGCCGCCGGGCGACGTGGCCGGATAGATGCCGGTCTGCGCACCGCCGATGCCGACCGAGCCGGCCGGCACTTCCAGCCGCGGCGCGGCGCGGCGCGGCGTGTGCAGCGACGCGTCGAGGCCGCCGAGATACGCGAAGCCCGGCTGGAACCCGACGAAGAACACGACGTATTCGCCGGCCGCATGGCGTGCGACGACCTCGTCGGTCGACAGCCCCGTGTGCGCGGCGACGGCCGCCAGGTCGGGGCCGGCCGCACCGCCGTATTCGACCGGAATCTCGATCTCCCGGCCGTCCGCGTGCTCGACGTCGGCCGTCTCCCACGCGTCGCGCAGCGCCGGCGTGAGCGACTCGGCCGTCGCGGCGAGCGCGTCGAACACGATGGTCAGGTTGTTCATGCCCGGCACGACGTCGATCACGTCGGGCCACGCGCGCGCGGCCTCGGCGACGGCCCAGACGCGGCGCTGGCAATCGAGCGTGGCGGGCGGCGGCACCTCGCAGACGAGGGCGGCATCGCCGAGCGGATAAATGCGGGGTTGCGTCATCGGACTGGCACGGTTCGGACGGCAATGTTAGCGCACATTGTCAATAAGATATCGATAACTTACCAATAAGCGTTTTTGCCTAGCTCGCGTGCCGATGCTTCTGTCGTACACTCGGCACACCCTGACAACCTGCTTGCTCCGCATGTCCATGAAGCGTCCTCCGACCAAGATCGTGTCATCCGAACACCTCGTTTCCGATTCGAGCGCGGAGCTGTCGGAACTCGAATACGGGCTCATCATGGCCGGCAATGCGTTCAACCGCTGGATGGTGCGCTGCATGTCGGCCGCGGGCGCGAAGGACATGACGGCGGTCGAGGTGTCGCTGCTGCATCACGTCAGCCATCGCGAACGCAAGAAGAAGCTCGCCGACATCTGCTTCGTGCTCAATATCGAGGATACGCACGTCGCGACCTATGCGCTGAAAAAACTGATCGCCCGCGGCTATGTGAAGAGCGAGAAGAGCGGCAAGGAAGTGTTCTTCTTCGCGACCGACGCGGGCCGCGATCTGTGCCTGAAGTATCGGGAGGTGCGCGAACATTGCCTGATCGAGACGCTGAAGGACAGCGGCCTCACCAACGAGCAGATCGGTGACGCGGCGCAGCTGCTGCGCCACGCATCGGGCCTCTACGACACCGCCGCGCGCGCGGCGGCGTCGTTGTAAACGATTGCGGACGGTGCGCTGAGCGACGGTGCGCGCAGCATGATGCTGACGCGCGTCCGGCGCTGGCCGCTCCGTCGCGCGCCGGGTCATCCGGCAGCCGGGTAGAGTGCGCCGTCGGTCACGATCCAGCGCATCGCGAGATCGTGCGCCTCGGCCGGCAGCGCATCGACGCGGCATGCTTCATACGCGATGCCGACCGTCACCGGCAGCGTGTCGCCCGGCCACACGGCGAGCGTGCGGTCGTAATAGCCGCCGCCATAGCCGAGCCGGTAGCGCTCCAGGTCGAATCCCACGCACGGAATCAGCAACAGGTCGGGCACGACGACGACGCCCGACGCCGGCTCCGGAATCCGGTGATGCCCTTCGCGCATCGGCGTGTGTGCGTCCCACGCATGGAATTCGAGCGGCGTGTGGCGCTCGCCGATCACGGGCAGCGCAGCGCGGCGACCCGCGCCTGCCGCGGACCACGCGAGCACCGCGTCGCGCGCGTCGAATTCGCCCGGCAGCGGCCAGTAGAAGCCGACCGTGCGCGGCGCGAGCCGTGCGAGCAACAGGCGCAGCCGCGCGTCGAGCGCGGCGTTCGTGGCGGGCTGCGACGCGGCGTCACGACGCGCGCCGGACAGCGTTTTGCGCAGCGCAACCTTCGGGTTAGGCACAGGGTTGCATGCTATGCTTTCGCTCAATTCGTGCTCCATTCAAAACGATGTCGAACAGCCTTTTCCGAGTATATCGCGCGGTCGCGCTCACGCTTTCGGCCGCCGCGCTCGTCGCGGGCACGGCCGCGTGCGCCGCACCGGGCGACGACACGCTCGCCGGGGACGACCAGATCTTCGTGCAGCTTCGCGAAGCCGCGCGCCGCAATGACGCCGCGAAGGCCGCGCAGCTCGCGTCGATGATCCCGAACTATCCCGTCCCGTCCTACGTCGAGTATTTCCAGATCAAGCCGCAGTTGTTCGATTCGACGGGCCGCGCGCGTGTCGATGCGCCGGACGCGCCCGTGCAGTCGTTCCTGCAGCGCTACGACGGCCAGGCGATCGCCGATCGCCTGCGCAACGACTACCTGCTCGTGCTCGGCGCGCGCCACGACTGGCGCAACTTCGACGACCAGTACAAGCGCTTCGTGCTCGACGACGACACACAGGTCAAGTGCTACGCGCTCGAATCGCGCGCGGCGCGCGGCGAGAACGTCGCCGAGGCGGCGCGTGCGCTGCTCGTCGAACCGAAATACTACGGCGATGCCTGTGTCGACCTGATTACCGCGCTGGCGATCAACCAGCAGTTGACGAGCGACGACGTGTGGCAGCAGGCACGCCTCGCGTACGAGCAGAACTACACGACGCTCGGCGGCAAGATCGTCGATGCGCTCGGCCAGCGCCCGGCCGGCTTCGACCAGGCGACGAGCGCCCCACCGCTGTACCTCGCGCGCGGCGTCGGCTCCGACGCGGCATCGCACCAGCTCGCGCTGATCGCGCTCGGCCGCATGGCGCGCAACGATCCGGACGCGGCGGCGGGGATGCTGACGTCGGTCGCCGCGTCGCTGACGAAGCAGGAACAGGCGATCGCGTGGGGTGCGATCGGCTACCAGGGCGCGATCAAGCGCTCGCCGCTCGCGTCGGTCTGGTACGCGAAATCCGCGAATGCGCCGCTGTCGAATCCGGGCTACGAATGGCGTACGCGCGCCGCGCTGCTGGCCGGCGACTGGCCGATGGTGCGCTGGTCGATCGAGCAGATGCCGCCGTCGCTGCGCGACGATCCGGCATGGATCTACTGGCATGCGCGCGCGCTCAAGCAGAGCGGCGACACGCTGCAGGCGAACCAGGAATTCGAGCAGGTCGCCGGCCAGTTCAACTTCTACGGGCAGCTCGCCGGCGAAGAGCTCGGCCAGCGCACGTCGATCCCGCCGCGCACGAAGGTGAGCGACGCCGAGGTCGACGCGATGGGCAAGATTCCGGGCTTCGCGCTCGCGCAGCGCTTCTACGGGCTGAACCTGCGCCTCGAAGGCAACCGCGAATGGAACTGGCCGCTGCGCGGGATGACCGATCGCCAGCTGCTGGCGGCCGCGGAATACGGCAAGCGCGTCGACCTGCTGGACCGCACGGTCAACACGGCCGACCGCACGAAGGCCGAGCACGACTTCACGCTGCGCTACCCGTCGCCGTACCGCGACATCGTCGAGCGCTACGCGCAGTCGTCGGGCCTCGACATCGAATGGGCATACGGGCTGATTCGCCAGGAATCGCGCTTCATCACGAACGCGCGTTCGTCGGTCGGTGCGGGCGGCCTGATGCAGCTGATGCCGGCCACCGCGCAGCTGGTCGCGAAGAAGCTCGGGATGGGCACCATCACGCGCGCGCAGATGCACGACATCAACACCAACATCCAGCTCGGCACCTGGTATCTGGCGGACATCTACAACAACTTCGACAGCTCGCCGGTGCTGGCCACCGCCGGCTACAACGCGGGCCCGGGTCGGCCGCGCCAGTGGCGCCAGGTGTTGACGCAGCCGGTCGAAGGCGCGATCTTCGCGGAGACGATTCCGTTCAACGAGACGCGCGATTACGTGAAGAACGTGCTGTCGAATACCGTCTACTACGCGGCGCTCTTCGAGGGCAAACCGCAGTCGTTGAAGAAACGCCTGGGCATGATCTCGCCCTGATCGACAATCTTCACACTGCCGCGCGAGACGCGGCCGTGTGAAGGGGCGGTTCACGCGAATAACGGGCTTGCGCTGGCCGCCAGAAGGGCCGCGCGCAAGGAATGCGACGAAGCGAATACTCGACGTATTCGCAAGGAGCATGATGCAGCGATCGGCCCTTCTGGCGGCCAGCCCCATTTATGATTTTTCCCGGTCAGGGGAACGAGCGTTGCCGGCCGCATTGCGGCGTCGCGCGTCGCTTGTTTGGCTCGGCCAAACGGCGCTCCTTGCTTCTTGCACTGCAGCCGGCAAGGCTCGTTCGCAAGCCCGTTATTAGCGTGAACAGCCCCTTTGAGGTTCGGAACATGGATCAGACCGTCGCGCTGCTCGGTGGCACCGGCTTCATCGGCAGCCGGCTCGTCAATGCGCTGATCGACGCCGGCAAGCAGGTGCGGATCGGCACGCGGCGGCGCGAACACGCGCGCCACCTGCAGATGCTGCCGGTCGAGATCGTCGAGCTCGACGCGCTGGATACGCGCACGCTGGCCCGGTTCGTCGCCGGCGCGCACGCGGCCGTCAATCTGGTCGGCGTGCTGCACGGCGGCCGCGGGACGCCGTACGGGCCCGGGTTCGAGCGCGCGCACGTCGCGCTGCCGGCCGCGCTGGCCGCCGCGTGCGTGGAGGTCGGCGTGCAGCGCGTGCTGCACATGAGCGCGCTCGGCGCCGATTCGCACGGTGCGAGCATGTACCAGCGCTCGAAGGGCGACGGCGAGGCCGCGCTGCATGCGGTCGCGGCGACCGATTCGCTCGCGCTGACCATCTTCCGTCCGTCGGTCGTGTTCGGTCCCGGCGACGCTTTCCTCAACACGTTCGCGAACCTGCAGCGCACGCTGCCCGTGCTGCCGCTCGCGATGCCCGACGCGCGTTTCCAGCCGGTGTTCGTCGGCGACGTCGTGCGCGCGTTCGTCAACACGCTCGATCTCGCGGCCGCGTACGGCAGAACCTACGAGCTCGGCGGGCCGACCGTCTATACGCTCGAGCAACTGGTGCGCTATTGCGGCACGCTGGTCGGCCGGCAGGCACGCATCGTGCGGCTGCCCGACGCGCTCGCGCGGCTGCAGGCGAGCGTGTTCGAATGCCTGCCAGGCGAGCCGGTGCTCACGCGGGACAATCTCGCGTCGATGTCGGTGCCGAACGTGCTGTCCGGGCCGCTCGCGCCGGAACTCGGGCTGTCGCCGGCGAGTCTCGAGAGCATCGCGCCCGCGTATCTCGGCAACGCCGCGCAGCGCTCCCGCTTCGACTGGTTCCGCTCGCGCCGCTAGGCGGCGCGGGCCGTCGCTTTCGTCATTCACTTTCGCGCTTTTTCGGAACATCGCCATGAAACTCGTCATTGGAGACAAGAACTACTCGTCGTGGTCGATGCGGCCGTGGCTGCTGCTCGCGCATTTCGGTATCCCGTTCGACGAGATCGCGATCGAGCTGCGCCGCGACGACACGGCCGCGCGCATTCGCGAGTATTCGCCGACCGGCAAGGTGCCGTGCCTGATCGACGACCACGGCGTCGCGATCTGGGATTCGCTCGCGATCGCCGAGACGCTCGCCGAGCGCTATCCGCAATTCCCGATGTGGCCGGCCGATCCGCTCGATCGTGCGCATGCGCGCTGCATCTCGGCCGAGATGCACTCGGGTTTCGCCGCGCTGCGCACGCAGATGGGGATGAACGTGCGCGCGTCGATGCCGGGGCGCGGCGCGACGCCCGATGCGCTCGCCGACGTCGCGCGCATCGACGCGCTGTGGAGCGCGTGCATCGAGGCATCGGGCGGGCCGTTCCTGTTCGGTGAATTCGGGATCGCCGATGCGATGTATGCACCCGTCGTGATGCGCTTCAACACGTACGAGCCGGCGCTGTCGCCGGACGCGGCCGGCTACGCGGCGCGCGTGACGGCGCTGCCGGCGGTGCAGCGCTGGATCGATGACGCGCGCGGCGAGACCAACGTGATTGCCGAATACGAACCGCAGCCATGAATATCTACGCAGTAGGCGGCGCGATCCGCGACGAATTGCTCGGCGTGCCGGTGCAGGACCGCGACTACGTGGTGGTGGGGGCGACGCCGGAGCAGATGGCCGCGCAGGGCTTCCGGCCGGTCGGCAAGGATTTTCCCGTGTTCCTGCATCCGGACACGCAGGAGGAATACGCACTCGCGCGCACCGAGCGCAAGACGGCGGCCGGCTATCACGGCTTCCAGTTCCACTATGCGCCGGACGTGACGCTCGACGAGGATCTCGCGCGGCGCGACCTGACGATCAACGCGATGGCGCGCGAAGTGAGCCCGAAGGGTGCGCTGGTCGGCCCGGTGATCGATCCGTTCGACGGGCAGGCCGACCTGCGTGCGCGCGTGTTCCGGCACGTGAGCGACGCGTTCGTCGAGGATCCGGTGCGGATCCTGCGGATCGCGCGCTTTGCCGCGCGCTTCGCGGATTTCAAGGTCGCGGACGAAACGCTCGCGCTGATGCGGCACATGGTCGACGCGGGCGAGGTCGATGCGCTGGTGCCCGAGCGCGTGTGGCAGGAAATCGCGCGCGGGCTGATGGAGGCAAAGCCGTCGCGGATGTTCGCGGTGCTGCGCGACTGCGGCGCGCTCGCGCGCATCCTGCCCGAGATCGACGCGTTGTGGGGCGTGCCGCAGCGCGCCGACTACCACCCGGAAGTCGACACCGGCGTGCACGTGATGATGGTCGTCGACTATGCGGCGAAGCAGGGCTATTCGTTGCCGGTGCGCTTCGCGGCGCTCACGCACGATCTCGGCAAGGCGACGACGCCCGCGGACGTGCTGCCGCGCCATGTCGGCCACGAAGGCCGCAGCGTCGACCTGCTCAAGCCGCTGTGCGAGCGGCTGCGCGTGCCGAACGACTGCCGCGACCTCGCGCTGGTGGTCGCGCGCGAGCACGGAAACCTGCATCGCGTGATGGAGATGGGCGCCGCCGCGCTGGTGCGGTTCTTCGAGCGTAGCGACGCGCTGCGCAAGCCGGCGCGCTTCGCCGAGATGCTGCAGGCGTGCGAGTCGGACGCGCGCGGCCGGCTCGGGCTCGACACCCAGCCGTATCCGCAGGCCGAGCGGCTGCGGGTGGCGCTGGTGGCCGCGCGCAGCGTCGACGCGGGCGCGATCGCGCGCGGGATCGGCAACGACGCGATGCAGATCAAGGAGGCCGTGCATCGCGCGCGGGTCGAGGCCGTCAAGCAGGCGCTGGCGATCGCCGAATAGCCTGGGACGACGCGCTCGGGTGGCGTGGTTCGCCGCTCGGCCGCGGCCGTTATTTCTTCGTACGCGGGGTGGCGCGGCGGGCCGGGGCGGCGGCAGCCGGACGTTTGCCGGCGGCCGTGCGCGGCTTCCCGGCAGCCGGCTTTGCCGTTGCGCGGGCCGGGTTGTCGGCGGGCGCTGCCGCGTGCGCGTCCGCGTCGCGTTCGCGCTTCGGCGCGGGATCGCGGCGGCTCACGCGCGGCTCGCCCGGCGTCGCGCCGGCGTCGCGCGCGAGCAGCCTGATTTTCATCGCCGCGGTCCCCAACTCGCCGCAGTTGTCGTCGAAGAGGGGCAGCGTGCCGACCGCGATCAGCTCGGCGGGCCCGTCGCCGACGTTCGCGACGCGATGGCGCTTCCTCGCGTCGAAGTGCAGCGAGTCGCCGGGCGACAGCGGGTAATCCTTCTTGCCGATCGTGTAGCAGATCCGGCCGGTCAGCACGTACACGAACTCGTCGCCGCCGTGCGCGACCCATTCCGAACGGTAGCCCTCCATCATCCGCACCTTGAGCGCGTTGAGCTGGCTGCCGTCGAAGGTGGTGGACAGCCGCTCGTACCACTGCGAGGCGGCGTCGACTGCGTACGGTTCGCGGCGGCCCGCGTGCGAGTCGGGCTGCGCCTGGCGCGGCTGGTCGATCAGCGTGCCGAGCGGCACGTTCAGCGCCTTCGCGACGTTGACGAGCGATGAGAGCGAGATGCCGGTCAGATGGCGCTCGACCTGCGACAGGAACCCGACCGACAGGTTTGCTTCGGTCGCGACTTCCAGCAGCGTCTTCTTCGCTTCCCGGCGCAGGCGGCGAATGCGCTGGCCGATACGCATGATGTCTGAATCCATGAATCTCTTTCGTGGCAACGAGTCGGGAGGCGAGCGGAGGGGCGGTGCTGTCGCCGGGATGTGGCTTTCCGCGAATCGCACGAAACACGGCCGTCGGGACGACGATGCCGGCGCATTGTACCGCGCGCGGTGGCGCCCGGACGGCGCTGCGCCGCGTATGGCCGTGCAGGGCCGCGCCGCCGTCGGGCGCCATGCCGGAAATTTTAACCCTACGAAAATTTTAGCTTGACCTCAATTTCAGCGTGCTCTAGATTCTGTCGCACGCATCAAACAAAGTTAAGTGAGACAAAACTTTCCCGAGGGTCTGCCGCTGGAACGGCACCGCGGCCCGGCCGCTCGCCGGGCCGCGCGTCATCCACGCACGGGCGGTGTGTCGCTTCACGCGTGCGCCATGCCGCGTGACGCTGTCCGCCGACGACAATCAATAACGGGCATCCGATGATCGATCGACTGAAATACAGCTTCTCCGGCCTTCCCTCGTACGACGCGTCCGTCGCCGACACGCAGGCCGGCTTGTCGCGCCTGCTCGACGCAGCGCGGCTCGACGCGGTAGTGGTCACGTCGCAGGACGAATACATCACCGAATACCTGCCACGCCGCAACAACCCGCGCTACGCGCTGTCGGGTTTCGACGGCTCGGCCGGCTGCGGGATCTTCCTGAGTGCGGCGACCGCGCAGGCGCTCGGCGTGCCGCCGTTCGTGCTGTTCGTCGATGGCCGCTATCACCTGCAGGCCGAACAGCAGTGCGACCCGGCGCAGGTGCGCATCGAGAAGCTCGGGATGAACGTGACGATCTGGCAGGCGCTGGCCGACTGGCTGGTCGCGCACGCGAGCCGGCTCGCCCGGGTCGGCTACGACGCGCTGCGGATCAGCGTCGCGCAGCGCGACCGGCTGATCGAGCAGACGCAGGCTGCGTCGCTCGACTGGACGAGCCTGGCCGAGCGCGAGATCGACCGCGCGATCGCGCTGCCGGGCTGGGTGGTCGAGCGGCCGATCTTCGAGCTGCCCGAAGTGATGACCGGCGCGAGCGTCGCGCAGAACCTCGACACGCTGAACCGGCGGCTCGCCGCGCACACCGGCGCGGCGCACGGCAAGACTGCGTTTTTCACGTGCGCATCGGACGACCTCGCGTATCTGCTGAACAGCCGCGGCTATCACATCCCGAATGCGTCGTCGCACCTGGGCTTCCTGTTCGCGGTCGGCGAGCAGGTCGCGCTGTTCCTGCCGGAGGGCTGCGACGCGTGCCCGGTCGAGCTGGCGTCGTATCCGGCGCTGCACGTGATCCGGCGCGACTTCGCCGAACTCGAGCGCTTCCTCGCGCAGTTCGCGGTCGATCACGTGTGCTACGGCTTCGAGTCGGTCAACTGCGCGCTCGTCGAGTCGGTGCGCCGCGTGTGGCCGCATGCACGCCACGCCGATTTCAATCCGGTCGAGGCGCTGCGGGCCGGCAAGACGCCGGCCGTGCTCGACCGGTTCCGCGACGCGTTCGCGCGCAGCTCGGCGGCGATCGCCGAGACGATGCGCTGGGCGAAGGCCGGCGAGCCGGGGCAGCGCCATACCGAATACGACCTGGCGCGTGCGATCAACGACGCGTACGGCGCACGCTCGGCGGTCGCGCTGACGTTCCCGTCGATCGCCGCGAACGGCGCGAACAGCGCGTTCGCGCATTACACGGCGGCGAGCGCCGAGGTCGAGCTGACCGAAGGCGAACTGGTGCTGCTCGACAGCGGCGCGTACTACGACGCCGGTTTCGCGACGGACTGCACGCGTGTCGTGCTGCGCCGCACGCATCCGGACACGGTGGCGCAGCCGTGGCAGCGCGAGATCTACACGGTCGCGCTGAAGGCCTGCATCAAGGGGCTCGTCACGCGCTTCCCGAAAGCGGCGACGGGCGGCGACGTCGACGCGACGGTGCGCCAGGTGTGCCGCGATCACGGCTACGACTTCGGCCACGGCACCGGGCACGGTGTCGGGATTCACGTGCACGAGGGTGGCGTGCGGTTCGCGCCGGGCGCGAAGTACGGGCTGGTGCCGAATGCGGTGATTTCGGTCGAGCCGGGCATCTACCTGCAGGGCAAGGGCGGCGTGCGGATCGAGAACATCGTGATCGTGCGCGCGGATGACGAAGAGTCGGACACCGTGGCGTTCGAGAACATCGTCACGGTCGGCTACGACTGGGACCTGATCGATGTCACGCTGCTGGACGACGACGAGCGCACGTACCTGCGCGACTACGAACGGCTTTGCGTGGAGCGCGGCACGCAGGTCACCGCGTGTCCGCTGTTGTAAGACGGGGAAGGTGCGCGCGGCCGCAGCAGGGCCGCGCGATGCGCAGCCGGCGCGTCGATGCGCCGGCGCGATCATGATGTCAGTGCAATCGGCGCATTAGCGCATCAGTGCCGACACACGCCCGTCGGGCCCATACACGCCGGCCGGCGCGGGGGCCGAGCGCAGCACCGCGAGGGCACGCTCGTTGTAGTCCATCCGGATCCGGATCAGCATCCCGTTGGTCGCATTGGCCTGGCGCGCGCGTTCGGCGGCCTGCAGCAGCAGTTGCCAGCGGCCGGCGAGGCGCGCATCGCGCTCGGCGGCCTGGTCCATCCCTTTCTTGCCGGCCGGAAAGCCGAGCGCGGACAGCTGCGTGTCGCGCGTGCGCTCGAGCTGCGCGAGCCGGTCGATCAGCGCGCTTTTCTTCTCGACGATGCCGGGCAGCATTTCAAGCGGCTCCGGCGTCGTCAGCGCCTTTTCCTCGTAGGCGAGCAGGGACGCGAACGCTTCGACCGTCGCGTGTTCGTCGTTGACCGTGGCCAGCAGCTCTTCTCTCATCGCGTCATGCTCGTCGCGCCGGCACGCGTTTCCGCATGCCGGCAAACCAGGGGACCGGTCAGGGCGTGACGGGCCCCGGGCCGGCTCAGTTACCCTGCGAGCGCTGCCGTTGCAGCAGGTCGCGGGCGGTATTCAGTACGCCGTCGGCGATCTTGTTCACGTCGATCGTCAACGTGCCGTTGTTCAGCGCGTCCTTGATCGACTGGACGAGGGCCGTGTCGATGTCGGCGCTGCCGGAGGCCGACACCGAGCGCAGCTGGCCGGACAAACCCGACAGGTTCACGGTCGTGTCGCCGCCGGTCGATCCTGCGTCGGCCGCCTGCGCGGACGACGAAGCCGCGCCGGATTGCGCGCGGGTCGCGCCGTTGCCGGTCGACGCGAGTGGGCTCGGGTTCGGAGTGGAATCGATCTTCACGATGGGTTTCCTGGACGGTATGACCCAGATAACGGCCGGGTCGGCCCGAACTTTAGCATCGTGAGCCTGAAATTCTCCGAAGAAACAATTCTTTACAATCTTCCGGCGAGATCCGTCCCTACAGCGGAATTTCCACGGTGCCGGCGTCCTTGACGATCGCCGTGACGATCTGGCCGGCGGCCATCCTGACCCGCACCGATTGGCCGGGCGCCGCGTTCGCGAGCGCGCTGCCCTCGGCCGAGATGGTGAAGCCGGGCCCCGCCGCGACGACCCGCACCGTCTGGCCGGCCGACACCGACGCCGGGCTCTTCAGCAAGTCCTGACGCAGCGGCAGCCCGGCCGAGATCCGCGCGAGCGCGGTCGCGCCGACTGCCTGCGCGGGATCGGTGATCACCGCGAGCGGCAGCACGGTCAGGTCGCCGTCGCGCGCGACGAGGTCGGCCGCGCTGAGCGGTTCGCCCGGCGCGATCTGCCGCGCGGCGACGTAGTAGGTGGCCTGCACGGCGACCTTCGCCTGCAGGTAGACGGTCCACGGCCGTTCACCCGCGCAGCGCACGCCGACCGTCGTGCGGCCCCACAGGCGTGCGCCGGTCGGCAGGAACGGCTCGAGCGTCGTGCACGCGGCGAGCCCGCGCGGAAACGCGGCCGCGACGGTCGCGGTGGTCTTGCCCGGCAGGCCCGCGACCTGCTGCTGCAGGAAGGCGAGGGCCGTGCGCCGGATCGACTCGGGGTCCTGCTGGCCGGGCGGCGTCGCGGGCTGGGGCGCGGCGGCGGCCTGGGCCGGGTTGGCGGAAGCTGCCGGCGTGCGCGGCGCCGGGGCGGCCGCAGGGGGGCGGGCCGCCGCCATGCGCGTGGCGATCGCCGGTCGCGCGGGATTCGAGGCGGGTTCGACCGTACCGGCGACGACGGTCGCGACGGCGCCCGGATCGGCGGCGCGCTGTGTGCCATAAGCGGCGTTCGCGGCATTCGCGGCATTCGCGCGCGCGGCGGCGTAGACGGGGCGCGGTGCAGGGGCCGGCACGGTGGCCGGCGCCGGGACGCTCGTCACGACTATCGAGCTGGCCGGCTGCGCCGCGTAGCCGGCCGCGGCTGCGCCGGTCACGCCGGCAACGCCGGCAACGCCAGTCGCGCCGCCCGCCATCGCCATGCCCGCGCCCGCAGCCGTCCCCGCATTCCCGCCGAACTGCCCGCCGCTCGCCGCATTCGCATGCGCGAGCGCGGTCTCGGCCGTCTCGCCGCGTCCGGGAATCACGATCATGCCGTCGTCCGCATGCGCGGCCGGCACCGCGAGCCACAGCGCCGCGGCGAGCGCGAGCGCACGCCGGACGCGCGTCCGGCGTCCGTCGTTTCCGCGAAGTGCGCTGCCTGCCATCGCCGTGTCCTCGAACCGTTGATCCGATTCGCATTCTAGGGAGCGGGGCCGTCGCGCAAACGATGAATAGAGGGGGCCTTTGCCGCGTTATTCGCCCGATTGCCGGTTGCGCCCGCCGCCTACCATCGCTGTCATGGAAAAAAGCCCCTTGCGTCGCCATCCGGCGCAACGGGCGTGCAGCGCTTCATACGGAGAGACGCACACATGCTGGACAAACTCGATGCCGAATTCGCGTTCGGCCGACAGGCGCTCGACGTGCGCGCCTATCGGCAGGAACTGCTGTCGTCGAACATCGCGAACGCCGACACGCCCGGCTACCAGGCCCGCGACACCGATTTCGCGTCGACCCTCGCGCGCTCGCTGAAGCAGACCGGCGGCGGTCTCGCGCCGAGCAACGCCGCGCAGCTGCCGATGGCGCAGCCGGCCGGCGTGACGAGCGGGATGTCGATGGTGTCGACGGCGCCGGGCCACATGGCCGGCACCGCGAAGCTGATGCCGACCGGCGGCCCGGCCGACGACTACGGTAGCGCGCAGTACCGGATGCCGCTGCAGCCGTCGCTCGACGGCAACACGGTCGATCTCGACGTCGAGCGCGTGCAGTTCGCGAACAACGCGCTGCACTACGAAACCGGGATGACCGTGATGACCCAGCAGATCAAGGCGATGATCGCCGCGATCTCGACGAACTCGTAAGCGCGCGCCGCTTCCGCACCCGAGCACAAGGAGCCTCCATGCCTTCGTTGATGAACATCTTCGGCGTCGCCGGTTCGGCGCTGTCCGCGCAATCGCAGCGCCTGAACGTCACCGCGTCGAACCTCGCGAACGCCGACAGCGCCACCGGCCCCGACGGCAAGCCGTACAAGGCCAAGCAGGTCGTGTTCGCGGCCGACCCGATGGGCGGCGCGCGCACCGCGTCCGGCCAGGGCGTGGGCGGCGTGCGCGTGTCGAAGGTGGTCGACGATCCGTCGCCGATGAAGTCGACCTACGACCCGGCGAACCCGGCAGCCGACGCGAACGGCTATGTGCAGATGCCGAACGTCGATCCGGTGCAGGAGATGGTGAACATGATCTCGGCGTCGCGCTCGTACCAGGCCAACGTCGAGACGCTGAACACCGCGAAGACGCTGATGCTCAAGACGCTGACGATCGGCACGTAAGCCGCGCGCCGAGCGACCTTCCAGACCGACACCCAGACCCGACAGTTCCGACACAAGGCCACCCAGGATGACCTCCTCCAGCACGACGATCGGCAGCAACGGCACCAACGTGTCGACCCTGCCGACCGACACGATGAACACCAACAGCGTGTCGACGACCGGCACGTCGGCCAGCGACCTGCAGGCGACGTTCCTGAAGCTGCTCGTCACGCAGTTGCAGAACCAGGATCCGACGAGCCCGGTCGACAGCTCGCAGATGACGTCGCAGCTCGCGCAGATCAACACGGTGAGCGGGATCGCGCAACTGAACACGTCGCTCACGTCGCTGTCGACGCAGCTCGCGGCCGGCCAGCAGACCCAGGCGGCGGCGCTGATCGGCACCAACGTGCTCGCGCCGGGCAACAGCGTCGCGGTGAAGAGCGGCGCAGCGTCGCCGTTCGGCGTGTCGCTCGCGAGCGACGTGTCGAACCTGACGATCACCGTGAAGAACAGCGCGGGCGCCGTCGTCAACACGATCAACGCGGGCGCGCAGTCGGCCGGCACGGTGCCGTTCAACTGGACGCCGACCGATGCGGCCGGCAACACGCTGGCGGACGGCAAGTACACCGTGAGCGCGCAGTACACGGGCACCGACGGCAAGACGTATGCGCCGACCGTGCTCGCGGCCGCGCAGGTGCAGAGCGTGATCAAGCAGGCCGACGGCACGGCGGGGCTCGTGCTGTCGAACGGCACGACGGTGGGGTTGACCCAGGTCGCGTCGATTTTCCCGAACACCGCGTCGTCGTCGTCCGGCGGCACGACCACCACCAACTGATCCAGCTTTCTCGCAACGGAGACCGAAATGGGTTATCAACAGGGTCTGAGCGGCCTCGCCGGCGCATCGAGCGCGCTCGACGTGATCGGCAACAACATCGCGAACGCGAATACGGTCGGCTTCAAGTCGAGCACCGCGCAGTTCGCCGACATGTACGCGAACTCGATCGCGACGTCGGTCAACACGCAGATCGGGATCGGCACGACGCTCGCGTCGGTGCAGCAGCAGTTCGGACAGGGCACGATCAACTCGACGAACTCGGCGCTCGACGTCGCGATCAACGGCAACGGCTTCTTCCAGATGTCGAACAACGGCGTGACGTCGTACTCGCGCGACGGCACGTTCCAGCGCGACAAGAACGGCTACATCGTCAACGCGCAGGGCATGAACCTGATGGGCTACGCGGCGGACAAGAACGGCGTGGTGAGCACCGCGCAGACCGTGCCGCTGCAGGCGCCGACCACCAACATCGCGCCGACCGCGACGGCCAAGATCACCGGCCAGTTCAACCTGAACTCGCAGGACACGGCGCCGACCAAGACGCCGTTCGACCCGACCGACACCACGACGTACAACTTCTCGACCTCGGTCCAGGTGTACGACTCGCTCGGCGGCTCGCAGGCGGTCAACATGTACTTCGTGAAGTCGGCGTCGAGCACCTGGGAAGCCTACGCAGGCGTGCAGGGCGGCGCCGCGACCGACCTCGGCACGGTCACGTTCGACCAGTCGGGCGCGATCCAGAGCACGACGACGGCCGCGCCGGTCGCGCCGACCGCGTCGCTCGGCCAGTTCCAGTTCACCGTGCCGACCACCGATGGCTCGGCGACGCCGCAGCAGCTCACGCTCGACCTGACCGGCACCACCCAGTACGGCGGCAAGGACGGCGTGAACAACCTTGCGCAGGACGGCTACGCGAGCGGCACGCTGACGACTTTCTCGATCGGCTCGGACGGCAAGCTGACCGGCAACTACTCGAACGGGCAGACGGCCGTGCTCGGCCAGATCGCGCTCGCGAACTTCAACAACCCGAACGGGCTCGTCAGCCTCGGCGGCAACCAGTACGCCGAGACGGCCGCGTCGGGGGTGCCGCAGATCTCCGCGCCGGGCAGCACCAACCACGGCGCGCTGCAGGGCAGCGCGCTCGAGAACTCGAACGTCGACCTGACGTCGCAGCTCGTCAACCTGATCACCGCGCAGCGCAACTACCAGGCGAACGCGCAGACGATCAAGACGCAGCAGACCGTCGACCAGACGCTCATCAACCTGTAATGCGCGGATAACCGGCAGCCATGGACCGACTGATCTACACGGCGATGACGGGCGCGTCGCAGTCGCTCGACCAGCAGGCGATCGTCGCGAACAACCTCGCGAACACCTCGACGACGGGCTTTCGCGCGCAGCTTGCGACCTATCGCGCGGTGCCGATGAATTTCGGCGACGGCAGCACGATCGACCCGACGACGACGCGCACCTACGTGCTCGCGTCGACGCCCGGCGCGGATTTCGCGCCGGGGCCGATCACGCGCACCGGCAATCCGCTCGACGTCGCCGTGCAGGGCGCCGGCTGGCTGTCGGTGCAGACGGCCGACGGCGGCGAGGCGTACACGCGCGCCGGCAACCTGCACGTCGATGAAAACGGCCAGCTCGTCAACGCGAGCAACCTGCCGGTGATCGGCAACGGCGGCCCGATCTCGGTGCCGCCGAACGCCGAAGTGACGATCGGCAAGGACGGCACGGTGTCCGCGCTGATGCCGGGCGACCCGCCGACGGCGGTCGCGATCGTCGACCGGATGAAGCTCGTGAACCCCGATTCGGCCACGCTCACGCGGGGCAACGACGGGCTGTTCCGCACCGCCGACGGCAATTCGGCCGAGGTCGACCCGAACGTGGTCGTCACGCCGAATTCGCTCGAAGGCAGCAACGTCAACCCGGTGACCGCGATGGTCGCGATGATCGACAACGCACGGGCGTTCCAGCTGCAGTCGAAGCTGATCCAGACGGCCGACCAGAACGAGCAGTCGGCGAACCAGCTGCTCAACTTCAGCTGAGCGGCACGGCCCTCGCTACCAGGAGAAGATTCAACATGAACCGATCGCTCTACATCGCCGCCACCGGCATGAATGCGCAGCAGGCGCAGATGGACGTGATCTCGAACAACCTCGCGAACACCAGCACGAACGGCTTCAAGGCGTCGCGCGCGGTGTTCGAGGATCTGCTGTACCAGACCATCCGCCAGCCGGGCGCGAATTCGACGCAGCAGACCGAACTGCCGTCGGGCCTGCAGCTCGGCACCGGCGTGCAGCAGGTCGCGACCGAGCGCCTGTACACGCAGGGCGGCCTCACGCAGACCGGCAACTCGAAGGACGTCGCGATCAACGGCGCTGGCTTCTTCCAGGTGCTGATGCCGGACGGCACGAACGCGTACACGCGCGACGGCTCGTTCCAGACCAACGCGCAGGGCCAGCTCGTCACGTCGAGCGGCTACCAGATCCTGCCGGCGATCACGGTGCCGCAGAACGCGCAGTCCCTGACGATCGGCAAGGACGGCGTCGTGTCGGTCACGCAACCGGGCTCGAGCAACGCGGTGCAGATCGGCTCGCTGCAGATCGCGACCTTCATCAACCCGGCCGGCCTCGAGGCGAAGGGCGAGAACCTGTTCGCCGAGACCACGTCGTCGGGCGCGCCGAACGTGTCGCAGCCGGGCCTGAACGGCGCGGGCGTGCTCAACCAGGGCTATGTCGAGGCGTCGAACGTGAACGTCGTGCAGGAGCTCGTCAACATGATTCAGACGCAGCGTGCGTACGAGATCAACAGCAAGGCCGTGACGACGTCCGACCAGATGCTGCAGACCGTCACGCAGATGAAGAGCTAACCGGAAAGTCCCGCCGTCGCCATGAAGCAGGTTCGCCTCCTCCCGTCAGCCCCCGTCCGCGCCGCGTGTGCGGTCGCGGTGGCCGCGCTCGCCGGTTGCGCGCAGATTCCGCGCGATCCGATCATCCAGCAGCCGATGACGGCGCAGCCGCCGATGCCGATGTCGATGCAGGCGCCCGGCTCGATCTACAACCCGGGCTACGCGGGCCGGCCGCTGTTCGAGGATCAGCGGCCGCGCAACATCGGCGACATCCTGACGATCGTGATCGCCGAGAACATCAACGCGACGAAATCGTCGGGCGCGAACACCAACCGGCAGGGCACCACCGACTTCAACGTGCCGACGGCCGGCTTCCTCGGCGGGCTGTTCGCGAAGGCGAACCTGTCGGCGGCCGGCAACAACAAGTTTGCGTCGACGGGCGGCGCGAGCGCGGCGAACACGTTCAACGGCACGATCACGGTGACCGTCACCAACGTGCTGCCGAACGGCAACCTCGTCGTCAGCGGCGAGAAGCAGATGCTGATCAACCAGGGCAACGAATTCGTGCGCTTCTCGGGCGTCGTCAACCCGAACACGATCTCGGGCGCGAACTCGGTCTACTCGACGCAGGTCGCCGACGCGCGGATCGAATACTCGGCGAAGGGCTACATCAACGAAGCCGAGACGATGGGCTGGCTGCAGCGCTTCTTCCTCAACATCGCGCCGTGGTGATGACGATGCAGCAGCCTCTTTTTCACCGCTTCCACCGCCTGTCGTCGCGCGCGCGCGCCGTCGCGCGGATCGCCGCCGCGCTCGCGCTGGCGGCGTGCGCGTTCGGCGCGTTGCCCGCGCACGCAGAGCGCCTGAAGGATCTCGCGCAGATCCAGGGCGTGCGCGACAACCCGCTGATCGGCTATGGCCTCGTCGTCGGTCTCGACGGCACGGGCGACCAGACGATGCAGACGCCGTTCACGACGCAGACGCTCGCGAACATGCTCGCGAACCTCGGCATCTCGATCAACAACGGGTCGGCCAACGGCGGCCCGTCGTCGCTGAACAACATGCAGCTGAAGAACGTCGCGGCCGTGATGGTGACGGCCACGCTGCCGCCGTTCGCGCGGCCGGGCGAGGCGCTCGACGTGACGGTATCGTCGCTCGGCAACGCGAAGAGCCTGCGCGGCGGCACGCTGCTGCTCACGCCGCTGAAGGGCGCGGACGGGCAGGTGTACGCGCTCTCGCAAGGCAACATGGCAGTCGGCGGCGCGGGCGCCAGCGCGAACGGCAGCCGCGTGCAGGTGAACCAGCTCGCGGCCGGCCGGATCGTCGGCGGCGCGATCGTCGAGCGTGCGGTGCCGAACGCGATCGCGCAGATGAACGGCGTGCTGCAGCTGCAGCTGAACGACATGGACTACGGCACCGCGCAGCGGATCGTGTCCGCAGTCAATTCGAGCTTCGGCCCGGGCACCGCGACGGCGCTCGACGGCCGCACGATCCAGCTCGCCGCGCCGGCGGATTCCGCGCAGCAGGTCGCGTTCATGGCGCGCCTGCAGAACCTCGACGTGAGCCCGGACAAGGCCGCCGCGAAGGTGATCCTGAACGCGCGCACCGGCTCGATCGTGATGAACCAGATGGTCACGCTGCAAAGCTGCGCGGTCGCGCACGGCAACCTGTCGGTGGTCGTCAACACGCAGCCGGTGGTGTCGCAGCCGGGGCCGTTCTCGAACGGCCAGACGGTGGTCGCGCAGCAGTCGCAGATCCAGCTGAAGCAGGACAACGGCGCGCTGAAGATGGTGACGGCCGGCGCGAACCTCGCCGACGTCGTGAAGGCGCTGAACACGCTCGGCGCGACGCCGGCGGACCTGATGTCGATCCTGCAGGCGATGAAGGCGGCCGGCGCGCTGCGCGCGGACCTGGAGATCATCTAAATGGCAGCGAACCTTCCGAACGCGAACGACCTCACGCAGCGCTTCGCACTGGACGTGCAGGGCTTCGATGCGCTGCGCGCGCAGGCGAAGCAGTCGCCGCAGGCCGGCGCGAAAGCGGTCGCCGGCCAGTTCGACGCGATGTTCACGCAGATGATGCTCAAGAGCATGCGCGACGCGTCGCCCGAGGGCGGGCTGCTCGATTCGCACACGTCGAAGATGTACACGTCGATGCTCGACCAGCAGCTCGCGCAGCAGATGTCGAAGCGCGGGATCGGCGTGGCCGATGCACTGATGAAGCAGCTGCTGCGCAATGCCGGGCAGGGCACCGGCGACGACACGGCGGCCGACGCCGGCGTGGCCGGGCTCGGCGTGGCCGGCTCAGGCACGTCGGGTAACGAAGGCAGCCTCGCCGCGATGAATGCGATGGCAAAGGCGTACGCGAACGCGAACGCGGCCGGTGGCAACGGCGCGCTTGCCGGCGCGCGCGGCTACTCGGCCGGCAGTGCGCTGACGCCGCCGCTGAAGGGCGCGGGCGGCACGCCGGACGCCGACGCATTCGTCGACCGGCTCGCCGGCCCGGCGCAGGCGGCGAGCGCAACCACCGGCATCCCGGCGCGCTTCATCGTCGGCCAGGCGGCGCTCGAATCGGGCTGGGGCAAGCGCGAGATTCGCGCGAGCGACGGCTCGACGAGCTACAACGTGTTCGGCATCAAGGCGAACAAGGGCTGGACGGGCCGCACGGTGTCGGCGCTGACGACCGAATACGTGAACGGCACGCCGCGCCGCGTCGTCGCGAAGTTCCGCGCGTACGATTCGTACGAGCACGCGATGACCGACTATGCGAACCTGCTGAAGAACAACCCGCGCTACGCGGGCGTGCTGAGCGCGAGCCGCAGCGTCGAGGGCTTCGCGCACGGGATGCAGAAGGCCGGCTACGCGACCGACCCGAATTACGCGAAGAAACTGATCTCGATCATGCAGCAGATCGGCTGACGGCCAGCGCCCGTTCCCGCCGCCCGTTTGCCCTCATTCGGACCGCGCCCGGCTGACCGCCGCGCGCGGTTTCAACGTTTGCGCGAAAAAAATCGGTAAATCGATCTAAACTTTCGGTGAGCACTGCCGCTAAGTGTGTGAGACCTGCAACCGGGCCCTTGTTCTGGCCCGGTTTTACTGCGCACCGGTCGCCCGGGCGCCCATGACAAGAAAACCGGCTAGCCATGAATATCGAAACGTCGACCGATCCGAGCCTGGATGCGGGCCATTCCGGGCCCGACTATGCCCGCCGCAATCCGCTGGAGATCGGCGTGCAGCTGCGCAACCTCGTGAACCGCGGCGACTTCCTGACCGTCCAGTACCCGGGCGGCCAGCTCGTCACGCGCCTGCTCGAGGTCGACGTCGGCGCGCGCACGTTCACGTTCGACTGGGGCGCGCTGTCCGAGCAGAACGCCGGCATCCTCGGCGCGTCGCACTGCACGTTCGCGGCCGCGCCGGAGGGCGTGCGCGTCGAGTTCACCACGAGCACGCCGCGCGAGACGCGCTACGAGGGGCTGCCCGCGTTCGTCGCCGATTTCCCCGAGGTGCTGATGTGCATCCAGCGCCGCGAATATTTCCGCGTCGATGCGCCGATCGTCGATCCGTTCCTGTGCCGCGGCAAGCTGCCGGGCGGCGACGGTTTCGTGTTCGAGGTGCATAACCTGTCGCTCGGCGGCGTCGGGCTGCGCACGGCCGACGAACGCGTCGAGGCGCTGGAGGTCGGCACGCTGCTGCCCGACGTCGAGCTCGAGCTGACCGGCCACGGCAAACTGTCGCTCGACCTGCGGCTCGTGTCGCAGCGTTCGACGCAGATGCCGAACGGCTCGCGGCGCTACCAGCTCGGCTTTCGCTTCATGTCGCTGCCGGGCAGCGCCGAGAACACGCTGCAGCGCCTGATCACGCAGCTCGAGATGAAGCGCCGCTCGCTCGCGCGGGCCTGACAGCCGCTCGCGGCCCCGCGCGGGGCCGCGTTCGCAGCGGCGCCGGCAGGGCCTGCCGACACGCTCGACCGACGACGCGCACCCGCGCGTCGCATGCGCATTTTTTCCTCAATTTTTCCGATCCGCGGCCGTTATACCGGGAGTCACGCAACCCGGCGGCCGCAGCGCGGCCGGCTCATCAGGATCGCGCATGTCCAACACACTCATGAACCTCGGCGTCAGCGGCCTCAATGCCGCGCTCTGGGGCCTCACGACGACCGGCCAGAACATCAGCAACGCCGCGACGCCCGGCTATTCGGTCGAGCGCCCGGTCTATGCCGAGGCGAGCGGCCAGTACACGTCTAGCGGCTACATGCCGCAGGGCGTGAACACCGTCACCGTGCAGCGGCAGTACAGCCAGTACCTGAGCGACCAGCTGAACAGCGCGCAGTCGCAGGGCGGCTCGCTGTCGACGTGGTATTCGCTCGTCGCGCAGCTGAACAATTACGTCGGCAGCCCGACGGCCGGCATCTCGACCGCGATCACCGGCTATTTCACCGGCCTGCAGAACGTCGCGAACAGCGCCGCCGATCCGTCGGTGCGGCAGACCGCGGTCAGCAATGCGCAGGTCCTTGCGAACCAGCTCAACGCGGCCGGCCAGCAGTACGACGCGCTGCGCCAGAGCGTGAATACGCAGCTCACCAGCGCGGTGTCGCAGATCAACACGTACACCAAGCAGATCGCGCAGTTGAACCAGCAGATCTCGGCGGCGAGCAGCCAGGGGCAGCCGCCGAACCAGCTGATGGACCAGCGCGACCTCGCGGTGTCGAACCTGTCGAGCCTCGCCGGCGTGCAGGTGGTGCGCAACGACAGCGGCTACAGCGTGTTCCTCGCGGGCGGCCAGCCGCTCGTCCTCGCCGACAAGAGTTACCAGCTTGCGACCGTCACGTCGTCGTCCGATCCGAGCGAGCTGACCGTCGTGTCGCAGGGGATCGCCGGCGCGAACCCGCCGGGGCCGAACCAGGCGCTGCCCGATTCGTCGCTGTCGGGCGGCACGCTCGGCGGCCTGCTCGCGTTCCGCAGCCAGACGCTCGACCCCGCGCAGGCGCAGCTCGGCGCGCTCGCGACCAGCTTCGCCGCGCAGGTCAACGGGCAGAACGCGCTCGGCGTCGACCTGGCGGGCAATCCGGGCGGCAACCTGTTCACGGTGGCGAACCCGACCGTCTATTCGAACCAGGGCAATACCGGCAACGCGGCGCTGTCCGTCTCGTTCGCCAACGCGTCGCAGCCGACGACGAGCGACTACACGCTGTCGTACGACGGTACCAACTACACGCTGACGGACCGCGCTTCCGGCGCGGTGGTCGACCAGAAAAGCGGACCGATGCCGGTTTCGCTCGGTGGAGCGACCGGGCTCAACTTCTCGATTGCATCGGGCACGATGAATGCCGGCGACCAGTTCACCGTGCTGCCGACGCGCGGCGCGCTGACGGGCTTCGGCCTCGCGACGACGAGCGGCTCGGCGATCGCGGCCGCGTCGCCGGTCGTCACGTCGGCGTCGAGCACCAACATCGGCACCGGCGAGATCGCGCTGAGCGGGGTGACCTCCGGCTATCAGGTGCCGTCGACCAAGCTGACCTACGACGCGGCGACGAAGTCGCTGTCGGGCTTCCCGGTCGGCACCACGGTGACGATCCCGGGCACGCCGCCGACGTCGGTGACGATCAGCAATCCGACCGACTCCGTGCCGTACGACCCGTCGAGCGGCGCGGCGATGACGATGTCGGGCACGGCCGCCGGGGCACTGAACGGCGTGACCGTCACGCTGTCGGGCACGCCGTCGGACGGCGATTCGTTCACGATCGGGCCGTACGCGGGCGGCACGAGCGACGGCAGCAACGCGCTCGCGCTGTCGCGGCTCGTCAACGCGAAGACCCTCGGCGGCGGCACGACGACGATCACGGGCGCCTACGCGAACTACGTGAACAACATCGGCAACGCGGCAAGCCAGCTCAAGTCGTCGAGTACCGCACAGACGGCGCTGGTCGGCCAGATCACCTCCGCGCAGCAGTCGGTGTCGGGCGTGAACCAGAACGAGGAAGCCGCGAACCTGATGCAGTACCAGCAGCTCTACCAGGCCAACGCGAAGGTGATCCAGACGGCGGCTTCGCTGTTCCAGACCGTGCTGGGCCTGTTCAGCTGACCGGATTCGAGAGGATAGAAACGATGCGGATTTCCACGACCCAGTTCTACCAGCTGAACGTCGGCCAGATGAACGATCAGCAGGCCCAGCTCGCGCAGCTCTACCAGCAGATCTCGAGCGGCGTGAGCCTGGCGACGCCGGCCGACAACCCGTTGGGCGCGGCGCAGGCCGTGCAGCTGTCGATGACGTCGGCCACGCTGTCGCAGTACGCGGCGAACCAGAGCACGGCGCTCGCGTCGCTGCAGGCCGAGGACCAGACGCTGCAGAGCGTCGGCAACGTACTCGGCAGCGTCCAGTCGACGATCGTGCGCGCCGGCGACGGTTCGCTCGCCGACAACAACCGCGCGGCGCTCGCGGCGCAGCTCGAGGGCTACCGCGACCAGCTGGTGTCGCTCGCGAACTCGACCGACGGCGCGGGCAACTACCTGTTCGCCGGCTACCAGAATTCGACGGCGCCGTTCACGAAGGACGCCGCCGGCAGCATCAGCTATGTCGGCGATACGGGCACGCGCACCGTACAGATCGACGATTCGCGCAGCGTGCCGCAGGGCGACTCGGGCCTCTCGGTGTTCATGTCGGTGCAGGCGCTGGGCAACTCGCCCGTCCAGGCGGCCGGCGCGGCGAACACCGGCACGGCCACCATCGGCAACGTCACGGTGACGGATCCGTCGGCTGCGACCAACGGCCATCAGTTCACGATCACCTTCGGCGGCACGGCGGCCGCGCCGACCTACACGGTGACCGACAACTCGATTTCGCCCCCGACGCCCGGGCCCGCGCAGGCCTATACGTCGGGCACCGCGATCGCGCTCGGCAACGGGATGAAGGTCGCCGTGTCGGGCACGCCGTCGCCCACCGACACCTTTTCGGTCACGCCCGCGCCGCAGGCGAGCGGGGTCGACGTGTTCTCGACGCTCGATTCGATGATCACGGCGTTGAAGACGCCCGTCGCCGGCAATCCGACGGCGACCGCCGCGCTGTCGAACACGCTGAGCACGGCCGCGACGAAGATCGGCAACACGATGCGCAACGTCACGACCGTGCTGGCGTCGGTCGGCGGCCGCGAGCAGGAGGTCAAGGCGATGCAGACCGTCAACCAGACCGCGGCGCTGCAGACGACCAGCAACCTGTCGGACCTGACGAGCGCCAACATGGTCACGACCATCAGCCAGTACCTGCAGGTGCAGAACGCGCTGAGCGGCGCGCAGAAGGCCTACGCGCAGCTGCAGAACATGTCGCTGTTCCAGTACATCAATCCGTGATCCCCGTGGCGTCCGCTGCGATGTGAGCGCCCGCTTACATCGTGCGGTGCGCCGGCCGACCGCCGCCGATGCGGTCGCGCCGCTCCGATGCCCGCCCGGCAGGCGCGGCCGTCGCATTGGCGGTTCGTGCTTGCCAGCCCCATTTCCGCTCCGTAAACTCGCGCCAGATTCCAGACCGGCGCACCGTCCGCAGCCGGCGTTCGACAGGAGCCCTTTTTCCCATGTCCGATTCCTACTTCCCGCGCTGGCGGGAGCAATCGACCGGCGCGGCGTCGCGCGTGGTCGGCCCCGACGAACGCCTCGCATGGCCGCAGATGATCGCGATGGGCGTGCAGCACGTCGTCGCGATGTTCGGCTCGACCGTGCTCGCGCCGCTGCTGATGGGCTTCGACCCGAACCTGTGCATCTTCATGTCGGGCATCGGCACGCTGCTGTTCTTCGTGCTGGTCGGCGGCCGCGTGCCGAGCTATCTCGGCTCGAGCTTCGCGTTCATCGGCCTCGTGATCGCGGTGACCGGCTACGGCGGCAGCGGCCCGAACCCGAACATCCCGGTCGCGCTCGGCGGGATCATCGCGTGCGGCGTCGTGTACGTCGCGCTCGGTGCGCTGGTGCAGGCGATCGGCACGCGCTGGATCGAGACGCTGATGCCGCCCGTCGTCACCGGCGCGGTGGTCGCGGTGATCGGGCTGAACCTTGCGCCGATCGCGGTCAAGGGCGTGTCGGCCTCGACCTTCGACTCGGTGATGGCGCTCGTCACGGTGCTGTGCGTCGGCGGCGTCGCGGTGTTCGCGCGCGGGATGATGCAGCGTCTCCTGATCCTCGTCGGGCTCGTGATCGCCTACGTGATCTATGCGATCGCGACCAACGGCATGGCGCTCGGCAAGCCGATCGACTTCGCGGTCGTCGCGCATGCCGCGTGGTTCGGCGTGCCGACCTTCCGCGCGCCGGTGTTCGATTCGCATGCGATGCTGATGCTCGCGCCGATCGCGGTGATCCTGGTCGCCGAGAACCTCGGGCACATCAAGGCTGTGAGCGCGATGACGGGCCACAACCTCGACCGCTACGTCGGCCGTGCGTTCATCGGCGACGGGCTCGCGACGATCGTGTCGGGCAGCGTCGGCGGCACGGGCGTCACGACCTATGCGGAGAACATCGGCGTGATGGCCGTCACGCGGATCTACTCGACGCTCGTGTTCGTCGTCGCCGCGCTGATCGCGATCGTGCTCGGTTTCTCGCCGAAATTCGGTGCGGTGATCCAGACGATTCCGGGCCCGGTGCTCGGCGGCGTGTCGATCGTCGTATTCGGGTTGATCGCGGTGACGGGCGCGCGGATCTGGGTCGTCAACAAGGTCGACTTCTCCGACAACCGCAACCTGATCGTCGCGGCCGTCACGCTGGTGCTCGGCGCCGGCGACTTCTCGCTGAAGATCGGCGGTTTCGGGCTCGGCGGGATCGGCACCGCGACGTTCGGCGCGATCATCCTTTACGCGATCCTGCGCAAGGAAAAGGAACCGGGCCCGGTGGTGTGAGCCGCGGCGCGGATCGTGGCCGCGGGCACCTGCGAATCGGGCGTCACGGGTTCGGGTGCACCGAAAACGTGAGTGGCCATGCAAAGGTCCCGTCCTTCGCCTTCGGCGCGAACACGAAACGATAGGTCAGCGTGAAGGTCGTGTTCAGCGCCGTATAGGGTACGGCGATCGTGCCGCCCGTCCCCGGTAGCACGACCTTGCCGCCCAAGCCGCTGATCTCGATCGAGCTGAACTGCGACTGGCTGGCGGCCGCAACCTGCACCAGCACCGTGTACCCTGCCCGGTCGTTGGTCTGGATCGCGAGCGTCGTCCCGGCGGGGTTGCTGACGTTCGGCACGGCCACGTAGCCGATGCTCGTGTCCTTGTTCGCGATCACGAGCTTGGCCGGATTGGTCGCATTGACCCGCGCATACGCCTGGACCGTCGTACCGACCTGCACCGATCGGCTGGACTGCTTCGCATCGCTATGGCCCGGCGCCGCGCCGAGCAGCGCGATCGACAGCGCGACCGCGGCGCCAACCAGCCGGCGTGCGCGGCGGGCGGCCCGCTGCGGGCCGAGAGACGCAGCGCGGGTCCGTCCGCACCGGTCGCACCGCGATGCGGCGGCGTTCGCTGTCTCGGTTCGATTCATGGTATGTCCCCGTTGTCCGAGTCCGTGATGGCGACCGGTGGCGGTACGCGCCAGGCCTGCGCCGCCACCGCATCTAGTAGTTGAACAGGATCGTGATGTTGTGGTCCGCGTATCCGCCCGGCACGACGTTCTGGCCGCCGCGGATCAGCCCGTACACGGTCGCGCTGAAGGCCCCGGCGCCGGTGATCTTGCCCCACGAAATCGCCGACGTGCCGCTCGTGCCGTCACCCCAGATCGACGTGTGTGCGCTGTCGAGATACAGGTTGTAGCCGAGCGTCTGGGTCGCGCCGGTGCGCGTCATCAGGCGGTTCGCGAAGGTGCCGCCGCCCGCGCTCGCCGTGACCGTCGGCGTGGCGTTGCCGCTGCCGGTGCAGTTGATCGAGATCGTGACGGCCGAGGTGGCGGCGTTGATCGTGTCGTACGTGCCGAACACCATCGACGACGGCGCATTCATCGTGCACGTCGTCGCCGCGCGCACGGGCAGTGCGACCAGCGCGGCCGCACCGGCCGCGAGCGCCGCGGCGGCGCCGAAGCGCGCGAGCCGGACCGGCCGCCCGCCATGCTTGCGATGTCTCATGGTGTGACTCCCTTGCAAAGATGGGTGCCCAGGTCCGGCAGCGGGTCGTCGCCGGCGGGAAAGCGCACGGTCACGTCGCACTGTCGGTCGCGCCACGTCGCATGCAGACGGTTTTGCTCCGACAGTCCGGTGACGTAGACGACGCCGTCGCGGCCGACCGGAAATGTTTCGTTCCGCCCTGCGATCGTGACGGTCGCGCCGGCCGGCAGATGCGCGCCGTTCTCGAGATCGAGCGTCAGCATCGCGCCGCGCGAACGCGTAATCGGAAACTCGAGCGCCATGCCGCTGCGGAAGTAGGGCACCGCGTCGAGCTTCAGCGTGCCGATCGTCGCGTCGAACGGCAGGTCGGCCTGCTCGATCGAGATCGGGTTGCTTTCGTACGCGCGCAGCCGCGGCAGCAGCGCGACGCCGCTGGCGTCGGTGTGTGCGACGAGCTGGTTGTCCGCGAGGATGCCGACGTTGGCGAAGCCCGGTACCTTGACGAGCGCGAAGCTGTCCGTGAGTTGCCGTGACAGGCGTGCCGTGCCGTCGACGAAAGCGATGCCGCCCGCCGCGTTGGCGCGTACGCCGGCCCGGCCGCGATAGGACGCCGCCTCGACGCTGTAGGTGCCGGTGCGCGTTTGCAGCGTCGCACTCGCATCCTGTGTGTCGTTGCCTGCCTGCAGCGAATAGCCGAATCCTTCGCCGACCGGCAGGCTGCGCTGCAGTTGCGCGAGCATTTCGGTGGCACCCTGCTGGTGCGTCAGCGTGACGGACGCGCTCGTGCGGTTGTCGACCGGTATCGTCCACGCAACGCCGACGAGCGTCGCGCCCGTGCCGCCCAGCGGCTTGCTGACGCTGACGTTGGCGAAGCCGAAGCGGCCGAGCTGGGCGCTGTAGCTGAGCGACAGCAACTGGGTCTTGTAGCCGCCGCGATTGTCGAGGAACACATGCGCGAGCCCGAGCGAGCCGAAGCGGCCCATCCCGACGCCGACGTTGACGCTCGTCAGCAGCTTCGGCGCGAGCGTGCCCGGCTCGAGTCCGACCTGCGCGAAATGCGGCGTGGCCCATTGCGCGTGCGCGCCGAACTCGACGAGGCCGGACTGGCTTTCGATGCCGATCGTCGCGAGCGCGCCCGGGCCGTCGGCGCTGCGGCTCGCGGCGGCGGACGCGTTGACGACGCCGAGCGGCCCGGCCAGCACCACGCCGCCGACGCCGAGGTTCTGCCGGGACGCTTCGGCTTCGGCGTGGATCTCGCCGGTGAACCGGTCGGTCATGCCGATCCGGTGCGTCGCGCTGGCGAACCATCGCCCGTAGTCGTTGCTCGCCAGGCCGAAATCCCGCCGCTCCTTGCCGACCTCATACGAGAAGTCCTGCATGCCTTGCTTGAGGAGATTGGCGCTTGCATAGAACGATTGGGTGATCACCTGCTCGCGGCCCATGACGTCGCGCACCACCACCCGCACGTCGCCCTGGCCGGTCACCACCGGCACGTTGTTGATCGCGAACGGGCCGGGCGCGACGTCGCGCGACGAAGTCAGCGCGTTGTTGACGTAGACGTCGACGGTCGACGGCAGCACGGCCTGACCGCTCACGCCCTGCAGCGGAATTGTCACGAGCCCGGGCTGCGTCGCGAAATTGGTCGCGTACTGAATGCCGCCGAAGCGGATCGCGCGGCCCCACATGCCGGGGCGGCTGATCGCGTCGCCGATGCGCAGGCTGGCGAGCTTGCCGGGGAGATCGGTCGTCCAGGTGGTTTCGAGGCGCGTCAGCCGCCGGGTCGGGCCCGATTCGTCCGCGAGGAACGTGCCGACGCCGACGCCGAAGCGGTTGAAGAAGCCGAGCTCGAACAGGCCCGAGCCGTGCGTCTGGCCACCCGCCTGCTCCGCGAGCAGGTCGTAGTTGAAGAAGCCGCCGATGCCCGGTTCGACCGCGGGCGCGCGGTGCCTGTCGGTCTCGTCGAAGGTCGAGCGGGTGAACGCTTGTGCGGGGGCGCTGATCGCCATCGTCAGGCTTGGCTCGTCGACGGTGTACGTGAGTCCCGCGATTGCTTTGAGCGGATAGAACGGCGCGTCGCTCCCGGCCAGCGGCGGGACGTCCGGCTGCCGGAGCCGCCAGCGTTTCAGGTCGTCGGCCGACACGTAGAATTCGCCGTCGGCCGCCTTGATCAGCAGCGCGGTTTCATCGAGCCCCTGTCGGTTGATGTCGACTTGATACAGCAGCTCGGCCGGGCCGCCCGCTGCGCCATGCGACGCAGGCGCAGCCGGTACCGCGACGAGGCGTTCTTCCGCGAGTGTCATCTGCGCGTTCATGAGGATCGCGATCAGAAGCGCCGCGTTAGCGCGCGCTCGGCGCGACCGTCGAATCGATGTCGCCCGCATCGGAGTAGCCGACCAGATGCAACCCGGAAACTACGGCCGGCGAGGCTCCGGCGCCGGGTTTGAACATCAGTTCCCGCGACTGGCCCGGCAGGACGTACGCGAATTCCGCATGCGTGGCGACGGGGCGGTCGTTGCCCGGCGCGAACAGCGCGAGGTTCGCGACCTGCGCATGCGCGGTGCCGTCGTTGGTGACGCGCAGTGCGAGCATGCCGGCACCGCCCGGTCGCGGCTCCGCGCTCCAGTGCAGTCGCGGGGCGGTGTCGGTGGCCGGCTTGACGAAGATCGGCAGGCTCATTTCCAGCGCGATCTGCACGCCGGCGAAGCCCGGCTTCGGCGCGGGCGGAATCTCTTGCAGATAGAGCCGGTAGCCGGTTTCCCGATCAGCGGCCGGCGGGTGCCGCAGGCCGATGCGCACGACTTGCGAACCGCCGGGCGCGATCGTGAAGATGGGCGGGGCGGCAATCAGGTCGCCGGTGGACGCGTAGACGTCATCCCCCGCGTTCTGCGACCACGCAGCGGTGCGCAGCTGAACGATCACGGGCTGGTCGGACGACTCGTTCCTGACCATGAGCGCGACGCTCCGTTGCGCGGCGGAGAGCTCGACGCGAACGGGAGACACGGTGAAGTCGGTCGCCTGGCTGTCGGCGCATGCGGCGGCGAGCGTCACGGCCGCGATCCAGGTCGCGAGTTTGCACACGTTCGGTTTCATGACAGATCCACCTTCAGGAGATTCGCGTCGGCACGCGCGGCGGCCGCGGGTCGGGAGGGCGCGCAGGCGGGATGCGGCGAGCCCTCCGCTCGGCACTAAAACGTCACGGTGACCGTCACCGTGTCGGCGTAGCTGCCCGGCACCGCATTGGGCTGATCGGGCACCTTGCCGTAGACCGTCTTGGTGATCGCCTGGGCCATCGCCATGCCCGCACCCGTGCCGTTGACGGTGTCGGTCGGCGGCGTGTTGCCCCAGACGACCGTACGGTTCGAATCCTGGTACAGCGAGTAGTTGAGCTGATTCGAGCCGCTCGTCATGATGCGGTTGGTCACGGTGGCGCCGGACGTGGTGCCCGCATTCAGGCCAATGTTGAAATTCGTGCCATTCGTGCAGCGGACCGTGACCGCCGACTGCGCGGTCTGATCGCCGGTGCCCGGCGTATAGGCCGGGAAGGTCAGTGCGCCCGCCGAGTCGATCAGGCAGGTTGCGTTGACCGTGGCGGACACGCCGAACGTCGTGCTGGCTTGTCCGGCCGATACCGCGACGGTCACGCAAGCAAGCGATGCGGCAAGCGCCGCCTTGGTCAGTAAGGATTGCTTCATGATGCATTTCTCCCTTGAAAGCTGGAATGTGCAGCCGGTGTGACGAGAGGGTCATTCGGGACGGGGTCTCGATCGTCCGGATGCGCGATGGGTCTTCCGGGTGCGTCGGAGTCGGATCGCTTGCTGGGCGGGCACCTCCTTTGTGTCGGTATGCAGAGTCGGACCGGCGCGGTGCTCGGGCACGAGCACCCTGGCTGCGCCGCCGCGGGCGTACGACTTCTATCGCGGCCGTCGCCGCCCGCGCGCGGGTCTGCGCGCAGGCGAGCGCCGGCGGCAATGGCCGTGCGAACGGCACGGATTGTCGTGGCGCGCACGCGCCAGGCAGGCAGCTTTCCGGGATTCGCCTATCGAATCGGGGCGTCGTGACGTCGGGTGACGGCGCGGATCGAATGGGCGCACCGGGCGTCGACGGGGCGAAGTCGCGCCGCCGGCATCAGCCGATGCGTAACAGGAGGAGTGAGGCTGGACAGCAGCCGTATGACGGCCGATATGAGTTTCGACATGATTTCCCCGACCCGCTTATTGAGTGTGTGTGTGCCTGCATCGAGCCGCTCGCCCGTGCAGTCGTTGTTGTCTGCACGGCAGCATCAGCAAGCAGCGGGCCAGCGCGCGGACTGCGGCGTGGACAGGGGCTGAGCGGGTACGACATGGCGGTTGTGCGACGTTGCGGACGCGAAAATGTTTCAGGCGTGAAACGCGGGTGGCGGGGCCGGTCGGCGGCGCATCAAGCCTGGTGCGCAATGACGGGAATGACGGGGGAATTGCGGTGCCGCGCGATGGCGATTCTGCTGGGGAAACGCACGCGGCGCGTGCGGATCGGTTTCATCCGTGCAACGCGTGCGGGGCGGGAGGCGGCGTGTCGCTGCCGTTTCGATCTCGTGCCGGGTGCGTGTCGCGTCATGCGTTGGTATTCGACTGCCCCTGCAGCCATGCGCAGAACTGCGCGACGAGCGGATCGTCGGCCGGCGCGCCGGGCGCGATCCACCAGTAGCTGCGCGTCGCGATGCGCGGTCCGTCGAGCGGCATCACCAGCCGGCCGCTCGCGAGTTCGTCGTCGATCAGCGGCAGCGGGCCGAGCGCGACACCCAGCCCGTCGACGGCCGCCTGCAGCGCCAGGTAGAAGTGGTCGAACGACTGCCGCTTGCGCCCCTTCATCGTCACGCCGGCCGCCGCGAACCAGTCGCGCCAGCCTTCCGGCCGCGTATCCGAATGCAGCAGCACGTGCCGCACGAGATCGTCCGCGCGGGTAATCGGCGCGCGCTTGAGCAGCGCGGGGCTGCAGACGGGGATCACGCTTTCGTCGAGGAAGTGGCCGCTCGTGCAGTTCGGCCAGTGGCCGGGGCCGCGGCGGATCGCGACGTCGAAGCCGTCGAGCGTGTCGAGCGGCGCATTCGAAGTCGACAGCTTCAGCTCGACGTTCGGCACGTCACGCTGGAATCGCGACAGGCGCGGCAGCAGCCATTTCATCGCGAAGGTCGGCAGCGCATTGATGCGCAGCACGCGCGCGGCACCGGTGTTGCGCAGCTGCTCGGTGGCGAGCGCGATGCTGTCGAACGCGGCGCGCACGGTGTCCAGATAGCGGCGGCCTTCGTCGGTGAGCTTCACGCGCTTGCCGTAGCGGTGGAACACCGGCTTGCCGAGCCATGCCTCGAACCCGGCGATCTGCCGGCTGATGGCACCGTGAGTCACATGCAGCTCGTCGCCGGCAGCGCTGAAGCTTTCATGTCGTGCCGCCGCTTCAAAGGCCCGAAGCGCGGAGAAGGGCGGGAGATCACGTGCCATGCTTGTGATTCTAGATCACAAGGACGCGTCGATAAAATCGTTTTGCCGGCCTCCTGAACGGCGGTAACCTCGGGGCATCGTTTGTGAGGACCCCCATGCAATCCGTTTCTCCGCCGCCCGCCGCGTCCGCACGCCGGGTCGGCCTCGCCGAGCTGTTCACCGGCTTCCTGTCGCTCGGCCTGATGTCGTTCGGCGGCGCGCTGCCGTTTGCGCGGCGCACCATCGTCGACGAGCGCAAATGGCTGTCCGCCGAAGAATTCACCGATCTGCTCGGGCTGTGTCAGTTCCTGCCGGGCGGCAACGTGATCAACCTGTCGGTCGCCGTCGGCATGCGCTTTCGCGGCGTCGCGGGCGCATTCGCCGGCATTCTCGGGCTGATCGCCGGGCCGACGCTGGTCGTCGTCGCGCTCGGCGTGCTGTATGCGAAGACGCAGGGCGATCCGCGCGTGCAGCACCTGTTCGGCGGGCTCGCCGCCGCGGCCGCGGGCCTGCTCGTCGCGATGGCGGTGAAGGTCGTGAAGCCGCTGCGGCACGCGCCGCGCGCGGCGGCCGGCGTCGCGGCGCTCGCGTTCGTCGCGATTGCGGTGCTGCGCCTGCCGCTGCTGACGACGATGCTGGTGCTGACGCCCGTCAGCATCTGGCTCGCGTCGCGGCGCCGCGATACGCCGGCAGCGCAGCGCACCAGCGCGCGCGACGGAGGCCGGTCATGAACGACACGCTGATCGCAATCGCGACGATCTTCAGCCAGCTGTCGCTGCTCGCGTTCGGCGGCGGCAACACGATCCTGCCGGAGATGCAGCGGCAGGTGGTCGACGTGCATCACTGGATGAGCGCGCACGAGTTCACCGCACTGTTCGCGCTCGCGCAGGCGGCACCGGGGCCGAACATGATGATCGTGTCGCTGGTCGGCTGGCATGTGGCGGGCTGGGCGGGGCTGCTGGTCGCGTCGATCGCGAAATTCGGGCCGTCGTCGGTTGTCACCGTGCTGGCGCTGCATGCGTGGGAGCGCTTTCGTGACCGGCCGTGGCGCCGCTACGTGCAGCAGGGGCTGATGCCGGTCACGGCCGGGCTGGTCGCGGCCAGCGCGGTGCTGATTTCGGCGGCATCGAATCGCACCGCGATCCAGTGGGGTATCACCGCCGCGTGCGCGGTGCTTGCGTGGCGTACCCGCATCCACCCGCTGTGGCTGCTCGCGGCCGGCGCGCTGATCGGGCTCACCGGCATCGGCCAGTGAACCGGGGGCAGTGAAGTGGCCGGCGAGGTGGCCGGCGAGGTGGCCGGTATACTCGGCCGGTCTTTCGGCGCGGCCATCCGCGACGGTGGTGCGTGCCGGCACCGTGCGACCGGATGCTCGCCCGACGCCGAGCATGATATTGGCGCGGCCCGCGAGCCTGCGCCAGGGCCGCGCCGAAGCCGCGGCGTCCTGCGCCCGCCGGCACCGATGAACCTGGCGCCGCCTGCCGCGTGCAGCCGGGCGACGCGCCACACGGGAGGAGCGATGGATCTCGACGGCGCCAGCCGCAACCTCACTGTCGCCGCACTGCTGACGCTGTCCGGCGGCTACCTCGACGCCTACACGTATGTCGGCCACGGCCACGTGTTCGCGAACACGATGACGGGCAACGTCGCGCTGCTCGGCATCAACCTGTCGGCGGGCGAATGGGCGGCCGCGCTGCATCACGTGCCGCCGCTCGGCGGCTTCGTGGTCGCGGTGTTCGTCGCGCACCTGCTCGGTCTCGCCGCGCAACGCGGCTGGATGCGCCACACGGCGTTCGCGAGCCTGATCGTCGAGATCGCGTTTCTCGGCATCGCCGCGAGCGGGCTCGTCGGCGCGTCGAGCGCGTGGCTGATCCCGGGCATCTCGTTCGTCGCGACGCTGCAGACGCTGTCGTTCACCCATCTCGAGGCGCTGTCCTACACGTCGGTGATGACGACCGGCAACCTGCGGCGCGCCGCGCAGAAGCTGTTCATCGGGCTGATTCCGCGCTACGACGCGGGCGCGCTGCACGACTCGGCACTGCTCGCGACGATCAGCTTCTGCTTCCTGGCCGGCGCGGTGGTCGGCGGCCTCGTGACGCGGCTCGTGCCGGACCTTGCGCTGTGGGGCGCCGTGCTGCTGCTCGCCGGTGCGTTCGCGGAGATCGTGCGGCGGGCGTGGCGGCGTGCGGGCGATGACCGTGACGGCGGCGGCAGGGCGGGCGACGTCGGTAGCAATGGCAGCAACGCCAGCACTCCCGACGGCGGGACGCCGAGGCCGGCCGCCTGACGCGTGCAGAGGGCCGAGGGCCGGCCGCCGCCGCGCGGCTTGCCCACCAGCGCGTGACCGAATTACCGCGTGACGGATTGACCGATTCATACCGTCACCGACCCGCAGTTACACCCGAATGCAAACCGGTTGCCCCGGCCGCATCCGATACCGTCGATCGGCGCCACTGCCGACCCTCCGTGGACCGTGCCACCTCCGCCCGCCGCGCGACGAACCGCGTCGCCCACATCCGCCCGATCCTTACAGCACCGACCCGCTTTCGGCGCTCGATTCGCCCCGGGTCGGCGCCGCGAGAGGCAAGCCTGGCGCGGGAAACGTTGTTCCCGGGCGACAATCGCGCGTGACCACGCATTTCAATTTCTTTCAGGGCGCGCACTGGTCTTATGATTCAGCCCACATCGCGCGCGCCAAGAACGTTCGCGATCGCCACCCGGTTGCGCACGCGGCCGGCCATGAATGGAGACACCTACAAACAGGAAAGCTCATGAAGCAGACCATCCGACTCGCAGCCATCGCAGGGGGCGCGGCCCTGGCCTTCGCCAGCCAGTACGCAGCAGCACAAAGCTCGGTCACGCTGTGGGGCGTCGCCGACGTCAGCGTCCGGTACCTGACCAACGCGAACGCCAAGAACGACGGCCTGGTGTCGATGACCAACGGCGCGATCACCAACAGCCGCTTCGGCATCTACGGCACGGAAGACCTTGGCGGCGGCCTGAAGGCCCTGTTCAACCTCGAAAGCGGCGTGAACCTGCAGAACGGCGCATTCGCCGACAGCGGCCGCCTGTTCAACCGCGCAGCGTACGTCGGCCTGCAGAGCCCGTACGGCACGGTGACCCTCGGCCGCCAGAAGACCCCGCTGTTCGACCTGCTGTCGGACACCTACGATCCGCTGACGGTCGGCAACTACCTCGAAAACGCGTGGCTGCCGGTCGCGCTGGGTGGCGGCCTGTATGCGGACAACCAGATCAAGTACACCGGCAAGTTCGCGGGCCTGACCGCGAAGGCGATGTACTCGACGGGCACCAACTACGAATCGACCGGCGCGGGCGGCTTCTCGGGCCAGATCCCGGGCTCGCTCGGCAAGGGCAATGCCTGGGGCGTGTCGCTGTCGTACGTGATGGGGCCGCTCAGCATCGCGGCCGGCGCGCAGCAGAACAGCGACAACTCCGCACGCAAGCAGACCATCTACCACGCGAACGTCGTGTACGCGTTCAGCAAGGCGAAGGTCTACGCGGGCTACCTGCGCTCGAAGGACGACACCGGTTTCGTCGACAGCCTGCTCGCGCAGCAGTCGATTCCGGTCGCGAAGGGTACCGGCCGGATCGACGACGGTCCGTTCGCGGGCGTGAGCTGGCAGGTCAGCACGCCGCTGACGCTGACGGGCGCGTTCTACTACGACCACATGCGCAACGCGATGACCACCAACGGCACGCTCGCGAGCGGCAACCGCTACGCGATCGTCGGCATCGCCGAATACGCGCTCAGCAAGCGCACGGAAGTTTACGGCACCGTCGACTTCAACAAGACGAACGGCGCGGCGAACGTCGAGCTGCCGGGTCGCAGCAACCAGACCGGCATCGCGATCGGCCTGCGCAATATCTTCTGACGAACGTCGGCACGCGTGCGCCGGCCTTGGCTCGGCACACATCGAAGAGGCTCCCGCGGGAGCCTCTTTTTTTTCGTCACGCGACCTTCATGCGCGCGGCCGACTATTCAGCGATCGCTCCATCAGGAAAGGCCCGACCGTAAGGGTTCCGTCGGCATGACAGAACATACTTTGACAGTGCGCGCCCGGTGTTTCCGCTACGCTGCGTGCATGGTCCGCCGTGTGCCGCAATGGACACGCGCGGGCGTCGTTCCGGAGTGCGCGTCGTGCACGGCCGGCCTGGTGCGTAACTTGTGTATCCGGTGATGACAGACACGGTCTGCCGGTTTTTTTTCGTGGGACGATGCGCTCACGATTTTCTTGAAAGGGGATGACGATGGGTATCCTGAACACCGTGGGTGAAATCGCTGGCGCAGTGGCAGCCGTCGAGGCGGCCGAGAAGGTCGATCCGGATGCGGGCCTGCTGACCAAGGCGGCGGCAGCCGTCGCCGGCTTCAAGGGCGCCGAGGCGATCGAAGGCATGCTCGAGAAGAAGGACGAGCAGCCGCAGCAGGCTGACGACACGCAGGCGACGGACGGCAGCGACACGTCGCAGGCCTGAGCATGGCGGCTGGTCCCGCCGCGGGTGCGCCGTTCGCGCGCCCGGGCGGACCGGTGCCGCGCGGCCGGCAGGCCGGGCATGTGGTCGATCGGTGACGCATGGCACACCCGGCAGCTGGTTTGACCGGCGAGAGGCGACGTCTCTCGCCGTTTTTTATGGGGCGCGTGTGCTGCGGCGCCACGTCCCGCACGAATTCCGGAATCTTGCTATCGTGCCGTCATCCGAACTGCGATGAGGGCTTGCGATGGATTTCGACTACGACCTGTTCGTCATCGGGGCCGGCTCCGGCGGCGTGAGGCTCGCCCGGATGTCGGCGTCATACGGTGCACGCGTCGGCATAGCGGAACAGGAGCAGATCGGCGGCACCTGCGTGCTGCGCGGCTGCATCCCGAAGAAGCTGCTCGTCTACGCATCGCACTATCCGCACGAGCTCGAGGACGCGCAGGGCTTCGGCTGGCGCTTCGGCGCCGGCACGCTCGACTGGTCCGCGCTGATCGCCGCGAAGGATCGCGAGATCAACCGGCTCAGCGACATCTACATCAACCTGCTGCGGCAATCGGGCGTCGACATGCACGCGGGGCGCGCGACGCTGGTCGACGCGCATACGGTCGCGATCGGCGACCGCACGATCCGCGCGCGCCACATCGCGATCGCGACCGGCTCGCGGCCGGCGCTGCCGCACCGTCCCGGCATCGAGCATGCGATCACGTCGCGCGAGGCGTTGTCGCTCGGGACGTGCCCCAAGCGCATCGCGGTGGTCGGCGGCGGTTATATCGCGGTCGAGTTCGCGGGCATCTTCAACGGCTTCGGCAGCCACGTCGACCTGTTCTATCGCGGCGAGAAGATCCTGCGCGGCTTCGACGACGACGTGCGGCAATTCCTGACCGACGAGATGACGAAGCAGGGCGTCACGATCCACGCGCGCGCGGTGGTCGAGTCGATCGAGCGCGCGGACGACGGCACGCTGTCCGTGCGTGTCGGCGATGCGCGGCACGGGCCGTACGACGCGGTGCTCTATGCGACCGGCCGCGTGCCGAACGTGGACGGGCTCGGGCTCGAACAGGCGGGCGTCATGCGCGACGCACGCGGCGCGATCGCCGTCGATGCGTATTCGGCGACGTCGGTGCCTTCGATCCATGCGATCGGCGACGTCACGTCGCGGCCGCAGCTCACGCCGGTGGCGACACGCGACGGCGGGCTGCTTGCGCGGACGCTGTTCGGCGGGTCGCGCGTCGCGGCCGATCATGAATGGGTGCCGTCGGCCGTGTTCAGCCAGCCCGAGGTCGCGACGGTCGGCCTGACCGAGGCCGATGCGCGTCGCGTGCACGCCGACCTCGACATCTACCGCACGTCCTTCAAGGCATTGCGCCACACGCTGTCGGGCCGCGACGAGCGCACGATGATGAAGCTCGTCGTCGCGCGCGACAGCCAGCGCGTGATCGGCGCGCACATGGTCGGCCGCGATGCGGGCGAGATCATCCAGGGCATCGCGATCGCGATTCGCGCGGGCGCGACGAAGGCGCAGTTCGACGACACGATCGGCATCCACCCGACCGCGGCCGAGGAATTCGTGACGATGCGGCAGAAGGTGGCGGACTAGCGGGAACCGGCACGCCGGCTTGCAGCCGGCGTGTGTTTCGGCGTATCGCATGCGGCCCCGCCCGGCGCTCCGGTTTTCGGCTCCGAAATGCCGCGCGGTTTTCACCGCTTATTCCCGGAATATCGGCAATGCGAACCGGCCGTACCCGCAATATGTGCCGCTATTTTCAGATAGGCGATCGATTGGTCGTTAAAGCAGCGGGTGCGCTGTCCATTCCCGCTCATTCTCCGTTTGCATGTGGCTAATCGTTGATTTGACGGGGATTGTTAAAATCGTTAATTCTTCTCAATTCATGCCGTCTCGATAATCAGGCTTGATATGATCGCCCAAAATCATATTCATACACGGGGCCGATCATGCGCGATCAACAGCGCGGTAACCACGATGACGACATAACCGGCACACGCCGGGCTGTCGATCATTGCGCCGCTCGTGCGCGTCCTGCCGCAACACGTCCGTTGTGCGCGCTTTCCCGTCGAATGCCGCCATCGCCTCTCCGGCGATGAATTCGCGCGCGTCCACGCGCGCTCCCGCCGTTTGCATCACCGCATCGACCGCCGGTTCGTCAGCGAGCCGGCGCGCCCGTTCCGGGCCATCTTTTCACGCAAGGAGACCAGCAGTGAACATTCAGACACGACGCACCGTTCTCGTGGCGGCGGCGCTCGTCGCGGCGCTGTCCGGCTGCGCGACCGAATCGTCGCGCACGCTCGACGTGCCGGCCGTGAGCAGCGCGCAGAAGCCGTACGCGGGCAAGCCCGTCGCGATCGCGGTCGGCAAGTTCGACAACCGTTCGAGCTACATGCGCGGCATTTTCTCGGACGGCATCGACCGCCTCGGCGGACAGGCGAAGACGATCCTCGTCACGCGCCTGCAGCAGAGCCGCCGCTTCAACGTGCTCGATCGCGAGAACCTCGACGAGATCAAGCAGGAAGCCGGCTTCATGAAGAAGGCGCAGGCCGTGAAGGGCGCGAACTACGTCGTGACCGGCGACGTGACCGAGTTCGGCCGCAAGGACGTCGGCGATCACCAGCTGTTCGGCATTCTCGGCCGCGGCAAGACGCAGGTCGCGTATGCGAAGGTCAGCCTCAACATCGTCGACACGACGACGTCGGAAGTCGTCGCGTCGAGCCAGGGCGCGGGCGAGTTCAGCCTGTCGAACCGCGAAGTGATCGGTTTCGGCGGGACGGCCGGCTACGACTCGACGCTTAACGGCAAGGTGCTGGACCTCGCGATCCAGGAAGCCGTGAACCATCTCGTCGACCAGGTCGACGCCGGCACGCTGAAGGTGCCGCAGTAAGTGCCGTGCGCGACACGTGCGCGACGAATCATCCTTCAACCAGAAGAGACAAGACCATGAAACGGGGAATCTGGCTGCCGGCGACGGCAGTTGCAGTGCTGCTCGCGGGCTGCGCGGCGCCGACCACGCCGCCGCTCTATCAGTGGAACGGCTATCAGCCGCAGGTGTACGAATACTTCAAGGGGCAGAGCTCGCCGCAGCAGCAGATCGACGCGCTCGAGAAGGCGCTGCAGGAAGTCCGCGCGAAGGGCAACAAGCCGCCGCCCGGCTTCCATGCGCATCTGGGGATGCTCTATGCGAGCGTCGGCAACGAACAGCAGGCCGGGCAGGAATTCCAGGCCGAGAAGGCGCTCTTTCCGGAATCCGCGTCGTACATGGATTTCCTGATGAAGAAGAAACGTGGCGACACGAAGGCCACGAATCCGTCGGCCGCCGGCCAGACGATCGCCGGCCAGAAGAATGCCGATCCGATTCCTGTCAAACAGTGACGTGCGTGCCATGATCAAGACACTTTCATTCAAGCTGCTGTCCGTGCTGTCGATCGTCGCGCTGCTGAGCGCATGCGCGCAGCCCGTCAAACGGCCCGACTACACGGCCTTCAAGAAGAGCCAGCCGCGCTCGATCCTCGTGCTGCCGCCGGTCAACGAGACGACCGATGTCGGCGCGACCTACGGGGTGCTGTCGCAGATGACGCAGCCGCTGGCCGAGTCGGGCTACTACGTGGTGCCCGTCGCGGTGATGGACGAGACGTTCAAGCAGAACGGCCTCGCGAACGCGGCCGAGATCCAGGGCACGTCGCCGGCGAAGCTGCGCGAGATCTTCGGCGCGGATGCAGCGCTCTACTCGAAGATCACGCAATACGGCTCCGTCTACCAGGTGGTGGACAGCACGACGGTGGTCGCGGCGTCGGCGAAGCTCGTCGACCTGAAGAGCGGCGACGTGCTGTGGCAGGGCGAGGGTCGTGCGACCGGCAAGGAAGTCGGCAACAACATGAGCGTCAATGCATTCGGGGTCGTCGGGATGCTGGTGCAGGCGGCCGTCAAGCAGGTCGCGCATTCGCTGACCGACGAGGCGCACGACGTGGCCGGGTTGACCAGCAGCAGGCTGTTGTCTGCGGGACCGCCGAACGGGCTGCTGTACGGGCCGCGGTCGCCGAAGTACGGGACCGACTGACCGATGCGGAGGCGGCGGCGTGTCGGGCGGGCAAGGTCGCCAGCCTGTCGTGCCGCCGCCGCGACAATCGATGCAACGGCCGCGCGTGCGCGGCCGTTTTGCATCGCGGGCGCCGGCATGCGTCGTGCGCGGCGTGCTACCGCTCAGTGCACGCCGAACGCGTCGAGCATCCGGTACCAGCTCATCGCGAGCACCAGCGCCGGCGTGCGCAGCGTCGCGCCGCCCGGGAAGTCGCGATGGCGGATCCTGTCGAACAGGTCGAAGCGGCTCGCCTGTCCGTCGATCGCCTCGGCGATCAGCTTGCCCGCGAGCGCGGTCGTGTTCACGCCGTGCCCCGAGAATCCCTGCGCGAAGTACATCGTCGGCGCGACACGGCCGAAGTGCGGCGCGCGGTTCATCGTGATGTCGACGAAGCCGCCCCATGCATAGTCGACCTTCACGTCCGCGAGCTGCGGGAACGTCTTCAGCATGTCCGCACGCATTGCCGCCGCGAGATCGCGCGGCTGCCGCGTCGAATAGCTGACCTTGCCGCCCCACACGAGCCGCGTGTCGGGCGCCGGCCGGAAATAATCGAGCACGAAGCGGCTGTCGCAGATCGCCGCGCGCGCGGGCATCAGCGCGGCGGCGCGCGCTTCGCCGAGCGGCTCGGTCGCGATCACGTAGGTGCCGACCGGCATGATCTTCTTCGACAGCGCGGGCGCGAGCGTGCCGACGTAGGTGTTGCATGCGAGCACGACGAAGCGTGCCCGCACCTGTCCCTGGCCGGTTTCGACGACGTGGCCGCCCGAGACGTCGCGCACGCGGGTCACGCAGCTGTCCTCGTGGATGCGCACGCCCGCGTCGGTCGCCGCACGCGCGAGGCCGAGCGTGTAGTTGAGCGGATGCAGGTGGCCGCTGTCCGGGTCGTACAGGCCGCCGCAATAGCGCGCCGACTGCACGTAGTCGCCGAGTTCGTCGGCTTCGACGAAGTGGAAACGGTCGTAGCCGAAGCGCTTCGCGGCCTCGTCGCGCCAGCGCTTGAGCGAATCGGCATCGCGCTCGGTGTTCGCGGCGGTCAGGTAGCCGGGCACCAGCGCGCAGTCGATGTCGTGCCGTGCGATCCGCGACTTCACGAGCGACAGCGTCTCGAGCCCCATGTCCCAGATCCGCTTCACGTCGCCTTCGGGCATGAAGTTGCCGAACGTATCGATGTCGCACGCAAAGCCGCCGATCAACTGGCCGCCGTTGCGCCCGCTCGCCGCCCATCCGACCCGCGACGCCTCGAGCACGGTCACCGAATGGCCACGCTCGGCGAGGTTGAGCGCGGCGGACAGGCCCGTGAGGCCCGCACCGATCACGCACACGTCGGCGTCGGTCGTGCCGGCGAGCGGCGCGTGGCGGGTCGTATCGTTGGCGGTCGCTGCGTAGTACGACGCGACATGCGGCTGGTTGGCGAATGTCTGCATGGTCAGTAGAACGGAGAAAGGAGGGGCTCAGAACAGCTCGCGCACGCGGTGGTACAGCATCCCGAGTTCGAGCGCCGGCTGCCGCCATGCGTCGCCGCCGGGAAAGCGCCGGTGGCGCAGCCGTGCGAACAGGTCGAATGCGCGCGTGTCGCCCGCGATCGCGGCGGCGATCGTGCGCCCGGCGATCCCGGTCAGCGCGACGCCGTGCCCGCTGAAGCCCTGGACGTAGAAGAAGTTCGGATCGAGCGCGCCGAAGTCCGGCGCGCGGTTGCGCGTGACGTCGACGAAGCCGCCCCACGCGTGGTCGACACGCACGTCGGCGAGTTGCGGGAACACGCCGACCATGCGCTGCCGGATCGTTTCGGCGAGCGTGTCGGGCGAGGCGCCGGCCGAGTTCGCGCGGCCGCCGAACAGCATCCGGTGGTCGGCCGACAGCCGGAAGTAGTCGAGGAAGAAGTTGTTGTCGCACACGGCTTCGCGCTGCGCGATCAGCGCGTCGGCGCGCGCGCGGCCGAGCGGTTCGGTCGCGATGATGTACGACGCGATCGGCGCGATGCGCGCGGCGGTCGCGGCGGGCAGGATGCCGCCGGGGCCCGCGTTGCAGCACGACACGACGAAGCGGCAGCGCACTTCGCCCGACGGCGTGCGCACGACCGGCCGTGCGCCGCGCACGACGTCGAGCGCGGGGGTATGCGCATGGAGCGCGACGCCTTCGCGGCGCGCGGCCTCGGCGAGGCCGAGGCAATACTTGAGCGGATGCAGGTGGCCCGACAGCGGATCGTAGACGCCTGCCAGATAACGGGACGATGCGATCCGCGCGCGAATCTCGCCGGTATCGAGCCACGCCAGCGACGGATGACCCCAGCGCGACGTCGCGGCATCCATCCACGCGTGCAGGTCGTCGATGCGGCGCGGCTTCGTCGCGACCGTCAGGTAGCCGCGCGTGAAGTCGCAGTCGATCCCGTAGCGTGCGATCCGCTCGGCGATCAGCGCGACGCCGTCGAGCGACAGCGACCACGCGGCGCGCGCGCCGCCGGCGCCGAGCTGCCGCTCGATCACCTCGTCCTTCGCGAAGCCCGTGATCGCCTGGCCGCCGTTGCGGCCCGACGCGCCCCAGCCGGGGCGGTGCGCGTCGATCACGGCGACCGACAGCCCGCGTGCGCGGCAGTCGAGCGCCGTCGACAGGCCCGCGAAGCCCGCGCCGATCACGCACACGTCGACGTCGATCGCATCGTCGAGCACAGGGTCGTCGACCTCGGGGCGCGTGGCGGTTGCTTCGTAGTACGAGTCGCGCGCGAGCGCATCGGCGCGCTGGGTGAAAGACTGCGTCATCAAACCGACTCCGTCGAAGACGGCCGGCGCCGGTGCGCGCTGCACCGCCATCCGGCCGGGTGAAACGGCGCGGGACGCCATGCTTGCGGCACGGCGTCCCGCGCGGCCAGCATCAGAACGAATAGATGAACTGCGTCGCGAGCAGGTCGTTGGACTTGCCGTACGAACCGTCGTTGCGCAGGAACACCTTGTTGTTCGCCCAGTCGTGCCGGTATTCGACCTTCACGGTGATCTGCTGGGTCGGATAGAACAGCAGGTCGAGCGCGACGTCCTGACGGATCGCACCCTTGCAGTCGAAACCGAGGCCGCCGTTCGCCTTCGACGTCGCGAGGCAGTCCGCATCGACGCCGAAACCGTTGGACGGATCCATCCCGTTGCCGTTCAGCGCGATGCCGCCGCCGCCGCCGCCGTTCTTGCTGTTCACGAGCGCATCGTAGCGCAGCGTCACGCCCATGCGGCCGACCACCGGCGCGTTGAACTTGCGGTGTGCGAGCAGCGACAGGCCGTACCACTGCGCCAGCCCGCCGTTGTACGCCGCATGCTGCTGCTGGCCGTAGTCGACCTCGGCGTTGTACTGGATGTCCGCGAGCGTGTAGGTCGCATCGACTTCGCCGAAGAAGAACGCGCCGTACGCATTCGGCGCGGCGCCGCCCGGGCCGTAGTGCACGTTGCCGTTCGAGTCGATCGCGCTCGCCAGCGTCTGCCGCCCGATGTTGACCGAGCCGCCGATGTCGAGTGCGCTGGACCACGTGTAGTCCGCACGTGCGGTGAAGGTCGGCACCTTGTTGCTGGTCGTGATCGGATCGCCGAGTGCGTTGGTGCCCGTCGTCGTGACCGAACCGTAGGTGCGGTACTGCTCGTTGCCGACGAAGAACTTCCACGCCCAGTTGCCCTTCGTGTAGTTCGCGCCCGCGCCGACGTAGCTGCCCGGATCGGAGAAGTCGTACAGCAGGTTGTGCGTGAGCGTGAGCATCTGGTTCGACTGCTGCACCTCGTAGCCGCCGAAGCTCGGGATCAGGCCGGCAACGAGCGTGGTCTCGGCGGTGATCGGCACGTTGACGACCGCGGTGTTCAGCAGGTTGTCGGTGATCGAGCCGCGCGAGTTCTGCAGCAGCGTGATGCCGTTGCCGCGGTTCGGCATCAGCGTGATCTCGGCCGACGGTGCCATCGGCCCGACGCCGAAGGTCTTCTTGATGTCGAGGTAGAGGTCACCGAACGTGCTGTTGAAATAGTTGTACGCGTTCTCGTGGTTCGCGAACAGGAACGACGACGTGCCGGGCGCGCGGTTGTAGATGTAGGTCGGGTCGATGTAGCCCGTCACCGACAGGCCCGCGAGCGGCCCGGTGTTGGCCGCGTCCGTCAGCGAGTCGACCTTCAGCTGCTGGTTCGCGATCTGCTGCTTCATTTCGCTGACTTCGTCGTTGGTCAGCGCGGCCTGGGCACGGCCGTAATCCGGCGAGGACGGATCGGCGGCCACGATGACCGGCTTGGTCGCGGCCGTCGCGCCGGCCTGGACCACCGGCGCGCCGCCGGGCTTCGCGGCGAGCTGTGCCTGCATGGCCTTCATCTGCTTCTGCAGCGCGGCGACCTGCGCCTGCAGCGCCTTGATCTCGGCGGAAGTCGAGTCGGCCAGCGCGATGCCCGGCAGCGCGCCGGCCACCAGCAGGCAGATCAGTTTCTTCTTCATTGCGGATTCTCCTTGTCGTGTGCCTGTCAATGTGCGATCGGTTTGCGCGCCGCATCGTGCGGCGCGCGGGTCTTGTTATCGAGGGATGGGGAAGAGGGGATTCAGGCCGCCGCGAACGCCGCCTTCATGT
>NZ_JSZN01000029.1:0-1793 GCF_000801975.1 Burkholderia sp. A9 | reverse complement strand
GTGATGAGCGAAGGCAAGATCGTGCAGATCGGCACGCCCGGCGAAGTATACGAATACCCGAACAGCCGCTTCTCGGCCGAGTTCATCGGCTCGACGAACCTGTTCGAAGGGCGCGTGGTCGAGGACGAACCGGATCACATCTTCGTCGAAAGCGACGACCTCGAGGCACGCATGTACGTGAGCCACGGCGTGACCGGCCCGCTCGGGATGCCGGTCGGCATCTCGGTGCGCCCGGAGCGCGTGCACGTATCGCGCGACAAACCGGGCTCGCATCACAACTGGGCGCGCGGTGTCGTCACCGACATCGCGTACATGGGCAGCTACTCGCTGTATCACGTGCGGCTGCCGAGCGGCAAGACGGTGGTGTCGAACCTGTCGAGCTCGCACCTGCTGCACGACGGCGCGCCGTCGTGGAACGACGACGTGTTCGTGTCGTGGTCGCCGGCCAGCGGCGTCGTGCTGACGCAGTGAGGGCGACATGATGAGAACTTCCGCTTCCACTCCGTCCGCGCCGGTGCCGACCGGTGCTACCGCTGCGACCCAGGCCGCCAAGCGCCGCAGCCGCTTCGCCGCGCTGTCGCGCTTCCTGCCGTCGGGCCGCAACCTCGCGATCGGCGTGCCGTTCCTGTGGCTCACGGTCTTCTTCGCGCTGCCGTTCGTGCTGGTGTTCAAGATCAGCTTCGCCGACCAGGTGATGGGGATCCCGCCGTACACGTCGCTCGTCGAGATCAAGGACGGCGTCGTGCACTTCGCGCTGCAGCTGTCGCACTACGCGTTCCTGCTGCAGGACGACCTGTACATCGCGACCTACCTCAGCTCGCTGAAGATGGCCGCCGTGTCGACGCTGCTGTGCCTGCTGATCGGTTATCCGATGGCGTACTACATCGCGCGCTCGGAACCGGGCCGGCGCAACGTGCTGATGATGGCCGTGATGCTGCCGTTCTGGACGTCGTTCCTGATCCGCGTGTACGCATGGATCGGCATCCTGAAGGACGACGGCCTGCTGAACCACGCGCTGATCGCGCTGGGCATCATCCACACGCCGCTGCGGCTGTATCACAGCGATGCGGGCGTCTACATCGGGATGGTCTATTCGTATCTGCCGTTCATGGTGATGCCGCTCTATGCGCACCTCGTGAAGATGGACCTCACGCTGCTCGAGGCCGCGTACGACCTCGGCGCGAAGCCGTGGGTCGCGTTCACGCGCATCACGCTGCCGCTGTCGAAGAACGGGATCATCGCCGGCAGCCTGCTGGTGTTCATCCCGGCGGTGGGCGAGTACGTGATTCCGGAACTGCTCGGCGGCGCCGACACGCTGATGATCGGCCGCGTGATGTGGGATGAATTCTTCAACAACATGGACTGGCCGATGGCGTCCGCGGTGACGGTCGCGATGGTGTTGCTGTTGCTGGTGCCGATGGCGCTGTTCCAGTACTACCAGGTCAAGGAACTGGAGGACGCGAAATGATCAAGCCGAGCAAACCGCTGTCGACGGGCGTTCTCGCCTTCGGCTTCCTGTTCCTGTACATCCCGATCATCAGCCTGGTCGTGTACTCGTTCAACGAGTCGAAGCTGGTGACGGTGTGGTCGGGCTTCTCGCTGAAGTGGTACGCGGCGCTGTGGCAGGACGACGAGCTGCTGACGGCCGCGTGGCTGTCGCTGAAGATCGGCCTGCTGACGGCGACCGCGTCGGTCGTGATCGGCACGTGGGCGGGCTTCGTGCTCGCGCGCTTCGGCCGCTTCAAGGGCTTCACGCTGTACACGGGGATGATCAACGCGCCGCTGGTGATTCC
>NZ_JSZN01000028.1:0-78473 GCF_000801975.1 Burkholderia sp. A9 | reverse complement strand
GCAAGCCAAGCAAGCCAAGCCAAGCCACCACCATTGCGGAACGCGGTGAAGCGTGATGGCGACGCCGGCGAGGCGGCTGCGGCAGGCGAACCCGGAGCGAACGGCTTCAGTGCGCCGACGGCGCGGCCGGCGCCTCGGCCAGCGCCGGCATCGATTCGGACAGCGTGCGGTCCGGGCGGATCCGCAGCGCGGCGACGATACCGATCAGCAGCATCGTGACCGACCCGATGAACGGCACCGTCCAGCTGCCGGTGTGGTCGACGAGATAGCCGAACAGGATCGGCGACAGGATCCCCGAGATCGCGGAACCGGCGTTCATCATCCCGCTCGCGATGCCCGCATGTTGCGGCGCGATGTCGCTCGGCACGGCCCAGATCGGTCCGATCGTCAGTTCGAGGCACAGGAACGACCCGGACAGGCACAGCGCGATGCCGGCCGTCGAATGCACGAACGCGAGCGGCACCATGCAGACGAGCGCGCCGGCGAAGCTCGCGACGATCACGCTCTGGCGCGACAGCGCGAGGTTGCCGGTCTTGCGGTAGATGCGATCGCACAGCCAGCCGCCGAGCGTATCGCCGACCACGCCCGCGAAGAACACGCCGGACGCGAACAGCGTGGTCGACTTCAGGTCGAGACCCTTGCCGTTCAGGAAGAAGGTCGGCAGCCACGTGAAGAACAGCCAGGCGGTCCAGCCGTAACAGAAGTACACGAAGATCGTCGGCGCCATCCGGCGCAACAGCGCGGCCCACGGTGTCGGGCCCGACGGCGGCGCGGGCCGGGCGGCGACGGTGCGCGTGTGGCCGTCGTGGTCGCCGAGCGGGTGTTCGCGGAAGCCGACGATCCACCATGCGAGCCACACCAGCGTCACCGCGCCGATCACGAAGAATGCCGCGCGCCACGACAGCCATGTCATCAGCGCGGCGACGATCGGTGGCGTGACCGCGTTGCCGAGCCGCGAGAACGAATGCGTGAAGCCCTGCACGACGCCGCGCCGTTCGCGCGAGAACCAGTGCGTGATCGCGCGGGCCTGCGCGGGCAGCGTCGCGCCTTCGCCGATCCCGAGCAGCAGGCGCGCGGCGAACAGCAGCGCGAGGCTGTGCACGAAACCCGTCATGAACGTCGACGCGACCCAGATCAGCCCGCAGCCGATCAGCGTGATGCGGGCGCCGAAGCGGTCGGCGATCCAGCCGCCGAAGATCTGGCAGATCGCGTACGAATACGCGAACGCGGAGAACGCGATGCCGAGCTCAGTGTTCGACAACCCGAGTTCGGCCTTGATCGCGCCGGCCGCGGTCGCGAGGTTCACGCGGTCGACATAGAGGATGAACGACAGCGCGCACAGCAGCCACAGCGTATGGCGCCGTTGACGGTGATCGGTAGGCATGTGTCTCACTCCATTCTCGTGCGCGGCGTTGCAATGACGCCGCGTTCACTGGCCGGGCAAGCATCGCGCGCCGGAGCGAGCATCGTCTAATGAATCTTTTGGATCAATTGATAACCTGAGGCGTTCGGTTGCGCTGTGTTCGGGCGCCGGATTGGCCGAGGTACGGGTTTTCCACGGGCGGTTGCGGCATGATGCGGGATGGCCGGGCACCGGGCATGCATCTCGACGCCGGTGGTGCGGTACAGCCATGATGAAGTGACGCAGCGCAATCGCACAGTCGGGAATTGAGGGTCATGGAACAACAACTTTCGCTCCGCCGGGACAGCCGCTTCTGGCAACTGCTGCCGGTGAAATGGTGGATCCAGGGACACGGCCGCGACGGCTATGCGTTCCGGCTGCTGCTGGTTCCGCTGGTCACCGTGTTCGTGCTCGAGTTCGTGTGCGTGATGCTCGGCGCGCTGTTCAGCGCACTCATCGTGAGTGGCGCGATTACGGTGTTCCTCGGGATCGCCGGGTATTACGGCGCGAAGCGCGAATGGCTCGTGCCGTCGGCGCCGGCGCGCGCGCTGGTGAAGGCGCGCACCAAGCAGGCGGCCGAGCGTTTCTCGTCGCTCGGCGCGGGCGCGACGGTGCTCGCGATCTTCGTCAGCGCGACGTCGCTGTCGCTCGTGCTGTCGGGGCAGCCGGTGCTGGACAGCGTGTCGAAGGACACGGTGTCGATCTTCATCGCGCTCGTGTTCCTGCCGGTATATGTGTCCGGCGCGGTGCGCAAGCTGGCGATCGCTCGGGTCGAGGAGCTGGAAGCGCTGCGCCAGGTGAGCGCCGGCACGCGGCTGAAGTTCGACCGGGTGGGCGCGGTGCGCGCGGTCGTCGTGCAGGGGCCGGCGGGGAAATCGACCGTGTCGGTCGCGGAGTACACGCTGCTGGGTTTCGATCCGCCGCTCGAACGCGTGGGGCGCGAGACGCGGGCATGAACAAGGCCGCGTGCGAGCGCGGCCGTTCGGCGTGATGCCCTGGCGGATGAGCGTGTGGTCAGGTCAGTCGCTCGCGCCTGGAAGGGGCGGCGACGGCGGGGCCGACTGCGCAGCGGATTGCGCCGGAAAGCGGCGCTCGTCCGGCGTCGGCTCGAGGTTGTCGGGCCAAACCACCTCGAACCGCGTGCCGCCGCCGGCCGCCGGCGTGCAGACGGCTTCGCCGCGATGCGCGTGCGCGATCGCCGCGACGACCGCGAGCCCGAGGCCGCTGCCGCCCTGCTGCGTATCGTCGACGCGCCGGAAAGCCTTGAACACGTGCGGCGCGAACTCGGCCGGAATGCCGGGGCCGTCGTCCTCGACGCGCAGGCGGCACATCCCGCCCTCGAGGCGCGTCTCGATCCGGATCGCACCGGGCACCGCATGGCGGCGCGCATTCTCCAGCAGCGCGAGCAGCGCCTGACGGATCCGCACCGGGTCGCAGCGCATCGGCCGCGCGTCGAGATCGAGCACCGGATGCTGGCCGGCGGCCTGCAACGCGTGCGAGAACACGTCGACCACCGCGCGGATGTCCGCCGCGAGATCGGTTTCGCGGATCTCGATGCTGAGGTGGCCGCTATCGGCGAGACTGACCACGCGCAGATCCTCGATCAGCCGCGTCAGCCCTTCCACTTGCGTGAGCAGGCTGCGGAACTGCGCTTCGCTCGGCGTGAACACGCCTTCGGCGAGCCCCTGCAGGCGACCGCGCAGCACGGTGACCGGCGTGCGCAACTCGTGCGCGATCGCGGCGTTCCAGAACGTCTGTTCCTCGGTCACGCGCTGCAGCTCGCTTGCGAGCGCGTTGAAATTGTCGGCGAGCAGCGCCGCTTCGTGCAGCGAACGGTCGCCGGCGACGGCACGCGCGCCGAGATCGCCGCGCGCGACGCGGCGGATGCTGTCGGTCACCGAGTTCAGCGGCACGAGGATGCGGCCCGACAGGTGGATCGCGACGACGACCGACAGCACGAGTCCGACCGCCGTGGTGGCGATCAGCCACACCCACTCCGGGCCGGTCGGGAACCAGTTCGTCTGGTCGAACGACGCGGGCTGGTACAGATACAGCAGGTAGTAGAACCCGTAGGCCGTCAGCACGACCAGCAGCGTCACCGCGAACGCCATCGCGCCCATCGTCAGCGCGATCTGCCGGCTCAGTCCGTCGAGCTTCACTCGCCGCTCCACAGCTTGTAGCCGACACCGCGCACGCTGACGGGCACGCCGCTCACACCGAGGTCTTCCAGTTTCTTGCGCAGCTTGCTGACGTGGCTGTCCACCGTGCGTTCGAGCGTGTCGCCTTCCGGCAGGCAGGTCGCCATCAGCTCGGCGCGGCTGAACACGCGCCGCGGTGCGCGCGCGAGCTGCGCGAGCAGCTTGAATTCGGTGAGCGTCAGCACGAGCGTGTGCCGCGTGCCGTCGACCTCGACCGTCGCTTCGTGATGCTCGAGATCGATCTCGAAAGGGGCCGCGCGCAGCACGCGCTGTTCTTCCTGGCGCGAGTCGGCCATCGAACGGCGCAGCACGGCCTGCGCGCGCGCGACGACTTCGGCGGGATTGAACGGCTTGACCACGTAGTCGTCGGCGCCGATGCGCAGGCCGGTCAGCTTGTCGATGTCCTGGTCGAGCGCGGTCAGCATGATGACCGGCGTGTTGCCGCGATGGCGAATTTCGGCGAGGACCTTCCAGCCGTCGACGTGCGGCATCTGCACGTCGAGCAGCACGAGGTCGGGCTTCAGCGACAGGTGCAGCTCGAGCGCGCGGCGGCCGTCGGCCGCATGCACGGTGCGCAGGCCGCTGCGCGCGAAATATGCGGTGAGGATCTCGGCGATCTCGGGTTCGTCCTCGGCAATCAGGACGAGCGCCTGGCCGGCGCCGGCAGATGAGGAAATATCGGGCATGGCCGCTTGTTCAGATCCATCGGGGTTCCATCGAATCGCCATACTACCGTACCGCCCATGCCGTCGATCGGAGACCGGAAGCGGGGGCGGTCCGGTCCGGCCATGCCGGCTTGCCGACGCCTTTCAGGACGGCCGCCATCGATCGCACGACAGGGGAATACCCTGTCTTTTTTTTTCGATCCTGTTTTATGTATCATGACCTATCTTTTGCAACATGTACTAATTAAGCGGGCCGACGAATCCTGATCGTGACGGGGACATTCGGCACGCGGCGAGGCAGGCGTACGAAGCGGCCTCGGCGCGCATTCAGTCGTCGGATTTCGCGCGAACGAAGGTTGCGTGCCGCCGGGCACGTGGTCGTTCGCGCCATTTGCAGGCAGGAACCCAACCATCATGTCCAGCAAGTCATCCTCCAGCGGGGCGGCCGACCCGCAGCGCAGGCAGTGGCTCAAGATCGCCGGCGCGTCCGTCGCGGCCGGCGGCCTGGCGCTCGGCGCGGCACGCGCCAGCGCCGATACGGCGCCGGTCGCCGGCAGCGATGGCGATGTGCTCGACGTCGCGATCGTCGGCGCGGGGCTCGCCGGCCTGACGGCCGCGCGCGACCTGCGCTACGCAGGCTGCGAATCCTTCGTCGTGCTCGAGGCGCGTGATCGCGTCGGCGGCCGCACGCTCAACTTCGACATCGGCGGTGGCCATGTGTCGGAAGTCGGCGGCCAGTGGATCGGCCCGGGCCAGACGGCCGTTTCGGATCTCGCCCGTGAACTGGAAGTCGGTACGTTTCCGAGCTACTACGCGGGCAAGACGGTCATCCTCGGCGGCGACGGCCGCGCCGAGATCGACCTGGAAGGCACGTTCGGTACCGACGAGGCGGTCGCCGCGAAGCTGAGCCGGCTGTCGCGCGACGTGCCGTCGGGCGCGCCGTGGACGTCGCCGAAGGCGGCCGAACTCGACCGGCTGTCGGTCGGCGACTGGCTCGCGCAGCAAGGCATCAAGCCGGAGGACCGGATGGGCTGGAACGCGTCGGTCTCACTGTCGGGCGGCTGTGCGCCGGCGAAGATGGGCCTGCTCCATTTCCTGTCGATGATCAATTCGGCCGATTGCGATTACGCGCAGCTCGACTCGATCAAGCACAGCGCGCAGGAAACCCGCTTCGTCGGCGGTTCGCAGATCCTCAGCATCCGGATGGCGCAACAGCTCGGCGACAAGGTGCGGCTCTCGTCGCCGGTGCGCCGGATCGTCGGCTGGGATCGCGACGTCGTCACGTTGCAGACCGATCGCGGCACGGTGCGCGCGCGCAAGGTCGTGATGGCGCTGCATCCGTCGCTGTGCCACCAGGTGCAGTTCGATCCGCCGCTGCCGGACCAGCGCCATGCGCTGCAGCTCGCCTGGCCCGCGCATTCGCCGGCGCGCAAGACGGCGATGGTCTATCGCCGCCCGTTCTGGCGCGACAAGGGGCTGAACGGCCACATCTTCCAGACCGACGGGCCGATCTTCTGGGCTTACGACAACTCGCCGCCGGGCGGCGAGATCGGCGTGATCAACGCGTTCGTGCGCAATGCGCTGATGCCGTCGGACCCGCAGGCCGCAAAGCAGATGCACATGGACCTCTATGCGCGGGCGTGGGGCGACGACGCGCGTGCGCCGGTGTCGTACCACGATCGCGACTGGGGGCTGGCCGACCCGTGGACGATTACGTGTGTGTCGGCGATTCCGCCGGGCTTCTGGACCGCGCATGGCGACGCGCTGCGCGCACCGTGCGGCAACCTGATCTGGTCGGGCACCGAGACCGCGAACATCTGGGCCGGCTACATGGACGGCGCCGTTCGCTCGGGTCACCAGGCCGCGCTTCAGGCGCTCAATGCACTGCGTCGCGCGTAGGAGACTGGAGATGAAGAAACGCATGCTGCTGCTCGCCGCGCTCGTGGTTGCCGGCGCGCTACTGGCCGTCTACGGCCCCACGCTGTTCGGCTTCTATCGCCTGCAGCGCCATATCGATGCGACGGCGCAGGCCGACGACGCCGACGGCGGCCCGTGGCCGCGCACCGCCGACGTGTGCATGGGCTGCCACGGCGTGAAGGGCACGTCGCTGAACGACGCTTATCCGAGCCTCGCCGGCCAGCCGGCACACTACGTGGCCGCGCAACTTCACGCGTTCGCGAGCGGACAGCGCGCGAACCCGACGATGGGTCCGCTCGCGATGACGATGAGCGAAGCCGAGATCGCGCGCGTGGCCGACTACTACGCGAAGCAGGCAGCGCTGGACAACCGCTATTTCAAGCCGGATGCGCGGCTGCGTGCGAAGGGCGAGCAACGGGTGACGGGCGGCGCGTGCGTCGCTTGCCACGGCGCACAGCTGACCGGCCGGGCGCAGTTTCCGCGGCTCGCCGGCCAGGGCTACGGCTACCTGCGCGCGCAACTCGACGCATTCGCGAATGGCACCCGCAGCGAGGCCACCGGCACGATGCAGCGCATCGCGCAGGCGATGTCGGCGGACGATCGGGCAGCGGTCGCGAATTATCTCGCGAGCCTCAGCCCCGTCAAGCAGTGAATCAACGGCAGCAATCGACCTCGGGAGTTCGAACCATGGATTACAGATCACTCGTTCTTTGTCTTTCCAGCGCGACGCTTGCGGCGACGACCGGCGTGTACGGCTTCAAGTTCGTCCGCAAGCGCAACTTCCTGCTCGGCTTCGAGTGGTGGATCGTGACCATCTCCGCGTCCAATGCAGTGATCTTCTTCGCGACCGAATCGCCGGTCTCATACGTCATTTCGCACTTTCTCGATGCGTTCTCGCGCGGATTCGGGATGCCGGTGATCGCGGTTGCCGGCCTGATGGCCATCACGCACGGCTACCGGCCGTCGTTGCGGCAGGACGTGACGCTGTTCGTGCTCGCGACGCTCGGGACGATCGCGCTCGTGGCTGGCGCGTTGCAGCACGCGTTGCCGTACTTCTACGTGACGATGTGGACGCTGATGTCGATCTACCTCGCCGGCTTCGTGTTGCGGCTCGTGCGTGCCGGCCACGTGTTCCATGCGCTGACGACGACGATCGCGCTCGTCGCTTCGCAGGCGATCGCGTGCATCTACGACTTCTACAAGATCCCGGGCGAGGAAACCAACGTCGTGTTCAATTTCTACGTCCTGGCGCTGCTGACCTGGTCGTACCTGACCGTCACGCTCTATTACGCGTATTGCGCGCTGGAGCGCGATGCCGGACGCAGCAAGGTGAATGCGAACGTATTGTCGTATCCGAAGTGAATAGTTCTACTGAGGAAATGGCGACGATTCGCGCCGTGTACCGGTCCGGCCGCGGCGATCGAGGAGAGCGCGGATGGACGCGGTCCGCCTGACCCGCGTGCAGCGGCGCGATGCGACGCGCGAACGCCTGCTCGGTGCCGCGTGCGCGATTTTCGCGGAGAAGGGCTACGCGGCCGCCAGTGTCGAGGATATCGCGGCGGCGGCCGGGTATACGCGCGGGGCGTTCTATTCGAACTTCCGCAGCAAGACGGAGATGCTGTTCGAACTGCTGCGGCGCGATCACGACGATGCTGCGACGGCGCTACAACGAATCGTCGGCATGCCGCCCGGTTCGGCCGAGGACGCACAGCGCGCGCTGCTCGCGTACTGGCGGCGAGGTGCCGCGCGGCATGCGTCGCGGCTGATGTGGCTGGAAGCGCAGTTGCAGGCGGCGCGCGACCCGCGGTTCCGCGCGCAGTTCGGCCCGTTCCTGCGCGAGCGGCAGGCGCTCGCGACCGCGTGCATCGACACGTTCGCGGCGCGCGCCGGCGTGTCGCTGCCGTTGCCCGCGCACGTGCTGGCGCTCGGCCTGACCGCGCTGTGCGACGGCGTGCAGTCGTGCTGCGCGGCCGACGCGCGCAGCACCGCCGACACGCTCGCCGATGCGGTGCTGGTCGGCTTCCTCACGCATACGGTGTTCGACCGCGTGCGCGGATGACATGACGGCGAAGCCGTGGCCGGGCTTCGTTGCGAGATTGTATGAAGGCTGAAAGCGGGTTGTCATGGCGGGCCGGCAAACCGTCGCGATGCAGGTTCGAACCGGCAGACGAAACAGGGAATACCCCGTCTTTTTCTTTTCTTTATTTTTGTCATTATGACCTAACATTGTCACCATGTTCTACTGAAGGCGTCGGCAGTGAGCGATCGCAGGCCGGCAGTGGTTGGACGAATCAGGAGATCTACGATGGATGCACTTACGCGCAAGGCTTTCTTCGAGGACGGCGCGGTTCTCGTCCAAGGCGCACTCGACGAAGCCCAGCTCGCGCAATGCCGCGCGGTGTTCGACTGGGGGATGGAGAACCCGGGTCCGATGGCGTCGGCGCTGCTCGACGGCACCGAATACCAGTCGCACAACGACAACGCGAACCCGTACGCGAAGGCACGGCTCGACGAACTGGTCGCCACGCTGCCGTTCGGCAAGCTGTTCGCCGATCTGTGGGGGTCGAAGCACGTGTGGTACTTCGCCGAGGAACTGTTCATGAAGGCCGGCGGCAAGAGCGCGCGCTCGCCGTGGCACCAGGACACGTCGTACCTGCCGTGGCAAGGCATGCACTTCGGCAATGCGTGGATCAGCTTCGAACACGTGCCGAAGCGCAACGCGCTGGAGATCGTGCGCGGCTCGCATCACGGCGTGCGCCACGACGGCACCACGTTCCAGAACGCCGAGGATCCGACCGACCCGCTGCACGGTGGCGACGTGTGGCCGCGTCTGCCGAACATCGAAGCGGAGCGCCGCGCGGCGCCCGACGCGTACGACATCGTGTCGTGGGAAACGAAGCCGGGCGACGTGCTGCTGCTCCATCCGGGCGTGCTGCACGGCGGCGGCGCGGTCGACGCGGCGTTCCCCGACCGCCACACGCTCGTGCTGCGCTTCTTCGGCGACGACGCGGTGTTCAGCCCGCTGCCCGATGAAAGCCGCTCGGGATTCACTCCGGCCGGCGTGCTGTTCGTCGAGGAACTCGCCGCGCTGAAGGCCGGCGACCCGTTCCGTGCACCGTGTTTCCGTCAACTCGTTTGAACCAGGAGTTTTTCGTCATGTCAGCCACCCCCAAGCGGCAATCGATCGTTCCGCCTCCGTTCCAGCCGTGGTACGACGCGTACCACTTCTCACCGGCCACCCGCGTCGGCGACACGATCTGGGTGTCGGGCCAGGTCGGGCTCGACGCGCAGATGCAGCCGGCCGACGGCGTCGAGGCGCAGGCGCGGATCGCGTTCGAAAGCGTGAAGATGATCCTCGAGGCGGCTGGCGCGAGCCTCGCCGACGTCGTCGAACTGACGACCTTCCACACGGATCTTCAGCAGGAAACCCAGGGTTTCGCGGCGGTCAAGGACGTGTATTTCCCGAACCGCTACCCGGCGTGGACGGCGGTCGGCGTCTCGCAACTGGCGCTGCCGGGGCTGTGCGTCGAAGTGCGCGCGGTCGCGGTGGCCGGGTCGGGCAAGGACTGATCCGGGCGGCGGCACGTCATTCCGTTACGGCGAGCGTTCTTAATGTATCGCAGTCCTGAAGGAATGACGAAAAAGTATCGAAACAGGCAGGTGGCCGGCCGTCATCTCGGGCGGCCGCCGTCAGGGAGCGACGCGATTGTCGGACGACGAAAGCGGACGGAGTGAATGCGTGTTGCCCATGACGGGCGAGCGCACGCGCAGTGGGAAGGAGAACCATGATGAGCAAGCATCGATTCTGGGCCGTGTCCGCACTTGCGGGCGCTGCATGTCTCGCGATCGGCACGGCCGTCGCGGCGGACGACCTGACGCCGGCCGGCGCCGATCGCGCGGCGAGCAAGGACGGCTCGGTGCCGGCCTACGCCGGCAAGCAATCGCCCGACGCGGGCTGGGAATGGGGCAAGGTGCGCGCCGATTTCTGGAAGCACCGCAACGAGAAGCCGCTGTATTCGATCGATGCGGCGAACGTCGACAAGTACGCGGACAAGCTGTCGCCCGGGCAGGTCGCGCTGATCAAGCAGAAGAAGGGCTACCGGATGGACGTCTATCCGGCGCATCGCGAATGCCAGCTGCCGGATGTCGTCGAGCAGAACTCGAAGGCGAACCTGACGGCCGCGAAGCTCGGCGCGGCCGGCGACACGCTCGCCTCGGCCGTGCTGCCGGGCGTGCCGTTCCCGCAACCGAAGAGCGGCATCGAGGCGATCCTCAACTACGAGATGCGCTATCGCGGCGAAGGCGTCGACTGGGCGCAGATGGCGACGACCGTGTCGCCGCGTCCGGGCGGCAGCGAATGGATCGATGCGGTCGGCCCGCAGACCTACTACTTCCCGTCCGGCAAGCTCGGCAAGCGTTCGCCGCAGGACGTCGACCAGCTGAGCGCGGCCGTGTACTTCCAGATGAATTCGCCCGCCGCGCTGGCTGGCCAGGCGTTCGTGCAGCGCCAGTACTTCGACAAGGCATCGGAGACGTACTACTACTTCCCCGGCCAGCGCCGCGTGCGGCGCATGCCGGCCTATACGCACGACGCGCCGCTGATCGGCTTCGAGAACCAGTACCTGATCGACGAAGGCAACATGGTCAACGGCTCGCTCGACCGCTTCAACTGGAAGCTGGTCGGCAAGAAGGAAATGATCGTGCCGTACAACGCGTTCGGCATGTACAAGTTCAAGAGCAAGCTGCACGACGTAGCGACGCCGGACGGCATCGCGTCCACGAGCCGGCGTTACGAGGCGCACCGCGTGTGGGTGGTCGAGGCGATGCTGAAGCCGAGCGCGCGGCACGTCGCGTCGAAGAAGACCTTCTATCTCGACGAGGACAGCTGGCTCGCGCTGGTCGGCGAGGACTACGACGCGCAAGGCAAGCTGTGGAAGGTGCGGGAGAGCTATCCGATCCCCGTGTGGGAGCTCGGCGGTACCTGCGACAACGAGCCGCTCGCGCAGTACGACATGAACAACGGCCGCTACGTGCTCGACGCAACGTCGATCGGGCAGGGCAAGGACGTCCGCTGGCTCGAGCAGGCCGACGACCCGCGCTTCAAGCAGGATTTCTACACGGCGGAATCGCTGCGCTCGGTGAGCGAACGGTGATCAGTCATCGACTGACATAAAACAAGGGACCGGCGCGCGCAATGACCGCGCGCCGGCGTCGGACAGGGGAGGAGACGGATCATGGAATCGGCAAGGTTGATCAGGAATACTACGGTATCGATCGCGCTCGCGGGTGTCGCGACGTCGAGCGCGTACGCTTACGACTTCACGACGGGCATCAACGACCTGCAGGGCTCGTGGGTGACGAACCTGACGGCCGGCGCCGGGATCCGGACCAAGAGCCCGAGCTGCTCGCTCATCGGCGACCCGAACGCATACGGCTGCGGCGCGGCCGCGAATACCAATCAATGGGGCTACGCGGACAGCGGCGACCTGAACTACCGCAAGGGCCAGCCGTTCAGCACCTACATCAGCGCGACCAGCGAGTTGCTGCTGAAGATGCCGAGCGAAGGGCTGAAGTTCATGGTGCGCGGCACCGGCATGTACGACTTCCTCGCCGGCAATACGGCGAGAACGCCGCTGTCGAGCACGGCTTCCGCGCAGGTGGTCTACAACGCGCAGCTGCTCGACCTGTGGGCGCAAAAGGATTTCACGATCGCCGGACGCAACGCGCACGTGCGGCTCGGCAACCAGGTGATCAACTGGGGCGAGAGCATGTTCGCGCAGAGCGGGATCAACGCGACCAACTCGCTCGACGTGCAGAAGCTGCTGATTCCCGGCTCGCAGCTCAAGCAGGCGCTGCTGCCCGCGCCGATGGTGAGCTTTGCCGCCGACCTGTCGCACGGGTTCAGCACCGAGGGCTATTACCAGTTCCAGTGGAACGGCAACCGCTACCCGCCGGTCGGCTCGTACTGGTCGGTGACGAACGGCTTCGGCCGCGGCGCCGAACCGTTCACGCTCAACACGACTAACCTGAACGTGGCCGGCCCGAGCGCGGGCACGATCGCGAACGCGATCGGCGGCGGGGCGGCCGCGGGCAACCAGGGCACGCTGGATGCGATCAAGAACGGGCTCGTGAACGGCGCCTACGCGGGGCCGCCGTTCAACAGCATCGGCCTGCCGTCGGTCACGAACCTGCCGGCGAAGTACCGGCCGCAGTTCGGCGTGAAGTTCAACTATTCGCCGCGCTCGTTCGACGCGAACTTCGCGTTCTACTACCTGAACTACACGGACAAGTCGCCGGTGCTCGCGTCGCTCGCGAACGGCACCGAGCAATGGTCGTATCTCGGCCGGCGCCAGCTGTTCGGCGTCAGCGCGAACTTCGGGCTGGGGCCGTGGGCGATCGGCACCGAACTGTCGTACCGGCCGCGCGACGCGGTCGCGCTGTCGAGCTGCTACGGCGCGGGCGGCCCGCTCGACCTGAACACGAACGGTGTGGCGGGCATCAATTGCCAGCAGTGGGTCGACAAGAGGAAATTCCAGTACGACCTGAACGGGCTGCTGGCGCTCACGCGCAGCGAGTATCCGTTCCTGAAATGGCTCGGCGCCGATTCGGCCGCACTCACGTGGGAACTCACGTGGATCTACTACCCGGGGCTGAGCTCGAGCGGCGTCACGCGCACGATCGACGGGCAGACCGTCACGCAGGTGCCGCAGACCGGCTACCTGCCCTGGCTGAACAACGGCTCGGGGCTCGGCTATCCGATCGGGATGGGCCAGGGCACCGCGAGCTCGGTCGGCGCGACGATCGACTTCAACTGGACCTATGACGGCACGCTGATCCCGGGCTGGCAGGTCACGCCGGGCGTGACGTTCTCGGACGGTCTCTACGGCTATACGCCGACCTTCACCGCGAACTACATGCAGGGCGCGAAGTCGGTGAACGTCTACGTGCTGTTCAACCAGAACCCGCCGAACTGGCAGGCCGGCATCAACTTCACCGCGTTCTTCGGCGGCCACAACACGGTGGGCCAGCCGTATGCGGACCGGAATTTCGTCGGGCTGTTCGTCACCCGGAATTTCTGACGGGTGATGCGCTTACGGGCGGCGCGCGCCGAGCGCCGCCGCCAATCATGAAGGGGTAATGTCGTGCTCAATCGTCTGGTCAGCCGCCTCGAGAGGCTCTTCTTCGGTCATCGCGCACTCGTGCTCGCGGCGATCGCGTTGTTCACCGTCGCGATGGCCGTGTTCGCCGTACAGCTGCGCATGGATGCCGGCTTCGAAAAGCAGATGCCGATCGGGCACGAGTACATCCGCACGTTCCAGCAATACCGGAACGACCTGCTCGGTGCGAACCGGATCACGGTGGTCGTGCGTGCGAAGCACGGGTCGATCTGGTCGAAGGAAGGGCTCACGCGGCTGTACAACGTCACGCAGGCCGTCACGTATCTGCCGAACGTCGACCGCATCGGCGTGCGCTCGCTGTGGACGCCGAACGCGTTCGTCAACGAAGTGACCGACGAAGGCTTTCGCGCGGAGCCGATCATTCCCGGCACGATCACCCCCGATCAGCTGACACCGGACATCGTCGCCCGCGTGCGCCGTGCAACGACGCTCGGCGGCTATGTCGGCACGCTGGTCTCGCATGGCGAAGACAGCGCGATGATCACGGCCGAGCTGAACGAGCGCGACAGCGCCGGCAAGGTGCTCGACTACGTCGCGTTCAACCACCTGCTCGAACAGAAGATCCGCAAGCCGTTCGAGGACGCCGGCTACGAGATCCAGGTCATCGGCTTCGCGAAGCAGATCGGCGACATCGCCGACGGCGCGACAGCCGTGCTCGGCTTCTGTGCGGTCGCGCTGCTGCTGACCACGCTCGCGGTGTACTGGTATTGCCATTCGGTGCGCTTCACGGTGCTGCTGATCGCGTGTTCGCTGACGTCACTCGTTTGGCAGTTCGGCACGCTGACGCTGCTCGGCTTCGGACTCGATCCACTCGCGGTGCTGGTGCCGTTCCTGGTGTTCGCGATCGGCGTGTCGCACGGCGTGCAACAGGTGAACTTCATCGTCCGCGAGATCGCGCACGGGCAGAGTTCGTTCGACGCGGCGCGCCACAGCTTCAACGGATTGCTGATCCCGGGCGTGCTCGCGCTGATCACCGCGTTCGTGTCGTTCATCACGCTGCTGCTGATTCCGATCCCGATGGTGCGCGAGCTGGCGATCACCGCGTCGCTCGGCGTCGCGTACAAGATCGTCACGAACCTGATCCTGCTGCCGGTGGCCGCCTCCTGCTTCAACTTCACGAAAGCCTATGCGGACAACTCGCTGAAGCGCGCGCAGCAGCGCGCGAAGCCGCTGCGCGTGCTCGCGCGGGTGGCCGAGCCGAAGTACGCGGGGCTCACCGTGGCGCTGACGGTCGCGATCTTCGCGCTCGCCGCATGGCAAAGCCGCGATCGCGTGATCGGCACGCTGCAGCCGGGCGCGCCGGAGCTGCGCGCCGATGCGCGCTTCAACCGCGACGCGACGTCGATCGCCGGCAACTACGACATGGGTCTCGACTGGCTTACGGTCGTGCTCGAATCGAGCGGCAAGGCCTGCGACAACCCGGCGGTCGGCCTGTACCAGGACGACTTCTCGGCCGCGATGCGCACCGAGCCGGGCGTGGTGTCGGTGCAGTCGTATTCGTCGATGCTGCGCACCTACAACCAGGGCTACAACGAGGATTACCCGAAGATGAACGTCGTGCCGATCGATGCCGGGAACTACGGCGCGGTGTCGGTGGACGTGTCGCGCGTGAAGGGTTTCATGAGCCGCGATTGCAGGATGACGGCCGTGCACCTGTTCCTGACCGACCACAAGGCGACCACGATCAACCGGATCCTCGACGACGTGAAGCAGTACCGCGCGGCGCATCCGTTCCCGGGCATCACGGTGAGGCTCGCGGCCGGCAATGCGGGCGTGCTCGCCGCCACGAACGACGAGGTCGCGAAGAGCGAGCTGCCGATGATGCTCTACGTGTACGCGGCGATCCTGATCCTCGTATTCCTTGCGTACCGCGACTGGCGCGCGATGCTCGCATGCTGCGTGCCGTTGTCGGTCGCGACCTTCATCGGCTACGGGTTCATGAAGGCGCTGCAGATCGGCCTGACCGTCGCAACGTTGCCGGTGATGGTGCTGGCGGTCGGGATCGGCGTCGACTACGCGTTCTATATCTACAACCGGCTGCAGGTGCATCTCGCGGGCGGACAGGACATCGTGACGGCCGTGCAGCACGCGATGCTCGAAGTGGGTGTCGCGACGATCTTCACCGCGATCACGCTGGCGATCGGCGTCGCGACGTGGAGCTTCTCCGCACTCAAGTTCCAGGCCGACATGGGCAAGCTGCTCGCGTTCATGTTCATCGTGAACCTCGTGATGGCGATGACCGCGCTGCCCGCGCTCGCGTCGCTGCTCGAACGCTGGTTCCCGCGCCGCAAGCCTGCTCGCGCCCCGGGCCTGTTCAGCCATTGAAGCTGACGAACATCCTGACGGAGATTCAGTCATGGTCAAGACGCTAGCTGCTTGCGCCGCACTTTGCATCGCGGCGGTTGCCTGCCCGCGATTTCATGAAACGGTCGCGGACCGGACCGCGTCGGCGCATGCGTTCGCAACCGACACAAGACGCGTCAGTGCGCGCAACGCCATGGTCGACACACCGGGTGTCGCGCCGTCGTCGCACGACGGCAACGCCGAGCGGCAGGCAGCGGCCGCGCAGGGTGCCGACAAGCCACCGATCGCTGCGCTCGGCGTAGCGCATGCCGGCTGGTCGGATCTGTTCAACCACTGATGGCCGCGCACACCACTTCGGAGACTCACCATGATCAAGACGCTAGTTGCCTGTACCGCGCTCTGCGCCGCCGCGACGGCCGTCGCGCAACCGCAGGACGGAACCGTCGCGGCCTGGGCCGCGAAGCCCGCGCACGCATGGGCCGCGCCGACCCACATGATGTTGACGGACGCGGCGCGCGCCGGGTCGCGAATCGTCGCGGTCGGCGAGCACGGGATCGTGCTGCTGTCCGACGACGACGGCAAGACCTGGCGCCAGGCGCGCCGCGTGCCGGTGTCGGCGACGCTGTCGGCCGTGTGGTTCGCGGATGCGAAGCACGGCTGGGCGGTCGGCCAGTGGGGCGCGATTCTCGCGACCGACGACGGCGGCGACACGTGGGTCACGCAGCGGCTCGACACATCGGTCGACCAGCCGCTGTTCTCGGTGCTGTTCACGAATGCGCAGGACGGCATTGCCGTCGGCCTGTGGTCGCTGATGCTGCAGACACACGACGGCGGCAAGACGTGGACGCACACGACGCTGCCGAAGCCGCCGGGCGGCGGCAAGGCTGACCGCAACCTGTACCACGTGTTCGCCGACGCCGCGCACGCGCTCTACGTCGTGTCGGAACAGGGGATGGTGCTCAAGTCGACCGATGCCGGCGCGAACTGGACCTACCTGCCGACCGGCGGCAAAGGCACGTTGTGGTCGGGCGTCGCGCTGCCGGACGGCCGGCTCGTGGTTGGCGGGTTGCTCGGCAGCCTGTTCGAGAGCCGCGACGGCGGCGCGACGTGGGCGGCGTTGAACCCCGGTACGCGCAGTTCGATCACCGATCTCGTCGCGACGGGCGTCGGGCTGGTCGGCGTCGGGCTCGACGGGCTGACGCTCGCGCAGCGCGTCGCGGGTGGCCCGTTCGACGTCGCGCAGCGCGCGGATCGCGCGACGCTCACGGCCGCGCTGATCGATGCGCGCGGCAAGTCGATCCTGTTTTCGCAGGACGGCGTGCTGGCTGCGCGGTGAGAGGAATCCGCAGACTGACAAGCAAGCAAGAAAGGATGGAGCACTGAACATGAATCCCAAGCACAAGCCGGACGCGCATACCCGGCGCCAGATTCTGCGTCTCGCGGCGGTGGGCGCCGCGTCGCTCGCGGCAGGAGAGGTGTCGTTCGCTGACGGTGCGACGCCGGCAGCGGCCGCGAGCGGCGTTCTCGACGTCGTGATCATCGGCGCCGGGCTCGCCGGACTCGCCGCCGCACGCGACCTGAAGCGCGCCGGGTGCGACGCGTTCGTCGTCGTCGAAGCGCGCGACCGCGTCGGCGGACGGACCTGCAACCACGACCTCGGGCACGGTGTCGTCTCCGAAGCCGGCGGCCAGTGGATCGGACCCGGCCAGACGGCGATCGCCGATCTGGCGCGCGAACTCGGCGTCGACACGTTCCCGACCTTCTACGCGGGCAAGACGGTCGTGCTCGCCGGCGACACGCGCGTCGCGCAGGATTTCCACGGCGGCTCGGGCGGCGCTGATGCGATCGGCGCGAAGCTCGGCGCGCTCGCGCGCAGTGTGCCGTCGCGCGAGCCGTGGACCGCGCAGCACGCGGCGGAGCTCGACAAGCTGAGCTACGGCGACTGGTTGCTCAGGCAGGGCGTGACCTACGAGGACGGCTACTTCCTCGGCCTCGCGGCGAAGCTGTCGCTCGGCGGCGCGCCGGCGCAGCTCGGGCTGCTGCACTACCTGTCGATCATCAACAGCGCCGACTGCGACTACACGAAGCTCGAGTCGACCAAGGGCGGCGCGCAGGAAACGCGCTTCGTCGGCGGCTCGCAGGTGCTGAGCCTGCGGATGGCGAGCGAGCTCGGCACGAGGGTGCGGCTGTCCTGCCCGGTGCGCAGGATCTCGGGCTGGGATCGCGACGTCGTCGAGGTGCAGACCGATCGCGGCGTGCTCCGCGCGCGGCGCGTGATCGTCGCGCTGAATCCGGCGCTCTGCGAGCAGATCGTGTTCGATCCGCCGCTGCCGGCCGGCCGCGCGCAACTGCAGCGCAACTGGCCCGCGAATGCGCCGATGCGCAAGACGGTGCACGTGTACGAGCGGCCGTTCTGGCGCGACGACGGCTACAACGGGCAGATCTTCGAAGTCGGCGGCCCGGTTTTCATGGCGTACGACAACTCGCCGCCGGACGGCTCGGTCGGCGTGCTCGCCGCGTTCGTCGCCCCGGGGGCGCTGCCGGCAGAGCCGAAGGCCGCCGAACGGATGCTGTCGGCCGTGTTCGCGCGCGCGCTCGGCGACAAGGCGCTGCATCCGACGCAGTTCCACGACTACGACTGGGGCCGCGTCGATCCGTGGACGCTGCAGTGCATCCATCCGCTGCCGCCCGGCTTCTGGACGAAATGGGGCAAATACTTGCGCCCGGAGGCCGGCCGGCTGATCTGGTCGGGCACCGAGACGGCCGACCTGTGGCCCGGCTCGATGGACGGCGCGGTGCGTTCCGGGCACCGCGCGGCACTGCAGGCGCTCGGCAAGCTGGCCGGCCACACCGGGGAGGCATGAATGAAACGAACCTGGATGATCGGCGCCGCGTTCGTGATCGCGGGCGTGGCGGCAGCCGGCACGCTGTACGGCCCCGACCTGGTCGACGGCATGCGTTACGAGACGGCGATGACCGCGATCGGCGACGCGGACAAGGCGAACGGCGGCGCGTGGCCGCAGCGGCAGGAGACCTGCTTCTTCTGCCATGGCACGCACGGGCAGTCGCAGAACGCGTGGTATCCGTCGCTGTCGGGCCAGCCTGCGACCTACCTCGCCGCGCAGCTACGCGCATTCGCGAGCGACCAGCGCCGCAACGCGTACATGGGGCCGCTGTCGCGCGAACTCGACGACGCGAAGATCGACGCGCTGGCGACCTATTTCGCGCGGCAGGCGCCTGAGCGCAACGAGGCGGTGCCGGCCGACACGGCGCTCGCGCAGCGCGGGATGGCGCTGGTCGCGGCCCGCAGCTGCCGGGCGTGCCACGGCGCGGCGCTGACGGGCAAGGAACACATGCCGCGCCTCGCGGGCCAGGGGCAGCTTTACCTGGAGGCGCAACTTGCGGCGTTCCGGTCGGGGCAGCGCCACGATCCGAGCGGCGCGATGAACGGCGTGGCCGCGACACTGTCCGGCGACGACACACGGGCGATTGCGCACTATCTGGCTGACTTGTTGCCGGACGGTGTGGGTGGCGTGGGTGGCGCGGCCCGATGATGCGGACGGCGCATCAGGACCGGGAATACCCTGCCTTTTTCTTCGCCGTTTACTTTGTCATAGTGACCTAAGATTGGTAATGTGTTCTACAAAGAAGCACCCGAATGCGAAGCGGCAGTAGCGGACGTTCGTCCGCCCCGATTTTCAACAACTCACGTCTCAGGAGACAACCATGGCAAAGCACCCCGTCGTCGTTTATGGCGCAAGCGGTTACACCGGCATGTTGATCATGGACTGGCTGATCGACCAGAACATCCCGTTCACCGCGGTCGCGCGCAACGCGGGCCGCACGAAGGACATGATGGCGCAGCGCGTCGTGCGCCTCGAATCGGCGCAATACGAAATCATCGAGGCCGAACACGACGTCGATGCGCTCGTGAACGCGTTTCGCGGCGCGAAGGTGGTCTGCAATACCGTCGGGCCGTTCTCGAGCTTCGGGCTCGTCGGCGTCGAGGCCGCGCTGAAGGCCGGCTGCCACCACCTCGATACGACCGGCGAGCAGTCGTATATCCGTCAGGTGCGCGACCAGTTCGGCGAGCTGTACCGCCAGGCCGGCCTGCTGGTGTCGTCGTCGAACGCGTACATGTACACGTTCGCCGAGATCGCCGCCGAACTCGCGCTCGAAACGCCGGGCATCGATGCGCTGGAGACCGCCACGCTGACGCGCGGCCCGCGCGGCGCGGCCGGCGTGAGCATCGGTTCGACCGCGACGATCTTCGACGGCGCACGCCACGAGTCCTGCTACCTGTGGGAGAAGGCACTCGTGCCGCATGCGGCGGACGCGTCGTTCACCGTGGCGACGCCCGAACTCATGCAGCCGGTGTTCTGCCTGCCGTGGGGCGGCACGTCGCTGCCGGTCTACTTCGAGCGAGATGCGCGCGTGCGCAGCTGTATCTCGTGCGTGGGCTTCTACGACAACAACGTGATGAAGCTGGTGCACCAGTTCGGGCAGAAATGGGAAGCCGAATACAAGCACCTGCCGCGCGAGCAGCAGGACGCGATCCTCAAGCAGGTCGTCGATTCGACCACGCCGACGATGCCCCCGCGCGAGCGCACGACGATCCAGCGCAGCGTCGACTTCGCGATCGGCCGCGGCCAGCTCGCGTCGGTGCGCGCGACCGTGCACGGCATCACGCCGTACATCTCGACCGGCGCGATCCACGCGGCGGGCGTGCTCAAGCTGCTCGACGGCGACGTCGCGCGCACGGGCTTCGCCTCGGGTTCGAAGGCGTTCGGCCATCGCTACCTGCTCGGCTTCCTCGAACAGCGCGGGCTCGCGCGCGCGACGGTCACGCAACTGTGACGGCTGCCGCCGTGCCGAACCACATTCAACGGAACACGTGACATGGCCATTATCGATTTCTACGACCGCGGGTGGCGCATCAATCCCGCCGGCATCGCCTATATCCAGGACGAGCGCAGCTACACGTTCCAGGAGATCGGCGAGCTGTCGTGCCGCATCGCGAACGGGCTGCTCGCCGCCGGCTTCGCGAAGGAGGCGAAGGCGGCGGTGTGGGCGGACAACGACGTGACGGGCTGGAGCTGCGCGCTCGGGATGTGGCGCGCCGGGCTCGCTTATATCCCGGTCAACGGCCGCAACGCGCCCGCCGAGAACCAGTACGTGCTCGACGCGTTCGACTGCGAGGTGCTGTTCTTCCACCACGCGTTCGCGGACGCGATCGACGCGCTGCGGCCGAGCCTGCCGAAGGTGCGGCTGTGGGTGTGCATCGACGCCGACCTGCCGTGGGCGCCGTCGCTCGCGACGTGGAGCGAAGGGCAGCCGGCGACGCCGCCGGTCGTCGACTACGCGATGGACGACGTCGTCACGCTGTCGGCCACCGGCGGGACGACCGGCTTGCCGAAGGGCGTGATGAACACGCACCGCTCGTTCCAGACGTATTTCGCGAACTTCATGATCGCGATGTCGTACGGCGCCGAGCGGCCGGTGAACCTCGCCGCGGCGCCGATGACGCACACCGCCGGGATGTTGTCGCTGCCGTGCACCGCGCGCGGCGGTACGGTGGTCGTGCTGCCGAAGCCCGACCCCGCGCTGCTGCTCGGCGCGATCGTGAAACATCGCGTGACCGAGTTCTTCCTGCCGCCGACCGTGATCTACCGGCTGCTCGACATCCCCGGCATCGACAAGGTCGACTTCTCGTCGCTGCGTTACTTCCTGTACGGCGCCGCGCCGATGTCGGTCGAGAAGCTCAAGCGCGCGATCGACGTGTTCGGCCCGGTGATGACGGGCGGCTACGGGCAGACCGAAGCACCCGCGTCGATCTCGTACCTGACGCCGGCCGAGCATTTCGTCGACGGCGCGCTGGCGCCTGACGAACGGCTGGCGTCGGTCGGCCGTCCGAACCCGCTGGTGCGCGTCGAGATCATCGGCGAGCGCGGCGAGGTGCTGAAGCCGGGCGAGACCGGCGAGATCTGCGTGCGCGGCGACCTCGTGATGAAGGGCTACTACCGCGCGCCGGACAAGACGGCCGAGACGATCGTCGACGGCTGGCTGCACACCGGCGACATCGGCCATCTCGATCGTGACGGCTACCTGCACATCACCGACCGCAAGAAGGACATGATCATCAGCGGCGGCTTCAACGTCTATCCGAGCGAAGTCGAGCAGGTGATCTGGGCGCATCCGGCGGTGCAGGACTGCGCGGTGATCGGCGTGCCCGACGACAAGTGGGGCGAGGCCGTGAAGGCCGTCGTCGAGCTCAATGCGGGCCAGCAGGTGAGCGCCGACGAGCTGATCGCGCTGTGCAAGGCGCAGCTCGGCTCGGTGAAGGCGCCGAAGAGCGTGGACTTCATCGCCGCGCTGCCGCGCAGCACGGCCGGCAAGGTGCTGAAGAAGGACCTGCGCGAACAGTACTGGCAAGGCCAGCAACGCAGGATTTGAGCCTGATCGATAGGGACTCCAGACGATGAGCAACATCTACATCGCGGGCATTGCGATGACCGTGTTTGGCAAGCACCCCGACCGCAGCGTCGAGGACCTCGCACGCGAGGCACTGCAGCGCGCGTTGCGCGACGCCGGCTGCCATGCCGATGCGATCCGTGCGGCGTTCTACTCCGGCATCACCAACGGTGCGCTGCAGGGGCAGCTGTCGATCCCCGGTCAGGTCGTGTTCAGCAAGATCGGCCTCGACGGCATCCCGATGTTCAACGTCGAGAATGCGTGCGCGTCCGGCAGCACGGCCGTGCACCTGGCCGTGCGCGAGCTGCAGGCGGGCGCGTGCGACGTCGCGCTGGCGCTCGGCGCGGAAAAGATGAACGTCGCGGACAAGGCGAAGTCGTTCGCGCTGTTCGAGGCCGGCTGGGATGTCGCGCGCGTCGACGACAATTTCGCGACGCTCGCGCGGCTCGGCGAAGGGATCGAGCCGCCGCCCGGCTCGGAATCCGAGCGGCCGTACAGCCGCTTCATGAAGATCTACGCGGCGATGTGCCGGCATCACATGCGCACGTACGGCACGACGCAGCGGCAGATCGCGGCCGTGTCCGCGAAGAACCACGCGCATTCGGTGCACAACCCGTACTCGCAGTTCCGCCAGCCGTTCACGATCGACGAGGTGCTGGCAGCGCCGCCGATCACGTATCCGATCACGCTGCCGATGTGCGCGCCGCTGTCGGACGGCGCGGCCGCGGCGATCCTCTGTACCGAGGAAGGGCTGGCCCGCATCGGCGCCGATCGCAGCCGCTGCATCCGGATCGCCGCGAGCGTGATCCGCAGTTTCACGCGCCGCCGGATCGACGAGCCGCACAAGCACATCGGCCGGCTCGCTGCGCTGCAGGCATACGAGCAGGCCGGCGTCGGGCCGGAGGACATGGATGTCGCCGAAGTGCACGACGCGTCGGCGATGGGCGAAATCATCCAGGCCGAGAACCTCGGCTTCGTGCCGCTCGGCGAAGGTGGCCCGGCCGCGGAGCGCGGCGAGTTCACGCTCGGCGGGCGGATCCCGATCAACCCGTCGGGCGGCCTCGAATCGAAGGGCCATCCGCTCGGCGCGACCGGCATCGGGCAGCTTTACGAACTGGTCACGCAGCTGCGCGGCGAGGCCGGTGCGCGCCAGGTGCAGGGCGCGCGCCATGCGATCCAGGAAAACGGCGGCGGCCTGCAGGGCATCGAGGAAGCGGCGCTGGCGATTCACATTCTCAGCCGGGATTGACGGAGGCGGACATGGGCGACGCATATGGTGTGACGATGGCCGGACACACAGGACCGGCGGAACGGCAGGCGGCGGAGCGCGCCGCGGGCGGCGTCGGCGCGGCCGCGTCGATGCAGGCGGCCGGGATGGAGGCGGCCGGCCCGCTCGCGCGCTGGGGCGAGGCAATCCGTGCGGACGCCGCGTTGCAGAAGTATCGGCCGATCGGCGGCTGGATCGAAGCGCCGGATCACGCGCAGCCGCCGCTCGAAGGCGACGTGCACGCGGACGTGATCGTAGTCGGCGCCGGCTTCGCCGGCCTGTCGACGGCGCTGGAGCTGGCCTCGCGCGGCGCGAGCGTCGTCGTGCTCGAGCGCGAGTTCGCGGGCTTCGGCGCGAGCGGGCGCAACGCCGGCTATCTCGCGGGCGGCCAGGGGCTCGAGTACGAACTGTTCGTCAAGCGCGTCGGGCACGAGCAGGCGAAGCGGATCGTCGGCTTCTACGACGAAGGCGTCGCCTATGTCGAACGCAAGCTCGCCGACTACGCGATCGATTGCGACTACCGCGCGTCGGGCATCATCCGCGCGGGCGTGCATCCGTCGCAGGAGAAGCGCTTGCGCGAGAGCATGGCAACCGGAATCGAGCTCGGCTCGCCCGCGCAGTTCCTCGACGGCGCAGCGATGCGCGCGCGCGGCATTCCGCCGGCTTTCCTGTTCGGTGCGTACGTGCCGGGCGGCGGCACGCTCGATCCCGGCAAGTACGTGACGGGGTTGCGGCGCGCGGCGCTCGCGGCAGGCGTGAAGCTGTATGAGAACACCGCGCTGCTCGGCTTCGACGAAGGCGAGACGGTGCGCGTGCGCACCGCGCGCGGCAGCGCGAGCGCGCCGGTTCTGGTGCTCGCGACCAACGCGTACACGCCGCAACTCGGGCTGCTCGGCGACAAGGTGATGCCGTTGCGCGTGTCGGCGCTCGAAACCGAGCCGCTGTCCGATGCGCAGCTCGATGCGCTGGGCTGGCCGAACCGCGAGGGCATCGTGACGCCGCACCTGACGATGGAAAGCCATCGCCTCACCGCGCGCAACACGCTGCTGCTGACGACCAAGCGGCTGCACTACGTGTACGGTTCGCAGACGCCGAACGTGGCGGACGACGACGCGTATCGCGCGCTCGCGAAGACGCTGCACGCACGCTTTCCGCAACTGGGCAACGTGCCGGTGCGTGCCTGCTGGAGCGGCTACATCTCGTTCGCCGGCGACGCGCTGCCGGTGGTCGGCGCGGCCGGCGCGCACCGCAACGTGTTCTACACGGCCGGCTGTTCGGGGCACGGTGTCGGCACGCAGTCGCTGATCGGGCGCGTGCTGGCAGAGCGCATACACGACGGGCAATCGCCGCTGCTCGACACGCTGACCCACAAGACGCCGTCGGTGCCGCCGGAGCCGCTGCGCTGGTGTGCGGTCAACGCGTTGCTCGGCGTCGCGAACCTGCTCGACGAGCGCGTGAACCGCAAGGTGCGCCCGATGTAGCCCCGCACACGCTCGTTGCGACGCGGGAATGCGGATCCGGCCGGACCGCCCGGCGAAGGGGCGGCTCGATGGAAAATGAGGCTCGCATCGGGTATAGTCGTTTGCGCTCCGTAAGGTACGGAGCGTCCATTCGACGAAGCCGAACGCCATCTTCACGACGAACACGATGACAGTGTCCAACGAGCAGCGCAGCACCCGAAAGCGGCGCACTTCGACTGCTACCGCAGCAGCGGGCAACCCCGACGGTTTGCGGGCGCAAGGCCTGCGCACGCGCAACACGATCATTCGCGTTGCGCGCAAGCTGCTGCTGGAAGGCGGCCCGCTGGAATTCTCGCAGCGCGCGGTCGCCGCTGCGGCAGGGATCAGCGTCAGCAATCTGCAGTACTACTTCCCGACCCGGATCGCCGTGTTGCGGGCCGTCATCGAGCCGGTCATCGATACCTATCTCGAAGACATGAAGCGCGCGATCAGCAGCGACGCGTCGCCGCGCGACGTGTTCGAAGAGATCATCCTGCGCTCGATCTCCGATGCGAAGGATGCCAAGTACAACGCACTGTTCCGGCATTTCCTGTCGTTCGCGGCCACCGATGACGAGTGCTTCAAGCTCTATGACGAGTGGTACGCGACGCTGACGCGCGACCTCGCGCAACTGCTGCGCGCGGTCAATCCGGCGTTCAGCGCGGCCGACAGCCGGCACGCGGCGACGATGCTGATCGCGCTTGCGGACGGCTTTGCGATGCAGTATGGCACCGGGCGGCATACGCAGGCGCTCGATGCATATTTCACCGCGACGTCGCGCGCGATCGCCTACGGCACGCTGACGGCGCCCGCCGGCAAATAACCGCGCGAACCGCACAGCGGTGAATCAGGAAGAGACAGGGGAATACCCTGTCTTTTTTTTGCTCCCTGTGTTTGTCATGATGACCTATGTTTTGTATTTTTTACTAGAAGTGGGATGGCCGGGTGCAGCTGCTGCCCGGTCGACATGACTGGAGTCCAGGAGGAGAACGGAGATGATTCGTCTGAACAAGTCTGCGGCGCTGCCGCTGGTCGGCCTGACCGGCTTCGAGACGCCGCTGAGCGAAGAGGAAAACGCGATCCAGCACACGGTTCACCGCTTTGCGCGCGACGTGCTGCGGCCGATCGGCCGCGAGCTCGACCGGATGACGCCGGAGGAGGTGATCGCCCCGGGCTCGCCGTACTGGGCCGCGATCGTCGAGAGCGCGAAGCTCGGGCTCGATCCGCAACTGATCGCGCAGTTTCCGCCTGAAACGGCGGTGCGCATCGAGTCGCTGATCGGCGAGGAGCTCGGCTGGGGCGATTCGGGCCTGGCCGTGTCGATCGGCGCCGCGACGATGCCGCTGATGATGGCGCATTCGGTCGGCAGCCCGGAGCTGGTCGAGATGTGCGCGGGCAAGGTCGGCTGCTGGATGAACACCCAGCCCGATCGCGGCTCCGACGCGGCGATCCTGTATCGGCAGGAACTCGGCGCGAACGGCCGGCAGCCGGTCGGCAACGTGACCGCGAAGGTCGGCGCCGACGAGATCGTGATCAACGGGCAGAGCTCAGCGTGGATCTCGAACGGATCGGTCGCGCAGGTCGCGCTCGCATACATGGCGGCCGACTACGGCGACGGGTTCTATGGCGAAGGCGAGCGCAGCATGTTCACCAACGGCATCGCGATGATCCTGCCGCTCGATCTGCCGGGCGTGTCGCGCGGCAAGCCGCTCGACAAGATCGGCCAGCGCTCGCTGCCGCAGGGCGAGATCTATTTCGACAACGTGAAGGTGCCGAAGCGCTTCGCGATCGCGTTGAAGGACGACTACCTCGGCAACCTCGCGTCGACGTGGTCATACGCGGGCACGCACATGTGCCAGGTGTTCGTCGGCGTCGCGCGTGCGGCGTTCGAGCTTGCGCTTGCGTATTGCCACGAGCGCAAGCAGGGCGGCGTGCTGCTGATGGATCACCAGATGACGCACCTGCGCATCGGCGAGATGCTGCGCCGGCTGGAGATGGCGCGCGCGATCGCGCGGCGCAGCCTCGCGTTCTCGCGGATGTCGCCGCAGAGCCATCCGTACGCGACCGCGCAGGCCAAGGTGAGCGTGACCGAGGAAGCGATGAAGGTGACGCACGAGGCGTTTCAGCTGTTCGGCGGCAACGGCACCACGCGCGAGTTTCCGATCGAGAAGCTGTTCCGCGACGTGCGCTCGGCGCTGATCGAGGACGGCGAGAACTACGTCCTCGCGTCGCGTCTCGGCGTGCTGGCCGGCGAGCTTTATCAGAACGGGTGGACGCGGGAGTAAGCGGCGCAGTGCCGACCTGCGGCACGCCGCGCCCCGGCAGAACGCCTGCCGGGGCGCGGCGTGCGCGACGTCAGTTCCCCACTTCCTTCAGCAGTGCGGCGGCCGCGAGCTTGCCGATGCCGTTGGACGCGAGCGGACTGTCGCCCGTGATCAGCTTGCGGTCCTGATGGCAGCGGCCGGTCATGTCCTTGTTCAGCACGCGCGCGCCGAGCTTTTCAAGGCTCTGCGCGACGAGCCACGGCAGCGGGCCCGGCATGTAGCCGATGTCGAGGTTCGGCCCGGTGTCGAGCGCGTCGGGAAATACGCAGATCTCGTAGTCCTTGAACGGATAGTCCTGCGGCGCCTCGCCGACCGCCGCGGACAACAGGCACGCGGGCCCGTGACACAGCGTGATGATGTGCCGGTCATTGTCGAGCGCCCACTGGAGGGTTCGCTTGACTTCCTTGCTGTGCGGAATGGCGGCGAGGACGCCGTGGCCACCGGGAATGAACACCGCGATATATGGCGAATCGGCGCCGAGATCCTGCTCGAGCACGTCGGACAGCTTGAGCGGCGTCTTGAGCTTCGACAGGTATTTCTGGTACGTGCCCTGCACGGCTTCGTCGTCCTGCGGCATCGCCCACAGTTCGAGCTTGGCCGGGTTGCCCGACAGCGTCGCGACATCGATCTCGAAGCCCGCCTTGTCCATGTGGTGCATCGGCAGCAGCATCTCGACCGGATGGTTGCCGGTCGAGAACATCTTGCCGTTCGTCATCAGGATGTAGCGCTCGTCGGTCGCGATCATCAGGACTTTCCATTTGCCGCCCGTGTACGGATTCGGGTAATCCGCGCCGTCGAAATCGGTCTTCGACGACGTGTACTGCGACAGCGAATACGGCGACGGAAAGTACGCGTTGTTCTCCGCGTGATCGGGCGCGGGTGCGCGGTCCATCTGCGTCGTTTCGGAAGTCATGGCTGCTCCTTGCTCGGGGATGGGTTCAGGGGGGCATGGGCCAGCCGGCGTGCGGTCTCGATACGCAATCCGGAACCGGCTGCGCCGGCCCTCCGTTCGTGCCGGGTCGTGCGGACGGGTACCCCACAGGGCGGCTACGCACTGCGATGAATCCTACAACGCCGTCTTGCGGCGCAGGCCCCCCCGAACAGGTGGGTGGCGCGCCGCGGCCGTCGTGCCGCCGGTACCAGGGATCGACAGCCCGGTCGTTCCCCGGCAGCCCTCCCCCTGACAGGGGGGGGGCGCGAAACCCGACCCGTCCGGTATCGTGGCCGCAATCGCGACGACCGGCCCGGTCGCTTATGGAGACATTCATGAATTCGTCATACCCCTGCCCGGACGACGGCGCGGCCCCGGCCGCGCATGCGTACCCGCTGCTGATCAAGCAACTGCTTCATGCGCCGCTGGCGACGCGGCCCGAACAGGAGATCGTCTACGGCGACCGGGTCAGGCACGACTACTGGACGTTCCGGCACCGCATCGGCCAGCTCGCGAGCGGACTGTCGTCGATCGGTGTCGGCGCGGGCGATGTCGTCGCCGTGATGGACTGGGACAGCCATCGCTACCTGGAGTGCTACCACGCGATTCCGATGATGGGTGCGGTGCTGATGACGGCCAATGTCCGGTTGTCGCCCGACCAGCTGCTGTACACGCTCAACCATTCGGGCGCGCGCGTCGTGCTGGTTCACCGCGACTTCCTGCCGCTGCTGGCGGGCCTGCGCGACCGGCTGGAGACGGCGCGGCACTTCGTGCTGATCGCCGACGGCGACGCAGGCGGCCTGCCGGACGGTTTCGCCGACGAATACGAGCGGCTCGTCGCGGCCGGCTCGCCCGATTTCGCGTTCCCCGATTTCGACGAGCAGACCCGCGCGACGACGTTCTATACGACCGGCACCACCGGGTTGCCGAAGGCCGTCGCGTTCACCCATCGCCAGCTCGTGCTGCACACGCTCGCCGGCATGGCCGCGTTGTCGAGCCCGCGCGAGCGCGGGCGCGTGCATCGCGACGACGTGTACATGCCGATCACGCCGATGTTCCACGTGCACGCGTGGGGCATGCCTTACATTGCGACCGCGCTCGGACTCAAGCAGGTGTATCCGGGGCGCTACGCACCGGACGGCTTGCTGGCGCTGATCGCGCGCGAGTCCGTGACGTTCTCGCACTGCGTGCCGACGCTGCTCGGCATGATCCTCGACAGCCCGGCGTCGGCCGCGGCCGACCTGTCGTCGTGGAAGGTCATCGTCGGCGGCTCGCCGCTGCCCGAAGGGCTGGCGCGGGCGGCGCTCGCGCGCGGCATCGAGGTGTACACCGGTTACGGGATGTCGGAAACGTGCCCGCTGATGACGATCGCGCAGGTCGATGCGCCGCTCGCGGCCGGCGACGCGCCGGACGACGATATCGCGCGCCGGACCAAGGCGGGGGTGCCGCTGCCGCTCGTCGACCTGCGCATCGTCGACGCGCAGTTTCGCGACGTGCCGCACGACGGCCGGTCGGCGGGCGAAGTCGTCGTGCGGATGCCGTGGGCGACGCAAGGCTATCTCGGCGACGCATCGGCGTCGGCGGCGCTGTGGGCCGGCGGCTACCTGCACACGAACGACATCGGCGTCATCGATCCCGATGGCCGGCTGCAGATCACCGACCGGATCAAGGACGTGATCAAGACGGGCGGCGAATGGGTGTCGTCGCTCGAGCTCGAGGACATCCTGTCGCGCCATCCGGCCGTGCGGGAATCGGCCGTGATCGGCGTGAAGGACGCGCGCTGGGGCGAGCGGCCGCTCGCGCTCGTCGTGCTGGCCGACGATCATGTCGGGCGCGTCGAACCGGCGGAGCTGCAAGCCCATGTGAAACAGGTGGCCGACCGCGGGCTGATCTCGCGATATGCGGTGCCGGAACGCCTGCTGATCGTCGACGCCATCGAGAAGACGAGCGTCGGGAAGATCAACAAGCGCGCGCTGCGCGAGCGCTACCAGCCCGACTGAGCGGCGCGCCGGCCGCCGCGCCCATTCATCGCCAGGCCTTGCGGGAAACCGCGGCGCCGCCGGCGGCGCGGGCCGCCCGCTGCCGTCCAGTCAGGATGAAGCCACTTTTCCGCCGGAGGTAGCCCCCCGAATGGGGGGCTGAACATCGCGCGTCCGTTCAAGAACAATGCGGGTCCTTTGCCGTCGACCGTGACGCGCCGCCGCGAGCGCGCGCGCCGGTGCGGACATCACCTATTTTGACGGCCGGCGCCGAATCGCTATGCTGTTTCGGCGCGCGGCGCAACCCGGCCCGGGCATCCGGCCGGGCCGCCGGCTGCGCTTTCCGGCCGGGCGGACACGCGCACAGCGTGAGGAGAACGGGAACAGCATGACGCCGAGGGACAGCAGACAGCCGGCCGGCCCGGCGGACGCCGACACGATCGAAGTGCTGGTGCGCACCAAGCTCGCGCCGGCGTCGACCCGCGGGATCGTGTCGCGCATGGCCCGGCTCGGGCGGCTCAGGCGCGGCCTCGACCGCCGGCTGACGCTCGTCTGCGCGCCGGCCGGTTACGGCAAGACGACGCTGCTGGCGGAGTGGCGCAACGCGCTGGTCGAGTCGGACGTGAAGGTCGCATGGGTGAGCCTCGACCAGGACGACGACAACGCGTCGATTTTTGCGTCCTACGTGGTCGCGGCGATCGTCGCGGCGACCGGCGGGGTCGGCACGCGCGCGCAGCAGCTGCTGCGCGACCGCGCGTTGATTCCGCTGAAGATCGTGTTCGACGAACTGCTCAACGAGCTGGAGAGCTCGGGCATCGAACTGTTCCTGATGCTCGACGACTTCGATCGCCTCGCGTCGCCGGTCATCCACGGCGCGATGTTCGAGCTGCTGCGCTATGCGCCGTCGAACCTGCATGTCGTGCTGTCGTGCCGGTCGCTACCGGCATTGCCGCTCAGCTACTTCGAGTCGCGCGACCAGCTCGTGCGGGTGGACGAGAACGACTTGCGCTTCGACGACGCGGAGACGCACATGTTCTTCGAGCGGGTCGCCGGCAAGCCGCTCAATCCGGACAGCGTCGGGCGCCTGCGCACGGCGACCGAAGGCTGGGTGTCGGGCCTGCAACTGGCGGCCCTTGCGCTGCACGACGACAGCGACGCGGCGCGCGTCGCCGAACAGGTCAGTCACGCCCGCGCCGGCATCGCGGCGTACCTGAACGAGAACGTGATGACGCAGGTGCCGGACCCGATCCGTCAGTTCCTGCTGCACACGGCGGTGCTGGACCGGATGACCCCGGCGCTGTGCGATGCGCTGACCGGCCGGGACGATGCGCTCGACTGCCTCGAGTGGCTGAGCGCGCACAACCTGTTCATCCGGTCGATCGACGGAGACCGCCGGCGCTATCGTTACCACGCACTGTTTCTGCAATACCTGCGCGAGGAACTGGCACTGCGCGAGCCCGGCGTGGTCGCCGGGCTGCAGCGCCGCGCGAGCGAATGGTATGCGGCCGAGCGGCAATGGCCGGACGCCGTCCGGCACGCGCTCGCGGCCGGCGATTTCGACGCGGCCGCCGGCTGGGTCGAGGCGTGTGCGATGAAGCTGATCGCGTCGAGCGACGTGCGCACCGTGCTCGACTGGGTATCGCGCCTGCCCGGGCAGGCGCTGGCCGGCCGTCTGCGGCTGCGCATCGCGCATGCGTGGGCACTGGCGCTGTCGATGCAGATGGTCGACGCGCGTCGCGCGCTGGAGGCGCTCGAAGCCGACATCGAGGCCGGCTGGCTCGACACCGATGCCGTCACGGCGACCGAACTGCTGGCCGTCCGCTCGCTGATCGCCGCGCTGTCGGATCGCAGCATCGAGTCCCTGCACCTCGGCGAGCGCGTGCTCGCGGCCGGGCCGCCCGCCGGTTCGTGGATCGAGCAGATCGGGCAGACGACGCTGAGTTTCGGGCTCGGCTACGCGGGCCGCCTCGACGACGCGCGGGATCTCCGGGCGCGGGCGGAGCGCGCGGCGTCCGGCCACGAACCGCTGTTCGCGCACGTGTACCGCCAGAACATGTCCGGCCTCGCGGAGTTCGTCGCAGGGCGCCTGCACGACGCGTCGAAGACCTTCGAGACGGCGCTGCGCGGCGCCGAGCGGGCGGCGGGGCGCCTGTCGGCGGCAACGGCGCTGTCGGCCGGCTACCTGTCGGCGATCTACTACGAATGGAACGACTGGCCGAAGGTGCGCGACGCGCAGGCTGACCGCTTCGACATCGCGATGCAGGCGTGCTCGCTCGGGCCGCTGCTGAGGTTCGTGCAGACCGCCGCGCAGCTGCAGTTCGAGTCGGGGAACGACGCGCGTGCGCACGAACTGCTCGACGAGGCCGACCACGTCGCGTGCAGCCGGCAATGGCTGCGGCTGCGCGTCGCGTGCATGGCGACCGGCATCCGGTTTCACCTGACTGCCGGGCAGCCGACGCAGGCGCATCGCGTGGGGCGGGCGCTCGCGTCGCTGGTGACGGCCGCACCGCCGGAGCAAACCTCGAGCGAGGTCGAGACGTGGCAGATGGCGCAATCCGCGCATGCGCGGCTCCTGCTCGCCGACGCGCGCGCGGACGAGGCCGCGCAGGTCATGGCGACCGTGCACGAGGTGCTTGCCGCGCGCGGGTTCGACTGGCTCGCCGCGCAGGCGGCCGTGTTGCGCGCGGTGGCGTGCGAACAGGCGGGCGACGAGGATGCGGCGCTCGAGGTGCTCGCCCGCGCGCTCGAATACGGTCAGGGCAACGGGCTCGTGCGCACCTTCGTCGACGAGGGGGCGGTGGTCGAGCGGATGCTGGCGCGCGTGCAGAAGCAGGTCGAGCGGTTTCCTGCACTCGGCGGCGCATGGTATCCGCGCGAGCTGGTGCGCGCGTTCGACGCGCAGCGGGCTGCGAGCGCGACGCCGGCCGCGCGGCCCGGCGTGGCCGGCAACCTGAGCGCGCGGGAAGTCGAAATCCTCGACTACGTCGCGCGCGGGCTATCGAACAAGGAGATCGCCCGTGCGCTGCGCGTCGCGCCGGAGACGATCAAGTGGCATCTGAAGAATATCTTCGAGAAACTCAATGTCACGTCGCGCATCCAGGCGGTGCGCAGCGGCCTGGCGCTCGATGCGTCGCGCACGCGACCCGGTGACGAATGAACGGCGGCCGCCCGCCGGCGATCGGTGTCATCGATGCGCGGCAAACGCAGCCGTGATCTCGTCGATCATCGCGCGAATCCGCGCGGTGTGCCGCAGGTCACGGTGCGTCACGAGCCACACTTCGTACGGCGACTCACGGACGCGTTCCGGCCACACCCGCGCGAGCCCGTCGCGCTCGCCCATGTGGACGGGAATCTCGCCGATCCCGAGGCCCGCGCGTAGCGCGGCACGCATCATCAGGTTCGAGTTCGTGCGCGTGACGATGCGGCCGTCGCCGATCGGCTCGCCGGCGAGCGTCGGCGTGCGGCTCGCGTCGATGTACGGCTGGTAGACGACCAGGTCGTGTCCCGCGAACGCGTGGCCGCGCTCGGGCTCGCCGTGCCGGTGCAGGTAGTCGTGCGATGCGAACAGGCCCGCGTCCCAGCGCGCAAGACGGCGTGCGACGAGATCGGGATTGTCGGGCCGCACCGTGCGGACCGCGATATCGGCTTCGCGCTTCGCGAGACTCAGGATTTGCGTCGACGTGTTCAAGGCGACCGAGACGTCGGGATGCTTGGCATGCAGCCGCGCGATCGACGGCATCACGAATTCGAGCGCGAGCGCATCGGTCGTCGTGATCTTCACCTCGCCGGCGAGCCGCCGGTCGACCCCTTGCGTCAGCCGCACCAGCTCGTGTGCGTGCTGCTCCATCGCCTCGGCGGCGCGGAGCGCCAGTTCGCCGACCGGCGTCGGCAGATAGCCTTTCGACGAACGCAGGAACAGCGTGGCGCCGAGCATGTGCTCGAGCGTCGCGAGCCGGCGCCCGACCGTTGCCTGATCGACGCCGAGCGTCTGTGCCGCGCGGCGCAGCGTGCGCTCGCGATGAATCGCAAGGAAGACACGTGCGTCGTCCCAGTTCATCGTTGGTCCGGACTGATGCATTTTTGCATTCCCCGATCGGCAATTCGCTGCGTGCCTGCAAGCGGCATCGCCCCTAGACTGGCTTCACACACATTGCGATGCCGCGATTCCCGGATGGCCCGCGAATCGGCCGCGCATCGACGAACGTTGAGGATCATATCGTGAATGATGACGTGAAACCCCTCCCTGCCGACATGACCGCGATCGAGATCGTGCAGCCCGGCGGCCCCGAAGTGCTCGTGCCGACCACGCGTGCGGTGCCGTCGCCGGGCCCCGGCGAAGTGCTGATCCGCATTCACGCGGCCGGCGTCAACGGTCCCGACGTGTTCCAGCGCAAGGGGCTGTACGATCCGCCTCCCGGCGCGTCCGATATTCCCGGCCTCGAGGTCGCGGGTGAAGTCGTCGCGATCGGGCATGACGTCACGCGGTTCGTGATCGGCGATCGTGTCTGCGCGCTGATTCCGGGCGGTGGATACGCGGAATACGCGGTCGCGAACGAGAGCAATACGCTCGCGATTCCGGACGGCCTCGGCATGGCGGAGGCGGCGGCAATGCCGGAAACCTTCATGACGGTCTGGCTGAACCTGTTCCAGCGCGGCCGGCTCGCGGCCGGCGAAAGCGTGCTGATCCACGGCGGCGCGTCCGGTATCGGCACGACGGCGACGATGCTGGCGAAGGCGTTCGGCGCGTCGAAGATCATCACGACGGTCGGCTCGGACGCGCAGCGCGATGCGAGCGTGCGTCTCGGCGCCGATCATGCGATCGACTACCGCAACGAGGACTTCGTCGACGCGGTCGCGCGCTTCACGGACGGCAAGGGCGTCGACGTGATCGTCGACATCATCGCCGGCGACTACGTCGCGCGCAATTTCGCGGCGGCCGGGATGAACGGCCGCATCGTGCAGATCGGCGTGATCAACGGGCCGGCCAGGGAACTCGATTTGTTCCCGATGCTGACGAAACGCCTGACGCATATCGGCTCGACGCTGCGCTCGCGCACCTACGCGGAGAAGGCGCAGATCATTCGCGAGCTGGAGGAGGCCGTGTGGCCGCTGATCCGGCAAGGGAGCGTCAAGCCGCAGGTGTACCGGATGTTCGAGCTTCGCGATGCACGCGCCGCGCACGAGCTGATGGATTCCGGTCGTCATATCGGCAAGATCGTGCTGGTGACGCCGGCGGCGGATCGATCGCTGCAGGCCGCCGTCGACGCAAACGCCAAGCATTCCACATGAACGGTCGGCATTTCAGCCCCCCGGTCGGGGGGCTGAAGCTGCGTCGGCGAATGCCGGACAATCGGTAACACTGGATGCATCGCCGTGCCCGGCCGGCGCGCGGCGCGGATGCCGCGATGGACGAAGAGTCGAAATGGACATGCTCGAGAACATGCGGACGTTCGTGCGCGTCGTGCAGGCCGGCAGCTTCACCGCCGTCGCGAAACAGACCGACGTCGCCACCGCGCAGGTGTCGAGAGCCGTCGCGAGCCTGGAAGCGTATGCGCAGATTCGCCTGCTGGACCGGACCACCCGGAAGATCGCGCTGACCGACAACGGGCGTCGCTACTTCGAACGCCTGCTGTCGATCCTCGGCGACGTCGATCAGGCCAATGCCGAGGCCAGGAACGCACTGGTGCGCCCGTACGGGCGCTTGCGCGTGCACACCATGCCCGGACTCGGGCAGAGCCACGTGACCGCGTCGGCGGTCGCCTATCAGGCGAGCTTCCCCGACGTCGCCATCGAGATGACCTATTCGCAACGGATGCCGAATCTCGTCGAAGAGGGCTACGACGTGTCGATCGTCACCGCGTCGAGCCTGCCCGATTCCGGTTACATCGCGCATTCGTGCGGCAGGTCCTGCAGCGTGCTGGTCGCGTCGCGCGCCTATCTCGATCGCTGCGGCGTGCCGTCGACGCCCGCCGATCTCGCGAACCATACCTGCCTGCGCCTCGATACGCCCGCGGAAGCGAGCGGCGAATGGCTGCTGCACGGCGCCGGCGGCGAAACCGTGTCGCACGCCGTGCTGGCCGCGCCGTTCCAGGCGAATGCGCCGGAAGCGCTGTCGATCGCGCTGCGCGCCGGGCTGGGCATCGGTTCGCTCGCGATCTATTCGATCGTCGACGACCTGCGCAGCGGACGGCTCGTCCGCGTGCTGCCAGACTACCGGCTGACGATGCTCGACGTGTACGCGATGTACGCGTCGCGCCGCTTCCTGGATGCCAAGGTCCGTACCTTCGTCGACCACTTGCGCGCCACGCTGGCCCCCGCGCTGAAAGCCGACCAGCACGCACTCGCCGCGCTCGCGGCGCCGTGCGGCCGCGAGCGCACACGCACGTGGTCCGTCGCCGCGGCCTGATGGTCGGCGATGCGCCGTTGCCCCGTTTCCCGTTCAAGGCGCGTACCGAGCCTCTCCCCCTCCTGGAAGTGTTCGACACACCGTGGCTGCTCCTGCAATTCTCGTGCCGCTGCGTGCGGCGGCCGGCGAACGCACCCGTCCGGATACCCGAAATTCATGAAATGAATACCGGCCGATTCAGAAAATAAATTTCAAAAATGCAGGCCCGGTCGCTATGCTGGGCCTTCGGTATCACACTGACTCTGGCGGGCATGCAATGGCTGAACTCTTTCTGGTACGGCACGGGCAGGCGTCGTTCGGCACGGACGACTACGACCGGCTGTCCGCGGCAGGCGAGCAGCAGGGCGTCTGGCTCGGCGAGTACTTCGCCGCGCAGGGCCTGACATTCGACCGCGTGATCTGCGGCACGATGAACCGGCATGCGCAGACGGTCGACGCGATCCTGCGCGGGATGAATCGCGAAGGCGCGCCGGTCGACCGCCATCCGGGCCTGAACGAATACGACTTCCACGGGCTGTTCGCGGCGGCGGCCGGCGACTATCCGGAGCTCGCGCGACTCGCGGCCGGTTCGATGAAGGAGTACTTTCGCGCGCTGCGGCAGGTGCTGCACCTGTGGGCCGACGACCAGCTCGGCGACACGGCGCCCGAGACCTGGACGCATTTCCAGCAGCGCGTCGCCGACGCCCGTGCCGCGATCCGGCACGGCGACAACCAGCGCGTGCTCGCGGTGAGTTCCGGTGGCCCGATCGCGGTGACCGTGCAGCAGGTGCTCGCCGCGCCGCCGTCGAGCGCGATCGCGCTGAACCTGCAGATCCGCAACAGCAGCCTTTCGCAGTTTTTCTTCAACGCCGAAGCGTTCCACCTGGCGTCGTTCAACGGCATCCCGCATCTCGAGGATCCCGCACGGCGCACGTGGCGCACCTACGGCTGACCCTACGAACGATCGCGACGATGACGAATCCTTCCCAGCCCCTCGACGTAGCCCGCCTCACGCGCTATCTGGAAGCGCACGTGCCGGGTTTCGAAGGCCCGCTCGACCTCGAGAAGTTTGCCGGCGGCCAGTCGAACCCGACCTTCCTGCTGCACGCGAAGAGCGGCCGCTACGTGCTGCGCCGCCAGCCGCCCGGCGAACTGCTGAAATCCGCGCACGCGGTCGATCGCGAATTCCGCGTGCTGAGCGCGCTGTCGGGCACCGCGGTGCCGGTCGCGCATCCGTATCACCTCTGCGAAGACCGCGACGTGATCGGCAGCATGTTCTACGTGATGAGCTTCGAGGACGGCCGGATCTTCTGGGATCCGGCGCTGCCGGAACTGCCGAAAGACGAACGCGCGACTTGCTACGACGCGCTGCTGCGCACGATGGCCGCGCTGCACGACGTGGACGTCGACGCGGTGGGCCTCGCCGACTACGGCCGCCCCGGCAACTACTTCGAGCGCCAGATCGGCGTGTGGACGAAGCAGTATCGCGCGGCGGAAACGGAGCGCCTCGACGCGATGGAGACGCTGATCGACTGGCTGCCGAAGGCGTGTCCGGAAGACACGGGCCGGCCCGCGCTGGTGCACGGCGATTTCCGGATCGACAACCTGATGTTCGCGCGCGACGGCTTTCGCGTGCAGGCCGTGCTCGACTGGGAACTGTCGACGCTCGGCAACCCGCTCGCCGATCTCGCGTATTTCTGCATGTGCCTGCGGCTGCCGTCGGGCGGCCAGGTACGCGGGCTCGCGGGCCAGGATCGTGCCGAACTTGGCATTCCTGACGAAGCGGCGATCGTCGCGCGCTATTGCGAACTGCGCGGGATCGAGCCGATCCGCGACTGGCATTTCTATCTGGCGTTCAGTTTCTTCCGGCTCGCCGCGATCGCGCAAGGCGTGAAGGCGCGCGCGCTGCAAGGCAATGCGTCGAGCGAGCAGGCGCTGCGCGTCGGCGAAATGGCCGGCCGGCTGGCCGAGCTGGCGGTCGGCGTGATCGACGCACACCGCTGAGCCGCGACACGACAACACATCAATGGAGGAGCACAGCAACATGGCAACGAATCTGTTCGACCTGACGGGCAAGATCGCCCTGGTGACGGGCGCGAGCCGCGGCATCGGCGAGGAAATCGCGAAGCTGCTCGCGGAGCAGGGCGCGCACGTGATCGTGTCGAGCCGCAAGCTCGATGACTGCCAGGCGGTCGCGGACGCGATCGTCGCGGCGGGCGGCAGCGCCGAAGCGCTGGCCTGCCACGTCGGCCGGCTGGAAGACATCGCCGCGACGTTCGAGACCATCCGCGGCAAGCACGGCCGGCTCGACATCCTCGTGAACAACGCGGCCGCGAACCCGTATTTCGGGCATATCCTCGATACCGATCTCGCCGCGTACGACAAGACCGTCGACGTGAACATCCGCGGCTACTTCTTCATGTCGGTCGAGGCCGGCAAGCTGATGAAGGCGAACGGCGGCGGCGCGATCGTCAACACGGCGTCGGTGAACGCGCTGCAGCCGGGCGATCGGCAGGGCATCTACTCGATCACGAAGGCTGCGGTCGTCAACATGACGAAGGCGTTCGCGAAGGAGTGCGGGCCGTTCGGCATTCGCGTGAACGCGCTGCTGCCGGGCCTGACGAAGACGAAGTTCGCGGGCGCGCTGTTCGCCGACAAGGACATCTACGAAACCTGGACGGCGAAGATCCCGCTGCGCCGCCACGCGGAGCCGCGCGAGATGGCCGGCACGGTGCTGTACCTCGTGTCGGATGCGTCGAGCTACACGAACGGCGAATGTATCGTCGTCGACGGCGGCCTGACCATCTGAGCGCGCGATGAAAATCGACAGCTACGCCGGGCAGGCCGTGATGATCACCGGCGCCGCGAGCGGCTTCGGTGCGCTGCTGGCGAGCGAGCTGGCCGCGATGGGCGCGCGGCTCGCGCTCGGCGACCTGAACGACGCGGCGCTCGAACGCGTGGCCGCGCCGCTGCGCGCAGCCGGCGCCGACGTGATCGTGCAGCGCTGCGACGTGCGCATCGAAGCGGACGTCGCGGCGCTGGTCCATGCGGCGGTCGCGCGCTTCGGACGGCTCGACCTCGGCATCAACAACGCGGGCATCGCGCCGCCGCTGAAGGCGCTGGTCGATACCGACGAAGCCGATCTCGACCTGAGCTTCGCGGTGAACACGAAGGGCGTGTTCTTCGGGATGAAGCACCAGATCCGCCAGATGCTCGCGCAGCGCGAAGGCGTGATCCTGAACGTCGCGTCGATGGCCGGGCTCGGCGGCGCGCCGAAGCTGGCCGCCTATGCGGCGTCGAAGCACGCGGTGGTCGGGCTCACCAGGACGGCCGCGCTCGAATATGCGCGCCACGGCATCCGCGTGAACGCGGTGTGCCCGTTCTACAGCACGACGCCGATGGTCACCGACAGCGACATCGGCGAGCGCCAGGACTTTCTCGCCCAGGGCTCGCCGATGAAGCGGCTCGGCCGCCCCGACGAGATCGTTGCGACGATGCTCACGCTGTGCGCGAAGGAAAACACCTATCTGACCGGGCAGGCCGTCGCCGTCGACGGCGGTATCTCGGCCTTCTGAACGAACGGAAAACGGAATCTCGAGGAGTCGATCATGGATTTTGGCTACACCCCGAAAGTGGAAGAACTGTGCGAACGCGTGCGCGCGTTCATGGACGCGCACATCGTGCCGCGCATTCGTCAGTGGAACGAGGAAGTGCATGCGGGGCAGTATCCCGTGTCGTTCATGGAGGAACTGAAGGCGCGCGCGAAGGACGAGGGCCTGTGGAACCTGTTCCTGCCGCACCTGAAGGACGACGAGCCCGGCATGGGCCTGACGAACCTCGAATACGCGCCGCTCGCCGAGATCATGGGGCGCGTGAGCTGGGCGTCGGAAGTGTTCAACTGCAACGCGCCGGACACCGGCAACATGGAGCTGCTGCACCTGTTCGCGACGCCCGAGCAGCGCGAACAGTGGCTGCTGCCGCTGCTGCGCGGCGAGATCCGTTCGGCGTTCGCGATGACGGAGCCCGACGTCGCGTCGTCGGACGCGACCAACATCACGACGCGCATCGAGCGCGTGGGCGACGAGTACGTGATCAACGGCCGCAAGTGGTTCATCACGAACGCCGCGCACCCGAACTGCAAGATCTTCATCGTGATGGGCAAGACCGATCCCGATGCGGAATCGCACCAGCAGCAGAGCATGATCCTCGTGCCGCGCGACACGCCGGGCCTGACGATCCTGCGCAACATCACGGTGGTCAATCACTACGCGCCGGAAGGGCACTGCGAGATCACGTTCGACAACGTGCGCGTGCCGGCGCGCAACCTGCTCGGCGAGGAAGGCAGCGGCTTCGCGCTCGCGCAGGCCCGCCTCGGGCCGGGCCGCATCCATCACTGCATGCGTTCGATCGGCGCGGCCGAGCTCGCGCTGGAACTGATGATCGACCGCGCGCAGTCGCGCGAAGCGTTCGGCAAGCCGCTGAACCGGCACGGCACGATCGGCGAATGGATCGCGCGCTCGCGCATCGAGATCGACCAGGCGCGCCTGCTGGTGCTGAAGGCCGCGTGGATGATCGACAAGGTCGGCGCGAAGGCCGCCCGCAAGGAAATCTCGATGATCAAGGCGCTCGTGCCGACCGTGTACACGAACGTGTGCGACCGCGCGATGCAGGTGTTCGGCGCGGCGGGCCTGAGCCCCGACACGCCGCTCGCCGACCTGTGGACCTGGGGCCGTGCGCTGCGCTTCGCCGACGGTCCGGACGAGGTGCACCTGCAGGCGATCGCGCGGATGGAGATCAAGGACGCCGTGCGCGGTTCGACCGAACCGTACCTGACGCGGCCGCCGCGCGGTTGAGCCGCGCGCCGCGCGAGGGAGCGTCATGGACGAACGGGAGGCGCGCGCCGTAAGATGCCGGCAAGGAGATCCGGCGATGCGCCTTTCGAAGATTGATCTGAACCTGTTCGTCGTATTCGAGGCGATCTACAACAAGCGCAACCTGACGCGCGCGGCCGAGGTGCTGAACCTCACCCAGCCGGCCGTCAGCAACGCGCTGGCGCGGCTGCGCAAGACGCTGAACGACCCGCTGTTCGTCAGTACGCCGGCCGGGATGATGCCGACCCCGATGGCCGAGAACATCGTCGGCCGCGTGCGCGAGGCGCTGCAACTGCTCGATTCGAGCGCACATGAAGGCGACGTGTTCGATCCGGCTTCGTCCGAGCGCGTGTTCCGGCTCAGCATGAGCGACCTGACCGAGGCGCTGCTGCTGCCCGCGCTCGGCGAATTGCTGCAGACGCATGCGCCCGGTATGCACGTGCGCAGCTATACGATGGACCGCCGCGAAGTGGCGACCGCGCTCGCGAACGGCTCCGTCGACATCGCGATCGATGCGCCGCTGATCGGCGATCCGCACCTGCACCAGGCGCTGCTCGTTCGCGACCGCTACGCATGCATGATCCGCGACGATCACCCGTTCAAGGGCGATACGCTGACCATGGACGACTACCTGTCGATGGGGCACATCCACGTGTCGAGCCGCCGCAAGGGCAGCGGGCACGTCGATGCGGAACTGACGCGGCTCGGGCTGCGCCGCAACATCCAGATGCGCGTGCAGCACTACATGGTCGCGCCGCTGATCGCGATGCGCGGCGATCTCGCGCTGACGGCGCCGCTCCGGCTGCTGCAGCGCTATCCGGCGCGGATTCTCGAACTGCCGTTCGAGATGCCGGGCCTCGAATACTTCTGCTACTGGCATCGCAGCGCCGATCAGGATCAGGGGAGTCGGTGGCTGCGGGAGCAGTTGATGATGATGATGGGCGGGATGGGCGAGCCGCAGTGACGCGCGCAGGCCGTGCCCGTCACGCGTTCGCGGCCAGTGTCGTCGTGGCCTGAAACGCCGGTCGGGCGGGGAGCGCCCGCGCGCGCTCAGAACGAATCGTCGTCGAAGCGGGAGGATGCCGGCCGGCGCTTCATATCCTTCAGCCAGTCCCTGACCTTTGCCGGATCGTCGAACTCGCGCAGCGCTACCGTCAGGTCCTGGTTGCTGCGCTGCATGCCGGCAATGTCGCGCGTGAGCATGCGGACGACGGTATCGGGCGCAAGCTTGGTGGACGACGCGATGCCGTAAGTCCGCCGGAAATCGCCCTCGACGTGCACGATCTCCTGATCCAGCTCGCGGATCTGTTCCTCCAGGATACCGTTGTAGCGCGTCAGCCGCGCTTCGCTCAGCCCGTCGATCGCACGCCGGTCGATCTGTTCGATCTCCAGTTGCAGTTCCAGCAACTGCAGGAGATTACCCTTCGCATAGGCGTGGTTGACCCGCTGCATCAGCACGGTCTTGCGTTCCTGTTCGCCGGGATCGGTTTCGCGATCGGGATGCAGCGCGCTGGCGAGCTTGCGATAGATCTCGCGAATCGACTTGCTCGATTCGGCCTGCTCGGCTTCGCGCCTGGCCTGCTCGGCCGATTGCTTCGGTGCTTTCTTGCGCTTCGCGCGCTGGGCCTCGCGGGCCGCGTGAGCGGCCATGTCGCGCTCGAACTGTGCGTCCAGTTCGGCCTGCATCCGCTCGGCGAGTTCGTCGGGCGACAGCGAGTCGAGATCGTCTGCCGGCCCCGTGTCGGGCGCCGGCTCCGGTTCCCGCTTCATCGGTGCGGGAGCGGCCGCGGCGTTGCCGACATCGCTGGCTGCGTGATGCCGGCTGTAGATGACCTTCAGCGCCGCGTCGTCGCTGACGTTCAGCAGGTCGCGCGCCATACCGGCGATCAGGTCGGAAAGCGTGCGTTGTTCGGCCTTGCTCAGGCCCTTCTGCAGGAACGCGTCGTCGAGCAGATGGATCAACCTGATCCGCAGCGCCGTCGATTCCTGTTCGAGCGGCAACAGCCCGTCGACGAATTTCTTGTGGAAGACCGGCATGACGGCTTCCCACGCACCGAGACGTTCGCGCCGCTTTTCGATGTGCTTGACGAGCGTATTGAAGGTTTTCTGGGCTTTCGACAGGCTGACTGTCTCGTGGCCGGGCGCGATGGCGACCGCGGCACCGCGTCGTGCGGTCATGATGAATGTCCTCCGGCCGCGGCAGGAGGCGCGGCAGGGCGGTATTTTAGCCGGACCGGCGCGTGTGCGTGCCGGCCTGCGGCGTGCCGACGGCGAAGCCCGTGCGTTACAGCACGGCCATCGATTCCGTCATGTTCTGCTTCATGTAGTCGAGGAAGCGCTTCTGGAACAGCATCGTATGCTCGTGCGCGGCGCGCTCGGCCGCATCGGCATCGCGTCGCACGATCGCGTCGATCAGTTCGTCGTGGTCGCGGCCGAGCTTGGCCGCCGTCGGCGAACTCACGGTGAAGTCGAAATGCAGATGGAGCAGACGCTGCCCTTCGCCGAGCAGCCGCTCGTAGTAGCCGACGAAGTACGGGTTGTTCGCGGCGTGCGCGATCGCCATGTGGAGCGCCTTGTTGGTCTCCGACATCGCCTGGAAGTCGCCGCTCGCGACGGCCGCCATGTAGACGTCGTCGGCCTTGCGGATTTTCGCGAGGTCGGCTTCGGAGCGCTGCGTGGCCGCGAGCCGCGTGACCGCGCGCTGGATCAGGTCGAGCGCCGAGATGTATTTCGGGAATTCCTCGATCTCGAACGGCGTGACGAGCGTCGTGCGGTTCGGCAGGATCGTGACGAGCCCCTCGCTGCTCAGCCGGGCAATGGCGTCGCGCACCGGCGAGCGCGACAGCCCGAACTGCGCGGCCAGCGAGATTTCGTCGAGCTGCACGCCGGGTTTCAGCTTGAGCGTCAGGATCTGCTTGCGCAATTCCTCATACACATACCGCCCGCCATGCCGGCGGCCGCCACCTTCGGTTTCAACGGCCTCTTTGCTCATCTCGCTACCCTTCCTGTAATCGACCCGGGTCGCCGGGCGCGCTCTGGAGTTTAGCATCGCGTCCTCACGTGCCTGACGTCGCGGATGGCCCGAATCCGTCGCCCCACGTGTCGCTCAGCATGAACCCGGCGGCCAACGGATCGTCGGGATCGACGCCGAGCTGCTGGAACCCGAACACCCACGCACGCCCGGTGACGCGCGGCAGCACGGCGGGCCGGCCGCCCACGTCGGTCGTGCCCAGCAGTTCGACGCGGAATTCCCCGCCGATCGTCGAGCGCGACGTGAGGCGGTCGCCGACCTGCACGCGCCCGCGCGCGGCGAGCGTCGCGAGGTTGGCCGAGCTGCCGGTCCCGCACGGCGAGCGGTCGACGCGGCCGGGCGGCAGCGTCGTGCAGGTCTGGTACACCGTGTCGTCGACACGATTGCGGAACATCACGTACGCGACTTCGTTGATCTCCGGGTACAGCGGGTGCTGTACCGTGACCTGCCGGTTGATGATCTCCTTGAGCCGCACGCCGTGCGTTGCGAGCTGCCGCGCGTTGTCCGGTGCGATGTCGAGCCCGATCTGGCCGACGTCGACGAGCGCGTAGTAGACGCCGCCGAATGCGATATCGACCTTGATCGTGCCGAAGTCCGGCGTGTGCACGTCGACGTCGAGGTGTTCGACGAACGACGGCACCATGTCGAGCGATACGCCGACGCAGCGCCCGTCGCGGCACGCGGCCCGCGCGGTGACGAGCCCGGCCGGCGTGTCGAGCACGACGGTGGTTTCGGGTTCCTGCATCGGCACCATGCCGAGTTCGAGCAGCGCCGTCACGACGCAGATGCAGTTGCTGCCCGACATCGGATGCGCCTTGTCGGCCTGCAGCACGATGAAGCCGGCGTGCGCGTCGGGCCGTGTCGGCGGCAGCAGCAGGTTGACCGACATCTGCAGGCAGCCGCGCGGTTCGAGCACGACCAGCCGCCGCACACTGTCGTCGGTCTCGTTGATGTAGTTCATCTTGTCGAGCATGGTCTTGCCCGGCACGTCGAGGACGCCGCCGGTGATGACCTTGCCGATCTCGCCCTCGCAATGCACGTCGACGAGCTGCAGCGTTTTGTTCCAGCGCATGATCGATTCACCTTCCTACTTGATGTACCAGCCCCACGGTTGGTCGCTGTTGTAGCGCGTGATCTGCTTGATCTCGAGGTAGTTGTTCAGGCCCCACTCGCCGAGCTCGCGTCCGATCCCGCTCTGCTTGTAGCCGCCCCACGGCGCCTCCGTGAAGGTCGGCTGCGAGCAGTTGATCCATACGATGCCGGCGCGCATCGCGCGTGCCACGCGTTCGCAGCGCGGCAGGTCGGCCGACATGACCGCCGCCGCGAGACCGAAGCGCGAATCGTTGGCTGACCGGACCGCCTCGTCTTCCGTATCGAACGGCCGCACGCAGACGACTGGCCCGAAGATTTCCTCGCGCCAGATCCAGCTTGCCTCCGGCACGTCGGCGAACACGGCCGGCTCGATGAAGTAGCCGCGCTCGAGATGCGCGGGCCGGCCGCCGCCCGTCACGAGCCGCGCGCCTTCGTCGCGGCCGCGCGCGATGGCTTCCCGCACCTTGTCGTACTGCCCGCGGCTCACCAGCGGGCCGAGCAGCACGCCGTCGTCGCGACCGTTGCCGATCGTGATTTTGCGCGCTTCCTGAGCGAGCCGCTCGACGAGCGGCGCGTACAGCGAGCGCTCGACGAGCACGCGCGACGTCGCCGAACACACTTCGCCCTGGTTCCAGAAGATGCCGAACAGGATCCATTCGACGGCTGCTTCGAGATCGCTGTCGCCGAACACGATGAACGGCGACTTGCCGCCGAGTTCGAGGCTCACGTTCTTGATGTCGCGCGCGGCGGCCTGCATGATCCGGCTGCCGGTCGGCACGCTGCCGGTGAACGCGAGCTTGTCGATGCCCGGATGCCCGGCGAGCGGCGCGCCGGCGTCCGCGCCGAGGCCCGTCACGACGTTCAGCACGCCGGCCGGCAGCCCGGCCACGGCGGCGATGCCGGCCAGTTCCAGCGCAGTGAGCGGCGTGAGTTCGGACGGCTTGAGCACCATCGTGCAGCCGGCCGCGAGCGCGGGTGCGACCTTCCACGCGGCCATCAGCAGCGGAAAATTCCACGGGATGATCGCGCCGGCCACGCCGATCGGTTCCTTGCGGACGACGGTGCTGAAGCGTTCGTCGGCGAGCGGCACCGGCGTTTCAGCGCCGCCGTCGAGCTGTTCGGCAAGCCCGGCATAGAAGTCGAAGCAACCGGCGGCGTCGCCGAGATCCCACAGTGCTTCGGGCAGCGGCTTGCCGTTGTCGCGCACTTCGAGTTCGGCGAGTTCGGGCAGGCGATCGCGGATGCCTTGCGCGATCGCACGCAGCACGGCGGCGCGCTGCGCGCCGGTCATGCGCGGCCACGGGCCTGTGTCGAATGCGCGGCGCGCCGCATTGACCGCGAGGTCGATGTCGTCGGCGCTGGCGGCCGCCACCTTCGCGATCACGGTTTCGTCGCTCGGATCGAGCGTGTCGAAGGTACGGCCCTGAACGGGCGCCACCCAGCGGCCGTCGATGAAAAGTCGTTCGTAGGATTGCATGAAGGGTCTCGAATGTCAGGCGAAGCGATAAGCGCTGAACGGCGCCAGGTCCTGCCGCGTCGGGCGGCCGGCGACGAGGTCGCCGACCAGCCGGCCGGTGGTCGCGCCGAGCGTGAGGCCGAGCTGGCCGTGGCCGAATGCCATGACCACGTTCGGCAGCCGCTTCGAGCGGTCGATCACCGGTTTCGTGTCGGGCAGGAACGGCCGATAGCCGACGCCGTACTCGACGCGCGCGGTCTGCAGCTCGGGCAGGATGCGTCGGGCCTTGTCCAGAATGATGTCCGCGCGCCGGAAGTTCGGCGCCGCATCGCGGCCGGCGAACTCGATGGTCCCGCCGATCTGCAGCCCGCGCGTCATCGGGCTGAAGCAGAAGCCGCCGTCCGCGTAGATGACGGAGTGGCGGAACTCGACGCCCGGGTCGGTCACGAGCGCCTGGTAGCCGGCGATGCCTTCGAGCGGCACGCGCACGCCGAGCTGGCCGAAGAACTGTCGCGAACCGGTGCCGGCCGCGACGACCACATGATCGGCCGCGATGCGCTCGCCATTGGCGAGCGTCACGCCGGTCGCGCGTCCCGACCCCTCGTCGATGCGCGCGGCGTTCGCGCGGATGCGGCGTCCGCCTTGCGCCTCGAAGCTGGCCGTCAGCGCCGCGATGAAGCCTTCGGTATCGTTGACCGCGCGCCAGTCGGGAAACAGCAGCGCGTGCCGGAACCGGCCGGCGAGCACCGGTTCGAGATCGCCGATCTCGGCGGCGCTCAGTCGCTGCGATGCGAAACCGAGCGACTGGCGCAGCTCGAGATGCGGCTGTTCGTGCGTGATGCCGGCCGGGTCGTCGAACACTTCGAGCACCGGGCGCTGGCCCAGCAGCGCGTGATCGCCACATGCATCGAGCAGCGGCGCGTAGTCGGGATAGACGTCGTGAGTCAGCGTCGCCATCGCCTGCGCGATCGACACGATCTTCGCGTGACGGGCTGACGCGACGAACCGGAAGAACCACGGCAGGATGCCCGGCAGCGCGCCGGGGCGCAGCGCGAGCGGCCCCTTCTGGTCCATCAGCCAGCGCGGCACCTTCATCAGGATGCCGGGCTTCGACAGCGGAATGACCTCGCTGACCGCCATCTGCCCGCAGCTCCATTTCGCGGTGCTGTCGCCGGGGGCGGCCGGATCGATCAGCGTGACGGCATGGCCGTCGCGCTGAAGATAGAGCGCGCAGCACACGCCGACGATCCCGCCGCCGATGACGACGGCCGTTGCCTCGCGTGCGGTGCCGGTTGCCGCATGCGCAGGTTGTCGCGGAATCGCGTTCAATTCACGAACTCCTGCAGGCTGAAGCCGTGCGCATACGGTTGGGACGCATCGACGCGATACAGCGCGCGCCCGGTGACCCACGCGCGTCCTTCGATGCTCGGCCGCACCGCGTCGAGCCCGCTATCGAGGCGCACGACCGATTCCACGCGGCCGATGAAGCGGCTGCCGATCAAGCTCTCGTGGCAATACGCATCGCCAGCCTGCAGCCAGCCCCGAGCAAAACGCTGCGCCACACGTGCGGAGCTGCCGGTGCCGCATGGCGAACGGTCTACGAGACTGTCGCCGGCGATCACCACCGCACGCCCGTGCGCATCGTCGGCAATCGGCTTGCCCGTCCACATGCAATGTCGCACGCCGCGAATCGCCGGATGGTCGGGATGCACGACGTCGAGTGTCGCGTTGACCGCGCATTGCACGTCACGACCCCAGGCCAGCAGCTGATCCGGCGTGAAGTGCTCGCAGCCCGGGAAGTTCGGCTGAACCTCAACGATCGGATAGAAGTTGCCGCCGTACGCGATATCGACCGTCAGACTGCCGAGCGCAGGAATCTCGATCTCGACGTCGCGCGCGAGCAGGAAGCTCGGCACGTTGGTGAAGCGCACCGACGTCACGCGTGCACCGTCCATCTCGTAGCGCGCGACGATCTGCCCGGCCGGCACGTCGACTGTCACCGTGCCCGGTCGCTTCGGCACGACGAGCCGCTCCTCGATTGCGAACGCGATCGAGCCGATCGTCGCATGGCCGCACATCGGCAGGCAGCCCGACGTCTCGATGAACAGCAGGCTGAAATCGGCCTCGTCGCTGACCGGCGGATAGAGGATCGTGCCTGACATGTGCGCATGGCCGCGCGGCTCCAGCATCAACGTGCGGCGCACCCAGTCGTGATGCGCGACGAAGTCTTCGCGGCGCGCGCTCATCGTCGGACCGTGCAATGCCGGCGCGCCGTCGATCACCATGCGCACCGGCATGCCCTCGGTATGGCCTTCGATACAGGTAAAGCTGTGAATCGTCATGTTGAGGTTCCTCGGTCGGCGCACCGGCGCCACGCGGCGCCGGTGCGGGTACGGGTTACGCTTGCGATGCCTCGAAGATCGCGCGGAACTCCGCCTTCTCCTGTTCGGTCAGCGGCTGCAGCGGCATGCGCGCGTTGCCGACCTTGAAGCCCGCCAGATCGCAGCCGTACTTCACCTTCTGGATGAACTTGCCCGACTCCATGCTCGCCATCACCGGGAACAGCGAGCGCATCACGTTCTGCGCGCCGGCGATGTCGCCCGCCGAGAACTTGTCGTAGAAGCTCACGACCTGCTTCGCGAAGCAGTTCGCGGGCCCGCAGATCCAGCTCGTCGCGCCCCACAGGAAAAAGTCGAGCGCCTGGTCGTCCGAGCCGCACGACAGCTGGTAGTGGTCGCGGTACTTGCCGCCGATCTCGATCGCGCGCAGCAGGTTGCCGCTGCTTTCCTTGATGCCGATTACGCGCGGATGATCCTTGAACGCGTCGAGCACGCCGAAGCCGACCTCGACGTTGGTGCGCACCGGGTAGTTGTACAGGATCACGTTCACGTCGGTCACCGCGGCGAGAATCGCGTCGTAGTGCCCGATCAGTTCGTCCTGCGACGGCAGCGCGTAGTACGGCGGCGCGATCAGGATGTTCGTGTAGCCGGCATCGCGCGCCTGGCGGACCTGCTCGATCACCTCTCGCGTCGACGAGCCGTTCGCGCCGGCGATCAGCGTGCCGCGGTTGCCGACCACTTCGCGCACGGTCTTCATCACCGCGCGGCGCTCGTCGTTCGTGAGCGCGTAGTACTCGCCGGTCGAACCCAGCGGCACGAAGCCGCTGACGCCTGCGGCGAGCTGGTATTCGAGGATCGACGCGAGCGTATCGTGGTCGACCGCGCCCGCGGCATCGAACGGCGTGACGAGGGCGGGCAGAATGCCTTTCAGTTGCATGAGATTTCTCCGGCTCGGGTGAGAGCGTTGCGAGTTAATAGGCATAGCGCCTGAGCATCCTGGACTCCACTACGCCGACCAGGCGGGTCAGCGGAAAGGCGACGAGGAAATAGATGACGGCAACGGTCGTCAGGAACTCGACGGGCCGCGCGGTGCTGTTCGACACGTTCTGGCCGACGAACATCAGGTCGGCGATTCCCACCGACGAAATGAGCGCGCTTTCCTTGAACAGGCTCACGACGTTCGACAGCAGCGGCGGAATCGCTCGCAGCAACGCCTGCGGAAAGATCACGTAGATGATCTTCACGTGCGGCGACAGGCTGAGCGCGATGCACGCGTCATGCTGCTCGCCGGCGATCGACTTCAGCGAACCGCGAAACGTCTCGCTCGTGATCGCGGCCATGTACAGCGTCAGCGAGATCAGCACCGACAGGTACGGCGGGATCGGCAGCCGCAGCACGACCGGGAAGCAGAAGAACACCCAGAACAGCTGGATCAGCAGCGGCGTGCCGCGGAAGAATTCGACGAACGCGGTGACCGGCCCGCGCATCCAGCGCGACGGCGACATCCGCAGCAGGCTCAGCACGAAGCCGAGCAGGCTGCCGATCAGCGCGCAGGTCACGGTGAATGCAAGCGTCAGCCCGAGGCCTTTCGCGAGCACGAGCCAGTACGGCCAGACGACGGCAAAATCGAGATTCACGACGGGCTCCTCAGCGCTGGACGGCGACGTCCTGACGACGCTCGATGACGTGGACGAGTTTGGCAATCGGCAGCGACAGCGTGAAATACACGAGCGCGACCGCCGAGTAGGTTTCGAGCGGCCGGTAGGCTTCGGTCGCGATGTTCTTCGCGACATACATCAGGTCGGCCACCGCGACGATTGCCACCAGTGCGCTTTGCTGCAGGCTGCCGATGCCGTTGGTCAGCAGCACGGGCATCGCGCTGCGCAGCGCCTGCGGCAGCACGACGAAGATCGTGCGTTGCCACGGCCGCAGGCCGAGCGCCACCGCGGCGTCGAGATGCTCCTTCGGTACCGCCTGCACGCCGGCGCGATACGCCTCCGCATTGAACGCGGTCAGGTTCAGGCCGAGCGCGAGCACGCCCATCGCGACCGGGTCGATGAACACGTCGACCATCATCGGGATGCAGTAGAAGAACCAGATGATCTGCAGCAGCGCGGGCGTGCAGCGGAAGAACTCGATGAAGAGCTGGGCGGGCCAGCGCACGATCGTCCAGCGGCTCATCGCGAGCAGGCACAGCACGAAGCCGAGCACGAGGCCCATCGCGTTCGCGGCCACGGCCAGCACGACGGTGACCTTCAGGCCGTCGAGCAGTGCGCCGAGGCTGCCGGCTAGGAAGCTGAAATCGAATTGGTAGTTCATGGCTTCGGCCTCAGTCGAGATGTAGCACTTTCTCGAGGAATTCGCGCGTGCGGGCTTCCTTCGGACACTTGAATATCTGGTCCGGCGCGCCTTCCTCGACGATCTTGCCGTTCGCGCAGAAGACGACGCGCGTCGCGATGTCCCGCGCGAAATGCATGTCGTGCGTGACGATGATCATCGCCATCTTCTGCTCGGCGAGCTGCAGCATCACGTTCTGGACTTCGACGACCATTTCCGGATCGAGCGCGGACGTCACTTCGTCGAACAGCATCAGCTTCGGTTCGAGCATCAGCGCGCGGGCGATCGCCACGCGCTGCTTCTGGCCGCCGGACAACTGGGTCGGATACGCATGCAGCTTGCTTTCGAGGCCGAGGCGCGCGAGATACGTGCGCGCACGCTCGGTCGCTGCCGCCTTCGACAGCCCGCCGACCCGCACGGGCGCGAGAATCAGGTTGCCGAGCACCGACAGGTGCGGAAACAGCGTGTAGTGCTGGAACACCATGCCGACCTGCTTCTGCAGTTTCGCGTCGATGCGCCAGCCGCCGCGCGCGTCGCCGCCGCGGATGTACGACGCGCCCTGGAACGCGATCTCGCCGCGCTGGATGCCTTCCAGGCCCATCATCACGCGCAGCAGTGAACTCTTGCCGCTACCGCTCGGGCCGATGATCACGAGCCGGTCGTCGGCGCGCATGTCGAGGCTCATGCCGTCCATGACGACGAGGCTCGGGCTGTACGACTTGTGGACGTCGCGCAGCCGCACGAAATCGCCGTCCGGCGCGGACGCGGCGAAGCGCGTCGTCGAAAGGGGATGCATGGCCGACCTGACGGCCGTCGTTTGAGGCGACAACATGAATGTCTCTCCAGGCGCGCCCGACCTCGGCGCGCAAAGTGCGAATCGGAACATCGAAGCCCGTCGGCGCGCCGCCGGGCGCGCCTGTGAGGCCGGCGCTTACTTGCCGGGCACGAGCATCGCCTGCACGGAAGTCTTGATCAGGCGGTTCACCGCGCCGGACTTGATCTGTTGCGACAGGTAGTCGTTGAGGACGTCGAGGTCGGCCTTCGGCGTGTCCTTGCGCAGGCCGAACGCCACTTCCTGCTGCGCGAGCGGCGGCGTCGGGTTGAAGCTGGCGGCCCAGTCCGGGTGCGCTTCCGTCAGCAGCATGTTGGTGATGTTCGCGTCGGCGAGCAGGTCGGCGCGCTTCGAGATCAGCGACAGGCGCGTCTCGTCGTTGCCCGGCAGCCGCATGATCCGAGCCTGTTTCAGCTCGGCCGAAATCGCCTTGTCCTGCGACGTGCCGGACATCACCGCGATCGTGACGTTCGGCTTGTCGACGTCGGCGATCGAGCGAAGGGTCTTCGCGATCTTCGGGTTGTTCTTGTTGTAAACGAACGAAACGTTGTAATCGGTCGCCGGCGCGGAGAACGCGACGGCCTTTTCACGCTCGGGCGTGTCGTTCAGCGCGAGCGACAGGTCCCATTTGTCCGATTGCAGGCCGGCCACGATGTTGTCCCAGCTCGTGTCGACGAATTCGACCTTCACCTTCAGCACGTTCTGTCCGAAATCGCGGCACAGATCCGAGAAGAAACCGCTGTAGGTGCCCGTCTTCGGGTCGCGCATCACGTACGGCGGCGCGACCGCGGCGCCGCAGCGCAGCACCCCGGCCTTCTTCACGGCGGCCCAGGCGTCGGGCCCGGCGGCATGCGCCGGGGCGGCCGCGACCAGCGCTGCCGCCGCCACGGTGCACGCGGCGATTTGACGGGTGAAACGGGACAGTCGATTCATGGTGACCTCACTAGAGATGGGTAAACCCGCGTGTCTGCTGTTGTCTCCACACATCGGTGTGTGTTTTATTGTGTGCAGCGTTGTGTGCATCTTAGGTGGGCAAAAATCGATGTGTCAACGAGAACTTGTGCTGTGACACGGTCGGGTTTTCCCCGGGGGAGCGGGCGGCGGTGCCGGAAGGCGGACGGATAAAGGCGGTGCGACGCGGAGCCCGTGACGGCTACGCGCGGATGGCGGGAGGAAAGATCAGACGGTTGCGGTGGCCGGTTGGGCGGGGGCGCGCGGGCGGCGCCAGGACGGGCGGGGAGGCGCGGAGCGGGGCGGGGACAGGAGGCCGTCGTGCTGGCCACCGACGGCATCGCAGTGTCGGGCGGCGAGAGTCCGGCTCGGGAAGCCGTCCTCGCCGCGCCGAGCGGCGGCGTGTTACTGCTTCACTGCCGCAGCCGCGGGCGCGCCCGAGAACGTGCCCGGCGCGCCGGTCGAGCCGTATGCGGCTTCGCTGCTCTTGTGTTCGGCGAGCCGCTTCGCGGCCAAGCGTTCCTGTGCGGCGACGATATCGTCCGGATAGTTGTCGCCGTCGCCGGTCGACGGGTTGTAGCCGACCGATTCGAGGTCGAGCAGTTCCTGGCGAACCTGCGCACGCGTGAGGGTCGAGTGCGACGCCTGCGCGTACGACACGGTCGGTGCGGCGAGGAGAGCGGTGGCGGTAGCGGCGACGGTGGCGATGGTAACGATGATGGATTTCACGATTTCCTCAGACGGTTTCGTTGGGGTTGGGCGCGAATGCGATGCGCTGAACCGATGCGACAAGTTTAGGAACCCGGATCGAGCGGATATACGGCGAATCCTGGCGAGCTGTGTTCCAGAATCAGTGAGAGTGGCGGTGCACGACGACGCGCTTCACGCATCGGCAGCCGCCGCGACGGCGACCCGCGGGTTGATCGCGCTGACCGCGCCGACCGCGCGCGGTTGGGTGATCGACGGCAGCCTGAACCGGTCGGCGGCGAGATCGACGAACGCGCGCACCTTGCCGGGCAGGAATTCGCGGCCCGGGTACACGAGCGACACGGCCACGCCGTCGTTCACGATCCGGTAGTCGCCGAGCACGCGCGTCAGCGTGCCGATGCGCAGGTCGTTCGCGACCGCGTATTCGGGCAGCAGCGCGATGCCGCTGCCGGCCAGCGCGAGCTGACGCTGCATCAGTGCGCTGTTCACCGTGACCGGCGCATCGAGCGGGATCGCGTCGAGCGTGCCGCTCGGGCCGGCCCACCGGTAGGTTTTCGCCCCTGCCGCCAAGCCGACGATCCGGTGGCCGTCGAGGTCGGCCGGCCGCCGCGGCGGCGCCGCTTCGAGCAGGTAGCCGGGCGATGCGACCGCGACGAGCGGCGCATGCACCAGCGTGCGCGAGACGACGGACACCGACGTGATCATCGTGTCGGCGACGATGCCGGCATCGAACCCGCCGCCGAGCAGGTCGACTTCCGATTCGCTCAGCGTGATGTGCAGCGACACGTCCGGATGGCGCGACTGGTAGTCGGCGAACAGCCCGGCCAGTTCCGTCGACATCAGGCTGTGCAGCACGACGACGTTCAGGTCGCCGCAGATCCGGCTCGACTCCTGCGTCGCGCGCGATTCGATCTCGGCGAGATCCATCAGCAGCGCGCGGCACCCGTCCGCATAGCGGACGCCGACTTCGGTCAGCACCGTCTTGCGCGTCGAGCGTTGCAGCAGCTTCACGCCCAGGTGCGATTCGAGATCGCCGACGTAGCGTGTGACCAGCGACGGCGATAGATTCAGCTGGTTGGCGGCATGGGAGAAATGATGCGTGTCTGCAACCTTGAGAAAGACCCGCATCGCACTGAACAGATGGTTCACGACGGTTCCTGTAGCAGGGGTGTTGGAGACGGCGCTATCAGCTGCCGAAGTAGACGTTGCAGAAGCTCACCGGGCCGACGCAGTCGGCGTCCGGGGTGGCCGGCGCGGTCGGGGTGAGGGCCGGCGTTTGGCGAAGCGGCACGACGAGCTTCGGCGCGGCGGCGCGCACGCCGCTGTCGTCGTTCGAGCGTGCGGCGAGTTGCGTGGTGCCGGCCTGATCGGCGGCGTGCGATTGCTGCTGGACGGCGGGCACTGCCGGCTGTTGTTGTGCGTATGCGCTTGCGGTTGCGGTGACGCTGGAGAACGCGATGAGGGCGACTGCGACAGGGGCAAGGATCGACTTTGACATTTAGGATTCCGATCAGATGAATGTGGATTTTTACCAGTTCGATTCGGTATCTCGGCGTGGTCGAGTCGTCTTGTCGATGGCCGGGGGGCGTGTCGGATTCTTCTTGTCGAGTCTGGTCGGCGTGCTGCGGAAGGATCGTGCGACATGGGCACCGGGGCCCTCGACGCCGGGATTCGGCGCGACCGATTCACCTGGAATCGATGACGAAAGGATGAAGGAAAACCCTGATCGTGTCCAAGGCGTATTTCCGATCCGGTCGATAAGGCAAATCGATCGTTAACCGGTCAATCAAGCGCGCATGCGATAACCGGTTGATTATGGAATCCGAAATGAAATGTGCGACATGTGCGCGGCTAAACGCACAAGCGCCGCATCCGTCGCGCGGATGCGGCATTGGCTCGACACGACGGGTTGTGCGACGCGCGCCGCCGGTCGGGCGGCGGCGCAGGTGTCACGGCTGATCGCGCACCGTGAGCGTGCGCAGCGACGACAGGCTGCCGTGTTCGAGCATCTCGCGCACCATCTCCGCGAACGCCGTCGCCGCGACGGTCCGATAGGCGCCCTTGCGGCGCAGCAGCGCGACCGTGCGCACGGGAAACGGCGGATCGAGCGGCACGTACTGCAGGTCGCGATGCTCGAACTCGATCGTGCCGGGCAGGATCGTCGCGATCTTGCCGCGGCTCACGATCTTCAGCACCGCGCTGATCGAATTCGCTTGCAACGCGACGTCGGGCTGCATGGCGTACGTCTGGAAATAGCTGTCGACATAGAAGCGCGACACGAAGCTCGTCGTCAGCAGCGCGAGCGGCGTCTCGGCAAGCTGGGTCGGCGTGACGGGCTCATGCTGCGCAGTCAGCGGATGCGTGCGGCCGACCACCAGCATCAGTTGCTCGGGAAACAGCGCCTCGGCCTCGATTTCGTCGGAGCGCACGTCGACGAAGCCGAACGCGAGGTCGACCTGGTCGTCGCCGAGCGCGGTCTCCACCGCATCGAGCGACATCTCGGTGATCTCGACGACGATGCCCGGATAGCGTTCGTGAAACTGCTCGATCACGGGCGCGACGAGGTATTCGGTGAAGGTCGGCGTGAAGCCGACCCGCAGTTGCCCGCGCGACAGGTCGTGCACGTCGTGCAACGCGCGTTGCGCGGTGAGCAGGTCGTTGTACGCGCGGCGCGCATAGTCGAGGTAGACGCTGCCGAAATCGGTGAGCTGGACCATGCGGCCGCTGCGGTCGAACAGTTGCGCGCCGAGCTCGTCCTCGAGCTGGCGAACCTTCTGCGACAGAGCGGATTGCGACACGCTGAGCGCTTCGGCGGCCCGCGTGAAATTGCGGTGCTCGTCGATCGCCAGCAGATAGCTGATGTTGCGAAGCAGGGGGCTGCGTTGGGTGAACTTCATCTTCCGCGGAATGAGTCGCTGGTCGCGTGGGTCGGGCATCGCGCCATTATGCGCCGGTTGCGGCGTGGCGGTTCGGGGTCGTGCATGGCGCGGCGCGGTGCGCTCGCGCACCACGATGCCGGGGCCGGGCGCGCCGGCCGCGATCGGCGCGCCTGCTGCGTCGTCGCGCAGCAGGCTGGCGGCGGCACCGGCGTGCGGGCCCGCATCGGCGGGCGCCGCGGGTTCGATCGCGATGTCGTCGGGCGTGCTCATTGCCAGCCGCCTCCCAGTGCCAGGAACGTCGCGATCTGATCGTTGTTCACATCCTGACGCGCGGCCGCGACGGCCGTTTCTGCGGCGACCCATGTGCGCTCGGCGTCGAGCGCCGCGAGCCCGCCGACCCGGCCGCCGCGCCGCAGTTCCGCGGTCCGGTCCATCACGTCGCGTGCGGCGTCGCGCGACGCCTCGAGGCGCTGCAGCCGGTCGAGCGCACCCGCATAGGTGTCGAGCGACGTCTCGGTTTCGCGCAGCGCGGTGAGCACCGTCGAGTCGAAGTGAGCGAGGCTCGCGCGGCTGTCGGCCCGGGCGGCTTCGATGCGGTCGCGGATCGCGCTGCGATGCAGGTCCCACGTCACCATCGGGCCGACCGCGAAGCGGTTCGTCAGCGGCGTGAAGAACGCGGCGGCGCCGCCGGTCGAGCCGATGCTCGCGCCGAGTTTGATGTCCGGATACAGCGCTGCGGTTTCGACGCCGATGCGCGCCGTCGACGCGGCGAGCCGGCGCTCGGCCGCGCGCACGTCAGGGCGGCGCTTCAGCAGCGCGCGCCCGTCGCCGCTTGGAATCGGCGTCGACAGCGCGAGCGGCGTGCGGCACGCGAGCAGCGCGCGATCGTAGTTTTCCGGCGGCTGCCCGGTCAGCGTCGCGAGTCGGAATGCCGCGTTGAGCCGGCGCGCTTGCAGCGGCGCGAGCTGCGCGCGGCTGCTGTCGATGCCGCCTTGGTCGCGCCGCTGCTCGAACGTCGGCGTGCGGCCGTTCGCGATCAGCTGGCGGGTGAGCGCGAGCCGCTGCTGCTGAATCGTGATTGCGCGCTGCAGTACGTCGATCTGGTTGCCGGCATTGCACAGGTCCGAATACGCGCGCGTGACCTCCGCGGCGACGTTCACGCGCACGAGGTCGCGCGCCGCGGTGACGGCCTCGTTGTCGGCGGACGCCGCCTCGATCCCGCGCCGGATCCCGCCGAACAGGTCGAGGTCGTAGCTCATCGTGAGCCCGATGTTGTAGATCTCGTGCCGCGGCGGCTCGACATGCGACAGCACCGCGGCCGCGGACTGCTGCGTGTAGTTGGTCGACGCGTCGACGCCAATGCTCGGCTCGCGCGCCGTACGCGTCGCCGCCAGCAGCGCATGACTGCGTTCGAGGTTCGCCTGCGCGGCGCGCAGGTCGACGTTGCTGGCCAGCGCCTTTGCGACGAGACCGTCGAGCACCGGATCGTTGTAGAGGCGCCACCAGTGATCGGGCAGCGGATCGGTCGACGCGACCGATGCGCCCGCAACGAAAGCGCCGTTGGCGGCCGGTGCGTTCACGAGCGCATTCGACGGCACGCGGTAGTCGGGACCCACCTCCGCACAGGCGGCGAGCGCGATGCACAGCACGGCGATGGCGGTCCTGCGCAGGCTCACCATGGCAGGCTCCTGGGCACCGTGACGTCGCCGGCGCGCGCATGGATCTCGACCGACGCGGTCTGCCCCGGTACGAGCCGCACGCCGGGCGGCGCCGAATCGATCACGACCCGCACCGGGATGCGCTGCGCGAGCCGCACCCACGTGAACGCGGGGTTCACGTTCGCGAGCTGCGCGTCGCCGCCCGCACGCTCGCGGTCCTCGACGCCGCCGGCGATGCTCTGCACATGGCCGCGAATCTCGCTCGCGACGCCCATCAGGTAGATGCTGGCCGGATCGCCGACATGAATCGCCGGCAGCTTGGTTTCCTCGAAATAGCCCTCGACGCGCAGCGACGTGTCGTTCACCAGCGCCATCGCGCCCTTGCCGGCGTTCAGGTAGACGCCGGGCAGCAGCCCGACGTTGGTCACCGTGCCGTCGATCGGCGCGCGCACGAGCGTGCGCTCGAGGTTCAGCGCGGCGAGGTTGCGCGCGGAGCGGGCCTGTGCGAGCGCGGCGCGCAGCTTCTCGACGCGCGTCGTGCCCTGCTGGGTCGATTCCTCGGCGACCACGTCCGGCATCGCGCGGTTGCGGCGGTCCTCGCGAATCGCTTCGTCGAGTTCGGCCTGCTCGCTCGCGATGTTCGCGTCGGCCTGCTCGAGCGCGATCCGATAGCGCGACGGGTCGATCACGAGCAGCACCTGGCCCTTCGTCACCTTCTGGTTGTCGTGGACGCGCACGTCGGTGACGAGGCCGCTGACGTCGGGCGCGATCGGCACCACGTCGGCGCGGACCTTGCCATCGCGCGTGAGCGGCTCGATCTGGTAGCGGACCCACAGTCCGTAGATCGCGCCGAGGATGCCGAGGATGATGGCGGCCGTCAGCACCGTACGCAGCAAGGGGATGATTCGTTTCATGATCAGGAGAGCAGGCGATACGGGAAATAGGCGTCGGCGAGACGGGCGATGCCCCACCACAGCACGAAGAAGGCCGCCAGTTCGAGCAGCGCGGGTTGCCACAGCAGCACGCGCAGCGGCAGGCGCAGCAGCACGCCGCGCAAAAGGAACGTGACGGCCAGCGCCACGACGGCCCATGCGAGCGCGGACGGCATGTAGATGCCGAAAATATGGATCTCTTCGATCATCGCGTCGTTCCTTCGACGAGTTGCACATGCGGGAACAGGTTGCAGCGCATGCCGACCAGCGCGAGCAGCGTGGCATCGTCGCGGCCGGTGGAATTGCGCGCGGCCGCGCCGATCGCGCGAGTGAGCGCGCGCATCAGCGGCGCCGTGGCCGGAATCGGGTGGTGCGCGTCGGCGCGGGCGCGATACAGGTTCGACACCTCCTCGAGCGCGGCCTCGATTGCGTCGCGCGTGTGCGCGTCGCCCTTGTCGAGCCTCTCGCGCACCTGGATGATGTTGCGGCCGATGCGCAGGTCGCTCAGGCCGTCGACTGCATGCAGCGCATCGTCCGGATTCGCGAATGCCATGCGCGCGGCCACCTGGCCGAGCCGGTCGACCGCGCGCGCGGTCCATGCGGGCGCATCGAGCGGCCGGTGCGGATCGGCCATCTGCGCGAGATCGGCCCAGTTCTGGCGCACGATCCGGTAGGCCGTCCAGCGCGTGCTGGCCGAGCGGAACAGTCTGGTCACGACGAGCGTCGTGACGATGCCGCCGACCTGTGCGAGCCCCGTGTTGAGGAACAGCGCGAAGTCGGCCTGGAAACGATCGAGAAAGCCCATGGCGACGATGAAGCAGGAGAACATCGGGAGTGCGCGTGCGGTGCGCGCGGGATCGGCCTGGATGTAGCCCATCCAGATGAAGGCCGGTGCGAGCGTCAGGATCAGCATCCCGGCGCCGTCGACACGCGGCAGGATCACGAACAGGTACAGCGCGGCGAGCGGGAAGGTGACGAGCGTCGCTACGAGGTAGCGGCCGATCACGGGCGCGGGATCGTCCTGCGCCGCGAACGAGCAGGTGACGAGCGCGGCGAATGCGGCGGTCGCCGAGCCGTTCGGCCAGGCGAGCAGGATCCACACCGCGCAGTAGATGATGATCGCGGTGGTCGTCGCGGCGCCGGCGAGTAGCGCAAGACCGTGATCGCGCGCGAGCTTGAAGCGGCGCGCGCCGTCGACGGGCGGCAGGTGGCGCGCGAGCTCGGCGTCGCTTTCCGCGAAGGTGCGCACCAGCCCACGCGCCGCGTGCAGCGTGTCGATGAAATCGGCGGTGCGGTCGAACAGGTTCGCGGCAAGCAGCGACGTCCAGGTCGGATCGGGCAGGCGCTCGGCCGCCAGCGCGCGGCAACGCGCGGCGAGCCCGACGTCGAGCGCTTCGCCGACTTCCTGCGACGCGTGCAGGTCGTCGATGACTGCGTCGACCAGCGCGGTGGTTTCCGCATCGACTGCGTTCAGCGAGCGCAGCTGGTCGAGCCGGTTCGCGGCGGCCGACGCGATCGACAGCAGCGCGGCGAGACGGTGCTGCAGCGCGGTGACTGTGTCGCGCGTCGCGAGCGCGAAGCGCTGGTCGAACGGCAGCGTCGTCGCGATCATCCCGAGTTCGGTGACGTCGGCCGCGAGCTTGCGGCGATGCTCGTGTTCGAGCCGCGTGTGATGCGTGCCGAATGCCTCGGCTGTCCAGCGGCACGCATCGCCGAGAAACGACAGCGCGCGCTCGTGAATCACGGGCCGGCTGTTCGCGGGCTTCAGCAGCATGTGTGTGATCGTCACGCACAGGATCGCCACCGTCATTTCCTCGACGCGTGACACCGCGGTGATGAAGATGTTGGTCGGATCGTCGAGATACGGGAAGCAGATCACGGCCGAACTGAACGCGGCCATCTGGAACAGGAACGCACGCGGCGTGCGGTCGAGCACTGCGAGATAGATACAGAGGCCGATCCACAGCGCGAGGCACAGCACCAGCAGCACCGGCGAATTCTGCAGGTTGGGAGCGACCACCACCGAGACGACCGCGCCCGCGGCGATGCCTGCGAGCCGATAGATCGTCTTGGGCCGGAATGCGCCGGCCATCGGCTGCGCGGTCACGTAGACCGTCAGCAGCGCCCACCACGGACGCGGAAAGCTGACGGCAAACGAGATCAGCAGCACGAGCGCGGCGGCGATAAAAGTGCTGATCGAGAAAAGGAGCTTTCTCGGATCGATGGAGAATGGATCGCGCAACCGTAGCGGCGCGACGGTGGCTTTCGACACGTCGGTTTCCTTGGGCGAGACAGGCGGAGTGTGTTGCTGCGGCTGCGCTACGGCGTCGGAGGCGGCGTGCCGCACGTCATGTCGTGCAGCGCCGGTTTGCGGCATGCGCCGCGGCGGAGGGAGGCGGGGTGTGCGGGACCAGGAGGCCGCACGGAAAGGAGGTTTGTTGCAGGCATTTCAAGCACGGCGTGCACGCCTTTTCCTTGTTGTTCAAGCGCATGGCGACACACATCGGTGACGGCGGATGCCACGAAAACTCGGGGACGAAGGATCAGGGTTTCGTTCGATTGCGATGGACGAAATTGTGCGCTGCGGCGCGCGCGCCGTCCAAGTCGGATTTCCGACCGGGTCGATCGGTTTTACTTATCGCTCGACGTGCAGGCCCGCCTGAATGCCGATCGGTGCGGGTGGGTGGTCTGAAGAGAACGGGGCGCGAAGCGGTTGCGTGTGCAACCGTGTGACCGGATGGGCGAACGCGGTGTCGCCGCTCCGTCAGTCGCCGAACAATTGCCCCTGCCCCGAAATCACGCGTTCGAAATCGTCCCGCAGAAACGGCAGGATCGCATCGGCGACCGGCTGCAGCTGGCGGCTCACGTAGAACGCGTAGTCGATCGGCGAGCGCATCGTCTCGAGCGGCTCCGGGCCGGCCGTCGTCATCACGTAGCTGATCCAGCCGCCACGCTGGTACTGCAGCGGCCGGCCGCGCGCGTGGTTGAATTCGTCGGCGATCCGCGCGGCGCGCACGTGCGGCGGCACGTTGCGTTGATATTCGCTCAACGGCCGGCGCACGCGCTTGCGATAGATCAGTTGCGCGTCGTATTCGCCGGCGAGCGTGCGGCGCACGTAATCGCGAATGAAGTCCTGGTACGGCTCGCGCTTGAACACGCGCCGGTAGAGTTCGCGCTGGAACGCCTGCGCGAGCGGCGTCCAGTCCGTGCGCACCGTTTCGAGCCCCTTGAACACGAGGTCTTCGCCGCCGTCCGCCGCCCGTGCGAGACCCGCGTAGCGCTTCTTGCTGCCTTCCTCCGCACCGCGAATGGTCGGCATCAGGAAGCGCCGGTAATGGCGCTCGTACTGCAGTTCGAGTGCGCTTTCCAGCCCGAAGCGATCGCGCAGGTGCGCCTGCCACCAGCGGTTCACGTGCTCGACGAGCGCGCGGCCCTTGGCGGCGGCTTGCTCGTCGTCGTGCTCACGCCCGAGCCAGACGAACGTCGAATCGGTATCGCCGTAGATGACTTCGTAGCCTTGTGCTTCGATCAGTTCGCGCGTGCGATGCATGATCTCGTGGCCGCGCATCGTGATCGACGACGCGAGGCGCGGATCGAAGAACCGGCAGCCGGTCGAGCCGAGCACGCCGTAAAACGAATTCATGATGATCTTCAGCGCCTGCGACAGCGGCGCGTTGCGCTGGCGTTTCGCTTCGTCGCGACCTTCCGACACGCGCCGCACGATGTCGGGCAGGCAATGCGCGGTACGCGAGAAGCGCGCGCCGAGGAAGCCGGGCACCGACGTGTCGTCGCCCGGATGCGCGAGCCCTTCGATCAGCCCGGCCGGGTCGATCAGGAAGGTGCGGATGATCGACGGATAGAGGCTCTTGTAGTCGAACACGAGCACCGAGTCGTACAGGCCGGGCCGCGAGTCCATCACGAAGCCGCCGGGGCTGTTCTGTCCCGTCACGTCGCCGAGGTTCGGCGCGACGTAGCCGAGCCGGTGCATGCGCGGCAGGTACAGGTGCGTGAACGCGGCGACCGAGCCGCCGGTGCGATCGGCCGCGAGGCCCGTGACGGTCGCGCGTTCGAGCGCGAAGGACAGCAGGTCGGCCTTGTCGAAGATGCGCGTGACGAGCTCGCAGTCCTTCAGGTTGTAGCGCGCGAGCGCCGGCTTGTCGTGATCGAAGCGGCGCTGGATCTCGTCCATCCGCTGGTACGGATTGTCGATCGATTTGCCTTCGCCGAGCAGCGACTGCGACACGTATTCGAGGCTGAACGACGGGAACGTCCACGTCGCCGATTTCAGCATGTCGATGCCGTCGAGGATCAGGCGGCCGGCCGCGCCCGCGAAGAAGTGGTCGGGCTGCTGGCCGTGCGCGCGCCAGTCGAGCACGCTGCCGCCGCGGCCGAGCTTCAGCGGCACGCCGTATTGTTCCGCGTGCGCGTGCAGGATGCGCAGGTCGAACTGCACGAGGTTCCAGCCGATCACCGCATCGGGATCGTGCGCGGCAAACCAGTCGTTGAGCCGAGCGACCATCTCGGCCCGGCTGTCGCAGTAGTCGAGGCGGAAGTCGACGGCCGGCGCGTCGCCGTTCGGCGGGCCGAGCATGTAGACCTGCCGCTGCCCGCAGCCTTCGAGCGCGATCGAATACAACTCGCCGTGGACGCTGGTCTCGATGTCGAGCGACACGCAGCGCAGCGCCGGGCGATAGCCGGTCGCCGGTTTCAGTTCGCCGTCGGTCAGCGTGCCGTCGCGGCCGGCCGTGCCGCGAAACAGCACGGGCGCGGTGATGAAGCGCTCCATCGTGTAGCGGTCGGGCGGCTGCACGTCGGCTTCGTAGACGTCGACGCCGGCCGTGGCAAGGCGTTTCTGCAGCGCGGAAAGATGGCGGTAGCGCCGGCAGTAGAGCCCGGCTACGGTGCGCTGGCGGAAATCGCGCAGCGCAAGCGGGCGCAGTTCGGTATCGCGTTCGCCGGCCAGCGCGCGTTCGGCGAGCGGCTGCTGCTCGGCCGGCACGAACGCGACGGCTTCCTGCGGACGCAGCCGCACGCGGCGCGGACCGTGTTCGGTTGCCAGCCAGAACTCGATCTCGATGCCGGTCGCGGTGTCCCGCCAGTGGCGGGTGAGGATGAAGCCCTGCTCGAACGCCGTCAAAACGCTTGCTCGTCGTGGATGCTCAGGCGGCGGATTTTAGCGCCTGCGCGCGGTTCCCGCGCGTCGATCGATGCGACACGGGGGCGGAGCGACGCGCGCACGCACGCGCTCGGTATCGCGCTGCGGGGGCGTCGAACGTCCGGTGCCGGCCGCGGCCTACGCGGGCATCGCTGCGAATTCCTGCTTCAGCTGTTCCGGTCGCTGCGGCCGCTGGTACAGGTAGCCTTGCGCATACTGAATCCCGACCGCGCGCAGCGCGCGATGCTGTTCTTCGGTTTCCACGCCCTCGGCAATGATCTTCAGGTCGTAGTGGTGCGCGACGGCCGCGATCCCCTCGATCAGTTTCGCGTTGCCGGTCGTCAGCTGCGAGATGAACTGCCGATCGATCTTCACATAGTCGAACGGAAAGCGCGACAGCAGGTCGAGATTGCTGTGATGCGTGCCGAAATCGTCGATCGCGAACTTCGCACCTTTCGAGCGCAGCGCGGCAAACATCGCGGTGGTGCGCGCGTTCTTTTCGAGCAGGATCCGCTCGGTCACTTCGAGCACCAGCGTGAAGCCCGGCGGAAGCCGGCGGATCGTGTCTTCGATGACGGCCACGAAACGCGCGCGTTCGAGATCCTTCGGTGCGACGTTGATCGCGATGTGCAGCGGCGTCGACGGCGCGAGTTCGGTCAGTTCCGACGCAGCCGTTCGAAGCACGAATTCAGTCACCTTCGGCAGAAGCGTGCTCGATTCCACCTGCGGCACGAACACGGCCGGGCTGATCGCCCCCCATTTCGGATGGTGCCAGCGCAGCAGCGCCTCGACGCCTACGGTCCTGCGCGTTTCGGTGTCGACGATCGGCTGGTACACGACGTGGAACTCGTCGCGCTTCAGTGCATTGCGAACCGCCTTCAGCAACAGCCGCCGCGGCGCCATCGCGAGCAGGTACGCGGCCCCGACGAGCCCGTTCAGCAGCAGCGCGATCGTGATGGAGATCAACTGATAGTGCCGCTGCACCCGCGAAACGTAGGAGTCGGACGCGGTGACGGATACCGTGAACGGCCAGCGGGACGATGCGATCGTGCTGCCGGGCGCCGGCGCCGCGCCGGATTCCGGCACGAAGATGCCACGCTGATCGAGGCTGCCCGCGCCCTTGATCGACAGCATCGCGGTTTCCACGCCGTAGCGGGCGCCGTGAGCCAGCATGTCGGCGACGTAGTCGCCCTCGACCAGGTACAGGATGCCCGAACCGTGCACGGTCGAGCGAAACGCCGCCAGCACCGGCACGCAATGCTGAAACGGCGTCTGCGGCAGCAGGGTGGTGACCGTGGCGCCCGGTTCCGGCGCGCGCACGTACGCGTCGAGCGTGACGTCGATCGCGCCCAGCGCCGACGAGCAGGTGACGCGACCGTCGTTGACCAGCGCGACCGCGCGCAGGTAGCGCAGGTGAGTGCCCACTTCGGCCAGCGTCCTGAAGACCGCCGCGCACGGCCGCCCGACCAGCGCAAGCAGCTCGTCCGTGTGGCGCGAGTGAACGCCGTCCAGGATGCGGTCGACCGAACTCACGATGTCGTTCGCGACGACACGCTCGTGCCGGGCAACCGATTCGCGCACGAGACGCTCGGCCACGACGAGCGCCAGGACGAGCACGAGCATGCAGACGATCACGGTAATGGAGAAGACGATGTGCGGCCACGCCCCGCTGCGCGGGAATGCGGGCTTCGGGCCCGGCATGGGCGTGGTGGTTCCTCGGGTCGCGTTTGTTGTTGTGCGCATGGGAATGCAGGTCGAACCGGTCGTAGGACAGACGCAAGGCATTCGCCATGCCTGGACCGGAGCACGGCGGCTCGTGCCGATATCGGGACGCTGATCGATTCTACGCTCGCGACCGCTTGAAGCGGCAAGGCGGCGGAATCGCCGGTGTCGGCGCGCTTCTCGGTAACCAATAACATACATCGGGTTTGAATGTATGTTGGCTTGGCGCATCGAAAAAAGCCCCGGCCGCAGCGGAGTGCGGCCGGGATGGAAGACACCGTCTCTTGGCACGAGGATGGTGCGCCGCAAGTATAAGATGCAGCGCACGATTAAGAAATATCGTTATTCAACAAATGGTTAATATTTCCGATTGATGCTTAAAAGGAAATATTTGCGTAACGCGTCACCTTGCGCGGCGCGGCCGCGTTTCAGAAATCGTCGCGCATCTTGTGGAGCAGGTCGCGCGGCGACTGATGCGTGTCCACTGCGGTGAGTACGTCGGTCAGAAACCAGGGCAGGTTCAGTTGCGTGTCGGAGTCGCCGACGCATACGCGGATCGGCGGGGCCTTTGTCGTCGAGCGGGAACCTGGCTGGGTGCCGGATGACGTGGAGGACGGCACGCAATTCTTCGCTGGCTGCGGAATCGGCGCGGCGGCACCGGCCGGCACGCTGGCAGCGAGAAGCAGGATCAGGATGGCGACAGGCGCGGCGCGTTTCATGTGAGTCTCCGGCGATGCTCGTTCGACTCCGTTCGCGAACGCGAGTTCGGTGGCGCGAGGGTTGCGGCGGTCGCGATCCGCGCCAGACTGGTGCGCCAATCATCAAGAATCGATCGGCTCACTGGTTGGACGCTTGCGATGCCGAATGCGCTCATCTATCGTGCCGCCACGACGACGCCGACATCGGGCGTCGACACCGAAGCGCAAGGAGCACCCGTCATTACCGCATCCAATCGTCGCACGCATGTTCGTGCGTTTCTCGTGGCGTCGGTCGCCTATTTCAATCTGTCGAATCCTGCATCGGCGGCATACACGGAGGCGTGGATGAGCGATCACGACGTCAACGCGTACGCGCAGCAGGCCAAGCATCCGCCCGTGGCGGCCAACACGCCGACGGCCGTCAAGCAGGCACCGAAAGCCGCGCGTCCGCCATCGAAGGCACCGGCCGCGGCGCACGCCGACGCGAACCATGCAGCGAAGCCGCATGCGGCTCCCGCCCAGGCCCGCACATCTCACCACGTGGGTAGCGCGGATTCGAAGTTGCAGGTCGCGGCGCATCCGAAGGGTCCACGGGCGGCACACACGGGCACGGCGACGCTGCATTGATGCAGCACGCAATCCACCACGCGCGCCGTACGCGTCACGGATACCCGTAACAGCGCGTCAACCCCGCGTAGTCGTAGAAGCGACTCCCCGGCGCGCTCTTCGTCTTGCCGTTGCCCTTCCGCGTATTGGTGAACTTGCCGTCCGGCGACGTGAACGCGCAGGTTCCCGTGTTCGCGAACGTATAGCCGTCCGTGCCGAGCCTCGCGATGAACGCCGGTGACACGAGCGCGGCCGAGAAGCAGGTCGAACTGTCGAGCGCGCGGTCCTGCCTCGAGTTGACGGCGACGATCTGCCGGCTACCCGACGCGAACGGCGCCGGCAGCCGCTGCGCGACACGCGTGGCGAACTGCTGGTGTTCGCGGAAGCCGGTTTGCGTGAGATGTCAGGTCTCGGTCGGGCAATCGTCGGCATGCCGCCGGATCGCGACCGGCCGGCGAGTGCCGGCCCGTGTGCAGGCGCTCAGTTCAGTGCACGCCAGCCGATGCGATCGATCGCACCGTGTCGGTGATGCGCACGCAACGCGACAGGCCGAACGTCTCGGCTTCGCGGCGTTCCGGTTCGCTGCTCGCGACGGCCACCGCGCGCTCGGGCGGCACGCCGAGTGCCTGCAGCGCGACGTCGAACGGATGCTGGCTTGATACGGAGTCCTGCTGATTGGCGTCGGTCACGACGACCGAGAAGCGGTCGAGGTTCGCGCGGCCGAACTGGCCTTCGAACATGTCGCTGAGCCGGGCGGCCGGCAGCGTCGTGACGAGACCGAGTCGATATCCTTGCTCCGACGCGCTATCGAGCCACTGGATGATCGCATCGCGCTGGTTGCGCGACTCGTGCGAGTCCGGCGTTGCTTCGATCTGCGCGAATGCTGCGTCGAGACGGGTGACGATGGCTTCGATGACCACGGTGTTTCCTCTCCAGTGACGTAACGATCCGTTCGCGGACGGGAATGCCACACACCTTAGCGTCGATCCGGAATATGCGACCAATTAATATTTATATCAGACTCATAGGATTCGACTAATGAATCGGGTCGCCAGCCAGAGCTGGCGCGGGATGCACACAGCACGGCGTGTTCGCATGATTTGCATTGCATCGACGGCCTTCGATGTGATGCACCAAACGTGCACACGATGCGAATGCACCGGATGGGTGCAGACAAGCAAACGGCGTATCGGGCGATGCACGCCCGATACGCCGTCTTGCGATGCCGCGTGCGGGCCGGCGATCAGTGCAGCTTGATCGACGGCTGGTTGCGGCCTTGCAGCCAGTGGCTCAGCGACTGGAACAGCGCACGCTTCAGTCCGACCACGCTGAACAGGTGCTTGCGGTACAGGAACTTGTACAGGCCGATCGCGGCGAGCCCGTCGACGATCAGCGAGCGCGAGCGCACGCCGAGGTCGCCCTGGTACACGGCGCCGGCCGAACCAAGCGACACGACGGTGCCTGCGTCGCGGAACGTGAAGCTCGCCACCGGCTTGCCGGCGAGGCGCCGCGCGAGCGCCTCGCCCAGGTACACGGCCTGCTGGTGCGCGACCTGCGCGCGCGGCGGCAGGAAGCCGCTCGCATCGGCCGACGGGCACGCGGCGCAGTCGCCGAACGCATACACGTGCGGATCGTCGGGCGTCTGCAGCGTATCGGTCACGATCACCTGGTTCGACCGGTTCAGCGCGATGTCGCCGAGTTCCCGCAGGATCGCGGGGCCCGCGACGCCCGCGGCCCAGATCGTGATGTCGCTCGCGAGCGGCTCGCCGGTCGCGGTCGTGACCGCGTCCGCGCCGACTTCCGCGACGCGCGTATCCGTCAGCACGTCGACGTTCAGCGTGCACAGTTGCGCGTGCATCTTGGCGGACAGCCTTTCATCGAGCGCCGGCAGGATGCGCGGGCCGCCTTCAATCAGCCGGATGTGCACGTCGCGCGCCGACACGAGCGCCTTGAAGCGATACGTCGTCAGCTGCTGGATCGCGTGCCGCAGGGCGGCGGCCAGCTCGACGCCCGTCGCGCCTGCGCCGATCACGTTGATGCAGATCGGCGCCGCGCGCCGTGCGGGCTGCTGTTCGGCCTGATGGTTCGCCTTCGTGCACGCCGCAAGGAACTTGCGGCGGAAGTCCTCCGCCTGGTCGAGGTTTTCGAGCGGCAACGCGTGGCGCGCGGCGCCCGGCACGTTGAAGAAGTTCGTCACGCTGCCCACGGCCAGCACGAGATCGTCGTAGTCGAGCGCGCGCTGCGGCAGGATTTCCGTGCCGTCCGCGTCCTGCACGGCGGCGATCGTCGCCGTGCGTGCCGCGCGGTCGACCCGTTGCAGCGCGCCCTGCACGAAGCGGAAGCCGTGGCGCTTCGCTTGCGCCGCGTATTCGATCGTGTGCGATGCCGGATCACGATGGCCCGACGCGGCTTCGTGCAGCAGCGGCTTCCAGAAGTGCGTCGGGTAGCGGTCGACGAGCACGACGTCGGCTTGCCCGCGGCGCCCGACGGTGTCGCCGAGGCGCGTGGCGAGCTGCAGGCCGCCGGCGCCGCCGCCGACGATCACGATGCGCGGCACGCGCGGTGCGCGATCCGTTGCAAGGGTAGGCGTGATGTTGTCCATGTTGTGGCTCCCGCTGATGACGATTCGGATGACATTGCTCAAGAACCGACGATATAGTTTTGAACCTGCACGAACAATTTAATGTTTATAAGCGACTCATATGTATTCACTTATAGGAAAGACCGCGACGTTCCGGCAGCTGAAGGCGCTGGACATGATTGCGCGGCTCGGCAGCGTGTCGCGTGCGGCCGAGGAGCTGAACCTGACGCAGCCGGCCGTATCGCTGCAGGTTCGCCTGCTCGAGGAGGCGGTGGGCGCCGCGTTGCTGCAGCGGGTGGGGCGCGGCGTGCAGTTGACCGCGGCCGGCGAGATCGTGTCGCGCTATGCGCGCGAGATCCTGCATCTGTGGAGCGAGGCCGGCGACGAAGTGGCCGCGCTGACGGGCGATCTCGGCGGCACGCTGCGGATCGGCGCGATCACGACGGCCGAGTACCTGATCCCGCCGCTGCTGGTGAAGTTCACCGCGACGCGTCCGCACGTGAAGACATATTTCAAGGTCGGTAATCGCGACGACATCATCCGCATGCTCGCGACGCATGAAATCGATCTCGCGGTGATGGGCAGCGCGCCGAAGGAGCTGCGCACGCACGCGGTCGAGTTCGCGAAGCATCCGATGGTGTTCGTCGCGGCGCCCGGGCATCCGCTGATGCAGCGCAAGCGCGTTGCGCTGAAGGATCTCGAATCCGCGCACCTGCTCGTGCGCGAACGCGGCGCGGGCACGCGCTCCACGGTCGAGAGCCTGTTCAAGACGGCCGGCTACCGGTTCCATGTGGGCTCCGAACTGTCGAGCAACGAGGCGATCAAGCAGATGGCTGAAGCCGGGCTGGGCATCGCGTTCCTGTCGTTGCACGCGTGTGCACTCGAGCTGCGCGCGGGGTTGCTCGGGCAGCTGCCGTTTCCGGGCAACCCGATCGAGCGCGAATGGTACGTGGTCACGCTTGCCGACCGGCGGATCTCGCAGGTGACGGGATTGTTTCGCGACTTCCTGATCAAGCAGGGCGCGCCGGTGATCGACGGCGCGACCGTGGCGCCGCACGAGCGGCGGCGCAAGTAGGCGGATGAGGTCGGCGCGCGAGCGCCGTGCGGGCCGACCGTCAGACGATCCCGAAGTCGTCGTTGCTGTCGGGAATCGATGCGAGCAGCCGTTCGAGCCGGTACCAGCCGATCATGCGCAAGCATCGCATGGCGACGGTGGTCCGGTCGTGGCGGGAGGCGGGGCGGCGGGCGGCGCGGGACGGCGAAGAGGCGGCGAACGCCGCGCGTTGCGGGCAGTAATGGGGCATGGCGGGCTCCGTAGGTGTCGGATGAGGCGATCGTAAGCGTCGCGACGCCTGCTGGCGCGCACGCAAGGATCGGCCGGAGCAGAAACGGATGATCTTTTTCTGCTCGGTGCGGGAATGGCCGCGCAGGCCCGGCAGGCAGCCGCAAAAGGCGTCACAATGCGCGTTCGACACCCGATCTGGTGGAGGGCAACCATGAGCGATCCGATTCTCGCCGCGCCGGCCGACAACGGCGTGCCGGTCAGTCTGCGCTCCAGCCGCGGGCTCGGCTGGCGGGGCTTCGGCGCGTCGCTGCTGGAGATTCGCGCGGGCACGTACCGGATTCCGGCCGCCGACCATCACCGCATCGGCGTGCATATCGGCTCGCCCGTGCGCGCGGACTGCGTGTGCGACGGCGAACGCGTGTCGCGCATCCAGGCGCACGGCGACGTCGACGTGATTCCCGCCGGCCTGCCGGGCCAGTGGACCGACAGCGCCGACTGCCGGATCCTGCACATCGCGCTCAGCGACACGTTCGTGCAGCGTACGTTCGAGCAACTGGAGCTGAAGCCGTCGCAGGCGCAGATCCGCCGGCGGCTGCAGGTGCGCGATCCGCGCCTGCAGCACATCGCCTGGGCGATGGCCGCCGAGCTCGAAGCGGAAGATGCGTCCGATCCGCTCTATGCGGAGAGCCTGTGCACGGCACTCGTCGCGCGGCTGGTCGACAGTCAGCCGGTGTTCCGCGAGCGCCGACGTACGCTTGCGCCGAAAGCGGCGGCGCGCGTGATCGACTATGTCGAGGCCAACCTCGAACGCCGCATGACGCTCGCCGAACTCGCGGCGCTCGTGTCGATCAGCGTGCCGCATTTCAAGGTGCTGTTTCGCGAGACGCTCGGGATGCCGGTGCATCAGTACGTGGTGCGGCGCCGCGTCGAGCGTGCGAAGGTGTTGCTGCTCGAAGGCAGGCTCAGTATCAGCCAGGTTGCGCTGGAAGCCGGGTTTGCGCACCAGAGCCATATGGCGAACTGGATGAATCGCGTGCTGGGGGCGACCCCGACGGAGATCGTGCGGTCGGGGGCGCGGGGCGGGCTCAGGCTCGCTCATGACGGCGAGGACCGTTGATCGACCGCCGCACCAGACGGGTTCCGCGCGCGGGCCGACGATGGGCGACTCCGCAGTCTGCTGGCGCAGGTAATGCGTTGTTCCGCCTGCTTCGGTGTGGCAGCAACACCAGGTCAGGCTCCATGGCAATGGTCCAACCAGCCTGCTGGACCATTGCCGCGTCCGGCCACGCAGCGGACGAACCCGGCAACCGCCTGATCCGTCATCCATTCCTGTCCGGGTCATCCGTCTGTGCGCGTCACGCTGGCGGTGAGCGCCGACAATCACCACACCCTTTTCCCCAGGAGCGGATCGTGTTCGTGATTTTCGGTGCATCAGGTAACGTCGGCCTGTCGACAGTAACGACCCTGCGCGACGCAGGCCATCCCGTGCGAGCGGTGTTGCGCGACGCGCGCCATCGCGAACGCTTCGCGCAGCTCGGCTGCGACGTGGCGATTGCCGACCTGACGGACGCACGCGCGGCCGCCGCGGCGATCGATGGCGCGCAAGCCGTGCAGATGCTGTGTCCGGTGCCCGTCGCCGACAGCGACCCGGCCGCGACGATGGAGCGGACGATCGACATCGTGACTGGCGCGCTCGCCGCGAACCCGCCGCCGGTGCTGCTCGCGCTGTCGGACTATGGCGCGGAGCGCGACGGCAACACGGGCATCACGCGGCTCTTTCATCGTCTGGAAGAAAAGCTGAAGACGGTTCCGACGCAGCTCACGCTGTTGCGCTCGGCCGAACACCTGCAGAACTGGACGCGCGTGCTGCCGGTCGCGCTCGCAACCGGCGTGCTGCCGAGCTTTCATCATCCGGTCGACAAGGTGTTTCCGACGGTGTGGGCACCCGATGTAGGTGTCGCGGCGGCGCGGCTACTGCTTGATCCGGCCGAACCGGGTAACGGACCGCGCATCGTCAGCATGGAAGGGCCGCAGCGCGTGAGCGTGCGGGACATCGCGGACGGGCTCGGCGCGGCGGCTGATCGCCAGATCGTCGCGCGTGAACTGCCGCGTGACGCCTGGACCGCGACGCTATTGCGCGCGGGGCTCAGCGAGCGCCATGCGCAACTGATCGTCGATCTGTACGACGTGCACAACGCGGGGCAGATCGATGTCGAGTCTGGCGTGTCGGAGCGGGTGTATGGCACGACGACACCGACGGACGCACTCGCGACGCTGGTGCGCAAGCGTGCGCAGTGAGCGACGGCTGAAAATACGCCTGATGTGGTATGGCACAACGATGTGCTCCATGTGATCGCTAAAGTCGCCTTGCAAAGGCAATCCGCTCGGCGGTCACATCATTACCTTTTGCTGAGGATATGTTGACCTGAACCGGTCAGGTCTCGCGTGGTTGAAATCTTCGCCTCGAATCGCCGACTCCTCACTGGATATCGAAGTTCGCCGACGCGTGTGGTCGCCTGGGGGCAGCGGGTTATGCGGTAGTGGGCCATTGGATTCATGGCAAGCCGGCTACGATGACCTCCTCGCTTGATGTCCAGGCGGAGCAGCTCGGCTTGAGCCTGCGTGATGAGATGGCGGCCGGTAACGTCGAGCTGCATCGGGATACGGCGACGAACGCACTGACGCTCCGGTTCAACGGCATGTACGGGTCGGGTGACGTGACGGTCGCGCCGTGATGGGCTTCCATGATGGCTACGGTCGGTCGGACCATTGTCGCGTTGGCACCCGCTGCGCCCGTGCGAGTCGCTGGTTACACCGACATCGTGCCGGCTGGCGCGACATCACGGGACAACAATCAGGCGCTTTCCGAATCCCGCGCCCGACAGGTCGCGCAGATTCTTGCGGCGGTGGGGGGCGATGCAAAACATCTCCGCGACCGGACAGAGCGATGCCGATCCGCTCGCCGACAACGGCACGGCACCGGGCAGGTCAAGGAATCGCCGTGTCGAAGTGACCGTATCGAACTGAACGGCGAGTCGATGTGCGTTGCGATTCGCCGATACAACGGACGTGCCTTTTGCAGCAGGCATTCCGAGCCTGCCTAAACGCCCCGACGCCCCCGCACCCTGCTCAACACCGCATACGCGACCGATCCGATCACGATCCCCCAGAACGCGGAGCCGAGCCCAAGCCACGTCATCCCCGAAGCGGTCGCGAGAAACGTGATCACCGATGCTTCGCGATGATCCTCGTCCTCGAAGATTCCGTGCACGTTCGCGCCGATCGCGCCGATCAGCGCGAGCCCCGCGAGGATCGCGACGAAGGCCTTCGGCAGCGCGAAGAACAGCGTGACGATCGTTCCTGCGAAGAGCCCGCCGATCAGGTAGATCACGCCGTTCGCAATACCGGCTATATAGCGCCGGTCGGGATCCTCGTGCGAGTCCTTGCCCGTGCACAGCGCCGCGGTGATCGCCGCGACGACGATCGTGATCCCGCCGAAGCACGCGACGACGAGCGACATCACGCTGGTCGCGGTGATGATCGGCCGCGCCGGCGTGTGATAGCCCGATACGCGCAGGATCGTCATCCCCGGCAGGAACTGGCCGGTGAGGCTGACGACGACGAGCGGCAGCGCAAGGCTGAGCGTGGTGCCGAGCGTCCATTCAGGCGCGATGAAGATCGGCCGCGCGATGCTCGGCGACACGTTGCCGAGGTGCGTCATCCCGAGCAGCGTCGCGAGCGCGGCGCCCGTCAGCAGTACCAGCACGATGCTGTAGCGCGGCAGCAGGCGCTTGAAGATCACGTACGCCGCGATCATCCCGAAGCCGAGCACCGGCTGCGCGGTCGCGGCGGAGAACGCATGCATGCCGAACGGCAGCAGGATGCCGGCCATCATCCCGCACGCGATGCCGCGCGGAATGTGGCGGACGAGCCGATCGAAATAGCCGCTGATGCCGATCACCAGGATGATCAGCGCGGCCGTGATGTACGCGCCGACGGCCTGGTTCAGCGTCAGCTGCGGAAAGAGGCCCACTAGCAGCGCGGTGCCGGGCGCCGACCACGCGGTCACGATCGGCACCTTCAGTTTCCAGCTGGCGAACAGGCCCGACACGCCCGCGCCGATCGAGATCGCCCAGACCCACGAAGCCACCATCTCGTTGGACGCATGCGCAGCCTGCGACGCCTGGAAGAAGATCGCGAGCGGGCCCGCGTAGGAAATCAGCACCGCGAGAAAGCCCGCGGTGATCGCGGAGACGGACCAGTCGTTGCCGATCGAGCGGATCGCGCCGGGCGAGGTGTTCGGTTGCATCGTCGTAGGGGTAACGTGCGCGGCCGGGGCCGGATCCGCAGCGGAGGGTTGTCTGGTAGCCAGGAGGTGCCGACATTTTCGGCGTTGTCGGTGGAATTGACAATTCATCGCTGGATATCAACACTGTTTACTTTCGATAAACAGTCCGGGCGAACAAGATGGACAGATTGGTGGCGATGCGGCTCTTCACGTGCATCGTCGATTCCGGCAGCTTCACGCGCGCCGCGCAGCAGCTCGGCATGCAGCGCGCGTCGGCGACGCAGATCATGAAGCAGCTCGAGTCGCACCTCGGCGCGCGGCTGCTGGTGCGCACGACGCGGCACGTGAGCGCGACGGTCGACGGTGCCGCATACTATCGGCGCTGCGTGGAGATCCTGGACGGGATCGACGAGGCCGAAGCGTCGTTCTCGCACGCGGCGCGCCATCCACAGGGCGCGCTGAAGGTCGATCTCGCGAGTTCGTTCGCGCGGCTCGTCGTGATTCCGGCGCTACCCGAATTCTTCGCGCGCTATCCGCAGGTCACGCTCGACCTCAGCGTCGGCGACCGTCGCGTCGACCTCGCGCGGGAAAGCGTCGACTGCGTCGTGCGAATCGGCGAGCTGACGGATTCGTCGCTGGTCGCGCGCCGCGTCGGCCTGCTCGAGCAGGTCACGTGCGCGAGCCCCGGTTATCTGGCCGCGCATGGCCGGCCGCGCAATTTCGCCGATCTCGCGAAGCATCGCGAGGTTGCCTATGTGTCGGCGTCGAGCGGCAAGCGCGTGCCGCTCGTGTTCGGGATGGACGGCAAGACGGAGACGACGGAGCTGCCGGCATCGGTGTCGGTCAACAACGGCGACGCGTACGTGACGGCGTGCGAGGCCGGGCTCGGGATCATTCAGGTACCGCGCTATCACGTCGTGGAGAAGCTGCGCGGCGGCACACTGACGGAGATTCTCACGCGACTGCGTCCGCCGCCGTTGCCGTTGTCGGTGCTGTATCCGCATCGCGGCCACCTGTCGCCGCGGCTGAGGGTGTTCATCGACTGGATCGGCGAGCTGGTGCGCGAGCGCGCGCGGTGACGTGGGCGATGCGGGCTCGGCGAGCCGTTACGTACTGATCTGAAGATAGCCGCCGACCACGGCCACCTTCGCGCCACTCCCCGTCGACAGTGATGCCGTACCCTGGTCGAACGGATGCACGGGCGTGTCGGTCGGCGTCCATGCATGACGCGCCAGCAACTCGCGATACCCGCCGCGAATCACGAAGCCGCCGCATTTCTCCGCATACGCGTCGCGCCGCATCCGGTATGCGCGCGGCAGGTCGTACCAAGGCAGCTTCGGCAGGTCGTGATGGACGAGGTGGTAGTTGTTGTTCAGGTACAGCAGGCGCATCGCGAAGCCGGCTTCGTTGATCACGATGCGCGCCTTCGGATGCCGGGCGGCGCGGTGCTCGTACAGCGAGCGGATCATTGCGAGCGACAGCGCGGGCCACGTGATGGCCAGCAGGTAGTACCACCACGGCACGCCGATTGCCCACTGCAGCCACGCGAGCAGTACGACCACGCAGGCGGCGTGCGTTCCCCACATCGGCAGATAGCGAAAATCGCCGCGCCGGAACGCGCGGAACGCGTCGGCGAACATCGCGGCGATACTCGTCGGCGGACCGAACACCAGGCGCCCGATGAAGGTTGTGCGCGCAACCGTCAGCGCGCGATGCCAGCGTGGCAGCCGCGCCCACTGATCACGCGATACGTAGTTCGATTCGGGGTCGACGCCCGGTACGGTCAGGTCATCGTCGCGGTGATGATCCAGGTGCGTGTCGCGATACAGCGTGTACGGATACCAGATCGTCAACGGCGGATAGCCGAGCAGCCGGTTCACGAACGCGGAGCGCGTCGGATGGCCATGCAGCAGCTCATGCTGCAGCGACATATGCCACGCGCCGAGCAGGATCAACGGCGGCGTCGCGGCGGCGAGCGACAGGTGCGCCGCACGCACGAGCAGCAGCACGGCGAGCCAGCCGGCGTAGATCGCGACGACCAGCAGCCAGGTCGGCCACTCGGTGCGGGCGGTGAAGCGGGCATAGAGCGCGGCGATCGCGCGCGCGTGGTCGACGTCGAAGTATTCGGCCATGGTGCTGGGGCGGGATGAAACAGGCGATACGGGTGATACGGTGGCGGACGGTCACGCTCCGGTGCGGGACGCGATGCGGTTGGCCGACAGGCGTCGCGGCTTGCTCAAAAGGATCACGACACTGGAACGCTAACCGGGCCGCATCGTCAGGCCAACCAAGCAATTCGCATTTGCTTATCGCTGCTAGGCCGATAAGCATTGGCTACAGTCCGCAGTCCGCAGTCCGCAGTCCGCAGTCCGCAGTCCGCAGTCCGCAGTCCGCAGTCCGCAGTCCGCAGCCCGCAGCCCGCAGCCCGCAGCCCGCAGCTCGCAGCTCGCGGCCCACAGCTCGCGGCCCACAGCTCGCAGCTCGCGGCCCGCCACCTGCTACCTGCCACCTGCCAAGGCACCAAGGCACCAA
>NZ_JSZN01000027.1:0-94322 GCF_000801975.1 Burkholderia sp. A9 | reverse complement strand
CCGAGAAGCGGCTGTTCGGGTATTCGTATACTTCGCCGGGCGTGCCGATCTGCACGATCTTGCCTTCGCTCATCACCGCGAGGCGGCTCGCCATCGTCATCGCCTCTTCCTGGTCGTGCGTGACCATCACGCAGGTCACGTCGACCTTCTCGATGATGTTCACGAGTTCGAGCTGGGTCTTCTGGCGGATCTTCTTGTCGAGCGCGGACATCGGCTCGTCGAGCAGCAGCAGCTTCGGGCGCTTGACCAGCGAGCGTGCGAGCGCGACGCGCTGCTGCTGGCCGCCGGACAGCTGATGCGGCTTGCGCTTCGCGTACTTGCTCATCTGCACCAGCGCGAGCGCGTCGGCCACGCGTTCCTTGATCTCGTGCTTCGGCGTGCCTTCCTGCTTCAGCCCGAACGCGACGTTCGACTCGACCGACATGTGCGGGAACAGCGCATACGACTGGAACATCATGTTGACCGGGCGCCGGTACGGCGGCAGCGAGGCAAGGTCCTCGCCGTCGACGAAGATCTTGCCGGAGGTGGCCGTCTCCAGCCCGGCGAGCATGCGCAGCAGCGTCGACTTGCCGCAGCCGGAGCTGCCGAGCAGCGCGAACAGCTCGTTCTTCGCGATCGTCAGGTTCACGTTGTCGACGGCGGTGCTGTCGCCGAATTTCTTCACGACGTTTTCGATGCGCACGAACGCGTCGTTCGGCTTGAGCATGTCGGTCGTCGCCGCGCGACGCACTGCATCAGGTGTACTGAATGAATCCCGTTTCATGATGGTCCGTTTTGAGCAAGGTAAGCGAATGTCGGGCGTCAGGCTCGACCGCCGGCCGGCGCGGCACGCGTCCGGCAGGCGGCCTGCGGCGCGACCAGGCGTACGGTCGCGCGGTGCCGGCGGAGAGGGATCGAGCGATTCCTCGTCCGGATCGAGTCGCGCAAGGAAGCAGGTATCGGGGGCAACGTGCGACGATCAGCGGCGACGGCATCCGGCCGTCGCGTGCAACCGCGCCAACCCATTGCGCACGGCGATCGGCAGCGGCCGGTCGGGCACGTCGCCGGCATCATCCGCCGCGCTGGCTGTCATAATGATTTCATCGGTTTTCATCGGGCTTTCCGCACGTTTCTGTCGTCTCCAGTGCGAATTTTTAAACCCGTCAAAAACTTTTTGGATCGCGGATTTCCGTTCCGGACATTGAACGGAGTCGATGTTTGGCAGGGTGGGAAAACGGGGAACAGGGGGGACGCCCGCGCGGCAACGCACGGGCGGACGCCCGGCCGGCACGATGGCCGCCAGGCGGAGCGGAAGGTGGGGAAAACGAGCAGTCGCGACGGCTGCGTCACGCGGCTTGCATCACTTCGCGTTCAGTTCCTTCCAGCGCCGATAGACGCGAATCGCGTCGCTGTGCTTCTACTGGACCATCGGCAGGCGCCGCTCCTCGATCGGCTTCGCATATTCGGCATAGAACGTGTCCAGCTCGAAGTACTTGCGGTCGTCACGATAGAACGGCGCATCGTCGTGATGTAGATCACGCGCTTCGGGCTGCGGTAGTACAGCAATCCGAGGCACATCGGGCACGGGCTCGCGAGGATGCAGATCTCGCAGTCGATCAGGTGCTCGGTGCCGAGCTTGCGGCACGCGTCGCGCACCGCGAGGATCTCCGCGTGCGCGGTCGGGTCGCTGGTCTGCGCGACGAGGTTCGGGCTTTCCGCGACGATCTCGCCGTCGCGGACGATCACCGTCGCGAACGGGTGGCCGCCCTCTTCCACGTTTTTCATCGCGAGATCGATCGTGCGTGTCACACAATCCATGACCGCGTCCTCGTTGAAACGGATGGGCGAAACCGTGCGCCGCCGGCGGCCGGCGCACGTCGGGCGGAGCCGCACCGCGCAACCTGGCGGCGGCGGCGCGGCAACCGCATCAGAACGGTTTGGTCGGCAGGTACTTGCCGTCGAGCGTGATCACCGCGCGCGACCCGCCCTCGGGATCGTCGACCTTCTTCACGTCGAGCCGGAAATTGATCGCGCTGATGATGCCGTCGCCGAACTTCTCGTGGACGAGCGCCTTCAGCGTCGTGCCGTACACCTGCAGCATTTCGTAGAAACGGTAGATGGTCGGATCGGTCGGCACGCGATCGTCGATGCTGCCGCGCAACGGAATGGTCTGCAGCAGCAGCACCGCGTCGTCATCGAGGCCGAGCTTGTCGGCGACGCTGCGCGCCGCGTCGGCCGGCAGCGCATGCTGGCCGAGCAGCGCGGCGGTGACGAACGCCTCGCTCAGGCCGGTTCCTTCGGTAAGCTGCGCGAACGACAGGTTCTTGCGCGCCTTCGCGAGCACGACGGTTTCGGCAAGCGCATGGCGCGCGGTCTGGCTGTGCTGGGACTGGATCATGGCAATACCTCGTAGGTGGGCAGAAAGGTTTCAGGCTGCGGCAGACAGCGCCGCGGGCGTGGCACAAACGCCGGGATGCTCGGCAAGGGAAACGAACCGGCCGGTCGCACCGTCGTAGGCGTCGATCGACCCCGACTCGATGTCATAAACCCAGCCGTGCAGCACGAGGCGGCCCTCTTCGCGGGCGAGCCGCACCGCCGGATGCGTCTTCAGGTTGGCGAGCTGCGCGATCACGTTCTCGCGCACCATCGAGTCGATTCGCTCGCGCTCGCTGCGATGCGTGCGCGCCTCGTTCACGACGCGCGCCGAATCGGCATAGCGCAGCCAGTGGCCGACGGCCGGCATGTGATCCATGCACTTGCACGTCGCGATCGCGGTCATCGCGCCGCAATCGGAATGGCCGCAGATCACGACGTCCGTCACGCGCAGCGCGGTCACCGCGTATTCGACCGACGCCGACACGCCGCCCGGCTCCGAGCCGTACGACGGCACGATGTTGCCGGCATTGCGGATCACGAACAGGTCGCCCGGTTCGCGCTGCGTGACGAGTTCCGGCACGAGCCGGCTGTCCGAGCACGAGATGAACAGCGCCCGCGGGTTCTGCCGGCGCGCGAGATCGTGGAACAGCGCGGCGCGCTCCGGATAGGCTTCGCGCTGGAACTTCAAAAATCCGTCGATGATGTCCTTCATCGCGTGTCCTCCGGTGCGTGCGAGATCGATGAAGGGCAGGTTACGCCCGACTTCCAATAACGTAAAAGATTGATTTATGATCTATCGCATAAGCACGACTTATAGGAACGGACATGCTGCTGCGCCATATCAACTACTTCCTGGCCGTTGCCGAGCATCGCAGCTTCACGCGCGCCGCGGCCGCGCTGCACGTGTCGCAACCCGCGCTGTCGCAGCAGATCCGCCAGCTCGAGGACACGCTCGGCGCGCAGCTGTTCGACCGGACCGGCCGTGCCACGCGGCTGACCGACGCGGGCGACGTGTATTTCCGCTATGCGCGGCAGGCGCTGCACGATCTCGCGGAAGGCCGGCGCGCGATTCATGACGTGCAGGACCTCAGCCGCGGCTCGTTGCGTATCGCGGTCACACCGACCTTCACGAGCTATCTCGTCGGGCCGCTGGTCGATGCGTTCCACGGCCGCTATCCGGACGTGTCGCTGTCGGTGCGCGAGATGTCGCAGGAACGCATCGAGGCGGAGCTCGTCGACGACGAGCTCGACGTCGGCATCGCGTTCGAGGACGTGCAGACCGCCGATATCGAAGTGCAGACGCTGCTGGTCGAAACGCTCGCGCTCGTCGTGAGCCGCCGGCATACGTTCGCGAACAAGCGCACGGCCGGCCAGCGCGCGCTACGCGACGCGACGCTCGTGATGCTCACGGCCGAATTCGCGACACGCGGCCAGATCGACCGCTATTTCCGCGAGCACGACGTGCAGCCGCGCGTGCTGATGGAGGCCAACTCGATCGGCGCGGTGATCGAGATCGTGCGCCGCACGAATCTCGCGACGTTGCTGCCCGCGACGATCGCCGCCGAGCATGAGGACCTCGTCGCCGTCGCGCTCGATCCGGCGGTGCTGCGGCGTACCGCAGTGTTGTTGCAGCGCAAGGGGGCTTACCGCAGTGCTGCGGCGCGCGCGTTCGTCGAGCTGGCGCTCGCGCACGGGGCGGGAAAATCGAAGGGGGAAGGCGATGCGCGCACGCCACGCAAAAAGACGCCCGGCTGAATGCCGACGGGCGGAATGAAGGGGTGAGCACAGCACATGCAACCGCGACCGGATTCAGCGGCGGGCACGCCGACGCAGGCATGAATCAAGCCGCGGTCGCACAGGACGCACGAACCGTCCCGCGCGAGCGCCCGATCGTCGAAGCGACCGGCGTGCCCGCGTGACGTTGAATCGACGCGGAACAACCGCGCGTCAGTTGTACCCGAGAATCGCCACTGCCGCGACATCCGGCCGATCGATCGTGCTGCCGACGAGCGACGTCATCGGCTCCTGCAGCACGGCCTGATACGACGTCACGCGCTGCTCTTCCGGTGCGCCCGTGTCGTCCCACACCGGCTCGTCGAATGCGTCGAGGCCACTGAAAAACCCGGGTTGCGTTTGCGAAAAAGTCATCTCCACTCCTTTTGATAGGTCATCGATGTTCTAATTTGCCTGCTTCAACGCCGCCGCCGGCACGGGTGCGCCGTCATGCGCGGCCTCCGAGCGCGCGAGCTGCGCGCGCGTGCGCCGCGTGATGTGAATCACCGCGAACACGACCGGCGCGATCAGCAGGCCTTCCGCCAGTTCGGGATCGACCGGCAGGTTCATCACGTGCAGCGCCTTGAACGCCGCGGTCGCGAGCGACAGCACGTAGTACGAAATGGCCGCCACCGACAGCCCTTCCACCGCGTGCTGCAGATGAAGCTGATTGCGCGCGGTGCGTTCCATGCCCGCCAGCAAGCGCGTCACGTCCTTTTCCTGCGCGAGATTTACGCGCGTGCGCAGCAGATCGACCGCACGGGCGATGCGCGCGGCGATCTGCTCGTGACGCGCCCACACGCTGCGGCAGGTTTCCATCGCCGGCGCGAAGCGCCGCTCCATGAATTCCGCGATCGTCGGCATGCCTTCGATGCGCTCCTCGCGCAGTTCGTGGATGCGCGCCAGCACGAGCTTCTCGTACGCACGCGACGCGCTGAAGCGGCCGCCGGACCCCGACAGCGCTTCGACCCGCACCGCGAGATGCGTGAGCTTCACGAGCAATGCCGCGTCGTCGCCGTCGGCGCCGCTCGCATCCATCCGCTGCATCAGCGCATGCAGAGCCGCGTGAATCTCGTCGAGCTCGCGGCTCATCCGCCGCGCGACCGGCAACGCGAGCAGCGCCATCATCCGGTACGTTTCGATTTCATAGAGCCGCTGCAGCAGGCGGCCGCCCTGCTCCTCGCGGAAATCCTCGTCGACGACGAGAAAGCGCATGAAGCCGTCGTCGCGCACATGCCAGTCGCAGAACACCTTGCCGCCGCCGAGCACGTTGCTGCCGACGAGCACGGGCCCGTCGATCCAGCGGCGCAGGTCGCCGCACACGAGCCGCGCGGCATCACCCGACAGCAACTCCATGCGCACCGCAACGAAGCGGATGCCGGCGAGCCGCGCGAACCACTCGGCCGGGATGCCTTCGATCGCGAGATCGTCGAAATAGCTGGTGTCGCGGCGCGGCGCGACGAACGTGAAGGTCGAGAATTCGGTGTGGCGTTCCCACTTCAGGTGCCAGCCGGACGGCGACTGCACCGCGTAGTGCGTCGCGCCCTCCTGCGGCGCGGCAATGCCGGTGTCGCGGCACAGCGCGTGCAGCAGCGTTTCGTGGAGGTCGGACTGGCCGTCCGCATAGATCGCGTAGTGGGTGAGCGACACGGCTTCGGCGAGCCGCAGGAACGGCCGGGCATGCAATTCCGCGGCCAGTGCGGCGCGCAACGGATGATCCATCATCGGTACACCACTCTTCCCTGTTCGACGCTGCGTGCCGGGCAGGCCGGCGAGATGGCCGCACCGCATCGCACGATGCGGCACGCTCGATGCCACTATGGCAGACACACATCGACAATAAAAACGCATAATGCTGATCGTTACCTTCAGTTTTCCTGATACCGATGAAGATGCTCGATCACGACGTGCTGGCCACCGTCGTCGCCGTCGCGGAAACCGGCAACATGACCCGCGCCGCCGAGGCCGTGAACCGCTCGCAGTCGGCCGTGAGCATGCAGATCAAGAGCCTCGAGGACGCGATCGGCCGGCCGCTGTTCGTGCGCAAGCCGCGCAGCATCGTGCTGACCCGCGAAGGCGAGGTCTTGCTGGGATTCGCCAGACGAATGCTGGCGCTGCGCGACGAGGCGTGGGCGGCCGTGGTGCGGCCGGAAGTGACCGGCAAGGTCGTGATCGGCGTGCCGGACGACTATGCGTCGTCGCTGCTGCCGTCGGTGCTGAAGAAGTTCTCGGCCACCTATCCGAAGGTCGAGATCCAGGTGATCGGGCTGCCGAGCAGTGCGCTCGCGCCGCTGCTGAAGGACGGCACCGTCGATCTCGTGTGCGGCACGCGCATCAAGGGGTTGTCCGGCGACTTCATCCGCCACGAGCCGATGGCTTGGGCCGCAATGACGAACGGGCCGCGCGTGTGGGAGGAACGGCCGCTGCCGATCGCGGTGTTCATGCCGGGCAGCGTTGCGCGCGAAAACGCAATCCGCAGCCTCGAACGCGCGAAGCTGCCGTTCCGCACGTCCTATGAAAGCCCGAGCCTGCTCGGCCTGCTCAGCATGGTCGAGGCCGGGCTCGCGGTCGCGCCGCTCGCGCGCTGCGCGATTCCCGCGCAGCTGTCGATGCTCGGCCGCTCGCACGGGCTGCCCGATTTGCCGCCGCTCGAGCTGATCCTCGCGCGCAGCACGAAATCGAAGCGCCCGCCGTGCGACTTTCTCGCGGAACAACTGATGGAAGACCTGCAGCGGCAAACCGGCCAGACCAGCGACGCCTGAGCGGCGGCCAGGCGTGCGCCGCCGGCACCGTCACGAACCGCCGGGCCGCGGCTGGCCGGCCACGAGCAAGGCCGCGTTGACGATGGCCGCCACCGTGTCGACGAGCGCTTCCAGCGTGTCGCCGTGCAAGTGCCGCCCGGCCGGCGGGATGCATTCGTGGCGCCTGCCGCCCCACTGCGACCCGGCCGTCGCCGACAGCGTCGCGCCGAACCGGTTGCCATGCCGCCGGCCGAAGATGCCGACGCGCTGTTCGCCCATATAAGCCTGCTCGGGAAGGAACAGCCGGATCTCGACCGCGACCTGGTCGGGGTCGCCGGCACGCGTGTTCGCATCGACCGACGGCGCGAACGCCTTCGCGATGCGCAGCGTCACGTGCGAATCCCATGCGGCCAGCGGGCCGCCGGCCGCGTCGACGCGCTCGATGTCGACCGACCACTGATGGCGATCCGGCAACCGGATCGCCTGGCGCAGCAGCACATCTGCCGCGCGAACCGTCATCAACAACTGCCGGGCAAGCTGTGGGCCCGACGGCAGCGTCACCCCGCGCGCGCGGCCGCTTGCCGGACGCGCGGTGCGCACTTCTTCCGTGCGATACATCGATCCTCCCTGTCGAGGGTCGGCGCCGCGTACGACGCGACGCACGAACGTCCGCCGCAGCCGGCCGGCGGACAGCACGGCGACCGGTGAAACGGCTGCCGCGGGAACTCAAGAGCAATCAGCGTGCCGCGGCCGAACGGGCCTGCGGGCCGACGCGCAGCCGGCGGGCGACCGGGCCGATCACCGCGTCGGCCTGCTGCGCGATCAGCATGTGCAGCGTGAAGTCGAGATCCGCCGCCGCGATGTCGAATTGCACGTGGATCACGTCGCGCACGGTGCGCGCGCTGACCACATAGACGCCGAGCGGAGAATGCAGCAGCGCCGCGAGCCGGGCATGCGCGAGCGCGAGGGAGTCGGCCGTCAGCGTGACGGGCAGCTGCAGGCGCGGGCGCGGCGGCGACAAGGGTGTGACGTTGCGGCATGCGCCGTCACGGCGTTGACGACCGGCGACGTCGAACCCGGGTACGGGATGGATGAAGGTCATGGCGCGGACGGGAGCCGTCCCGGCTGTTGGACACATCCGCAGCTTAGAAGCCCCGGCATAAATGCCGTGCAAAAAAACGGCATGGCGGTGCAAAAAACGGCAGGCCGGGCGGCCGGCACGTCCTCGCCGGGTTGCGCTGCGGTCCCCCCGTCAACGATGACAGGTCAACCGCCGGCGATCCGCCGATACACTATGTGCCACCTCGACGTCCGGCATCCGCGATGCGGGACGTCGCTTTCATTGCGCGCACGATCCGCCACGTCTGCGGCGGCCCGCCTGCCATGCGCGCATTCCGCCCCGATCCGATGGAGTCTCGCTTGAACAACTGGCGCCGCACGCTGTTCGCCTTCGCCGCCGGCCTGCTGGCCGCCGCATCCGCGCATGCCCACCCCGTCTGCACCGTCGTCGCCGATGCCGCGACCGGCCAGATGCTCGTACAGCAAGGCGACTGCGCAACGCGCGTGACGTCGGCATCGACGTTCAAGGTCGCGATCAGCCTGATGGGCTTCGACGCCGGCGTGCTGAAGGACGAGCACACGCCGACGCTCGACTTCCACGCCGGCTACCCCGATTGGGGCGGCGCGCCGTGGCGCGAGCCGACCGACCCGGCGCGCTGGATGAAGCTGTCGATCTTCTGGTATTCGGAACAGGTCGCGCAGGCGCTCGGGCCGGCACGCTTCCAGCAATACACGAGCGCGTTCGGCTACGGCAACGCCGACGTCACCAGCAAGCAGGGCGAGCTGAGCGGCGTGATGGGCGCGTGGGCCAACTCGTCGCTGCAGATCTCGCCGCTCGAGCAGGTCGCGTTCATGCGCAAGATCGTGCAGCGGACGCTGCCCGCCAGCACGCACGCGTACGACATGACCGCGCGCATCACGCGGCTCGACGCACAACCGGGCGGCTGGACCGTGCACGGCAAGACGGGCACCGGCTCGCCGGGCTTCAAGTACGACGGCGCGCACGCATACGGCTGGTTCGTCGGCTGGGCGACCAAGGGACCGCGCACGCTCGTGTTCGCCAACCTGATCCAGGACGACCACCAGCAACAGCCGGGCGCGGGCATGCGTTCGCGCGACGCATTCCTCGCAGCGCTGCCGGCGCTCGCGGAACCGGGCCGGCCGCAATGACCGCCGGGCCGCGCAATGCGCGGATCGACGTGCTGCGCGGCGTGTCGATCCTGCTCGTGCTGCTGCATCACTTCAACATCCCGTATTCGCTGCGCGACACGTCCGTCGCGCGCATGTTCGGCTGGGATGCGGTGCATGCGGTCGTCCGCAACGGCAACTACGGCGTGACGATGTTCTTCGTGATCTCGGGCTACCTGATCACGTCGAATGCGCGGCGCCGCCGGGGCAGCCTCGGCGCGCTCGACGTGCGCGCGTTCTACGTGTCGCGCATCGCGCGCATCGTCCCGTGCCTGCTCCTGCTGCTCGCGCTCGTCAACGGACTGGCCGCGGCCGGCGTGCCGATCTTCGCGAACCACGCGCCGCAAGGCATCGCCGTGTCGTTCTGGCTCGTCAACCTCGCGTCGCTGACGTTCTGGATGAACGTGCTGATCGGCGCGTACGGATGGGTCAACTACGCGCTCGGCGTGCTGTGGTCGCTGTCGGTCGAGGAGGTGTTCTACCTGTCGTTTCCGTTGCTGTGCATCGCACTGCGCCGCGACACGCGGCTGTTCGCATTCTGGCTGGTGATGGTCGCGATCGGCCCCGTGTACCGCTTCACCCATGCGGGCGACGAAGGCGGATTCCTGTACGCGTATTTCGCGTGCTTCGACGGGATCGCGATCGGCTGCTGCACCGCGTTGCTGGCCGGGCGCGCACGCTGGCAGGTGCTCGCGGCAGCGCCCGTGCAATGGCTGACGGCGATCGCGATGGCCGCGTTCTATCTCGCATGGCCGATCGCGCAAAGCCACGTCGTCGGCGTATCCGCGATGGCGCTCGGCACCGCCGTGCTGCTGATCGGTGCGCATGCCAACGGCGAGCGCGCAGCGGGCCGCGTGCTCGCGCCGCTGCGCTGGAGCGGCCGGTTCAGCTACGAGCTGTACCTGTTCCACCTGATCGCGCTCGGCGCGCTGCGCACGCTGTGGCCGCCGTCCACCACGCACGGCGACGGCAAGCTCGCGCTGCTGGTCGCGTACCTGATGCTGTCCGCCGGATTGAGCGCGATCATCGCGCGCGGCTACGCGACGCCGCTCGACCGCCTCGTCAAGCGGGTTGCGTCGCGACCTGCGGCGCGTGAGACGGACGGCGCGCGCGTCTAGCGCGTCATCGGCCATCCATGCCGCGTGGCGGCGGAACAGAAAAACCGGCCACGGCCCGGCCGTATCGCACGACGCTTCGCACGATCCGGCCGGCCTGACCGCAAGGCCCGCTTACGAATGTCGATCAGTCCAGATAGTCCGCGTATTCCTTGCGCGAATAGCTGGCGAGCGTCTGCCACGGCAACGCGTCCCGCCGCGCGGCCGGTGCCGGCGTCAACGTCAGCTTGCGCACGATGCGGCCGTCGGCACTGCGGTATTCGACCGACAGCGGTGCCTGCAGCCGGTCGCTCCACAGGATCCGGTTCACGCCGCGCGCGCCGGGCGTATCCACGGCCTGCTCGTACCAGACAGTGCCGGGCGCGTCGCCGCGCTTCGCGACCGCGAGCCGCTTCAGCTGCGACGGCGGCGTCACGTAGTACGCGTTGTCCCACGACCCGTCGAAGCCCGTGGTTTCGTACTCGGCCGGCGGCACGCTGACGACCGTCCGGTTCGCCGCATCCACGAACTCGATGCGCGCCGTCTTGCCGTCCCAGGTGACGTGCCGCGCAGCCGCCTGAAAGTTGAAGTGCTTGTGGCCCGCGTGCGCGGCAGCCGGCTGCACGCCGGCGCGCCGGCCCGCGTCGTGGTCATGATCGTGGTCGTGATCGTCGTCATGCGCGCCGCCCGCCGCCGCGGCGGGCCGCACGCGCTCGACCCACACATGCCCGTCGCGCCGTACCATCCGTTCGCGATACAGCGTGGTACGCGTCACGCCGTCGGCCGTCACCGTACGGCTTTCGTGCACCAGTACGGCGTCGAGATCCGCCGCCGCGAAGGCGGGCAGTGCGGCCAATCCGCAGGCGAGCGCACAGAGAAACTGGCGTTTCATCGAAGGTTCCCGTTCATCGTCAAGTCGCCGGGCTCAGAAACCGAACGCCGAGCGCACGAGACCGAACACCTTCGTGTTGTCGATCGTGCCCTTGAACGCCTTCGCGTCCGCGCCGTCGGCAAACAGCATCACGTCGCCGCCGCCGTGCGTCTCCGAACCCGCGCTGCCCATCCGCACGCCGACTTCCTGCAGATACGCTTCGTTCATCGCGGTGGCCGAATCGACCGACGCGCGCACGTTCGGCCGGTTCGCGCCGTTGCCGAACACCAGCGTCGTGTAGGTATTGCCGTCGGCATCCTTGCTCGGCTGGCCGTCGCGATAGTTGCGGCTGATGTCGAGAATCGGATTGCCGCGCTTCGAATAGCCGTTGATCGTCATCGTGTGGTCGTGGTCGGCCGTCACGACGATCAGCGTATTCGACAGGTCGACCTTCGACAGCGCGACGCGGATCGCTTCGTCGAATGCCGCCGTGTCCTCGAGCGCGCGCTTCGCGTTGGTGCCGTGCAGCGCGTGATCGATCCGGCCGCCTTCGACCATCAGGAAATAGCCGTTCGAATTCTTCGACAGCACGTCGATCGCCTTCGACGTCATGTCGGCGAGGCTCGGCTGCGACGGCCCTTCACCCTTGCCCGCCACGCGGTCGAGTTCGTACTCGAGATGGCTCGTCGAACTGAACAGGCCGACCAGCTTGCCGTTGCCGGCCTGCGCGAGCTGGTCCTTGTTCGCCACCACCGTGTAGCCCTTCGTCTTCATCTCGACGAGCAGGTTGCGCCCGTCCGCGCGACCGCGCTTGTTGGTCACCGGATCGAACGGCGTCCAGTGATTGCGGCCGCCGCCCATCAGCACGTCGACGCCGTCGCCGAGTGCCGTGTTGTAGCCGGCGCCGCCCGGCGCAGCCTGCGCGGCGATGTCGTACTGCGCATCGCGATGGCAGATGTGCGAATAGGTCGCGGCCGGCGTCGCGTGCGTGAGTTCGGTCGTCGTGATCGCGCCGACCGCCTTGCCGCGCGACTTCGCCAGCTCCAGCAGCGTCGCGACCGGCTGGCCGTTGCCCGGCGCGCAGTGGTTGACGGTCTTGTTGCCGTTGACGTCGCTGCCCGGCGCGACCGCGCGCGTGTCGGACGACATCGACAGCACTTCGTTGTTCATCTTCACACCGGTCATGTACGCGGCCATCGACGGCGCGCTGTCGGTCGTCTGCGCGTCGTTCGAGAAGGTCTTGACGCGCGCGGTGCGGGCCAGCTTCTCCATCGTCAGTTGTCCCGACTCACCGACCTTGTAGATCCGGCTCGCCGTCACGGTCGTCGGCCCCATGCCGTCGCCGAGAAAGAAAATCACGTTCTTCGCCTGGCCGGCGGCCTGCGCCGGGCTGCATGCGAAACCCACGGCGGCCAGCGCCGCCGCGATGCACTTGATGGTCGACATCCTGTATTCCCCTGTACCCGTGTTGTCGGCGCTCAAAGCTGCACCGCGTTGCGCACCAGCTCGAAGACCTTGTTATTCTCGATCACGCCGTGGAATGCATCGGCGCCGCGACCGATCGCCCCGAGGAACACATCGGTACCGCCGTGCGTCTCGCTGCCCTTGTCCATCCGCACGACCGCTTCCTGGCGATAGTCGTCGGCGCCCGTCACCGCGTCGTTCAGCGCGGTGCCCGCACGGCTGCCCTGCACGCGGTTCTCGCCGTTGCCGAAGCCGATGATCGTGTACGGCGCGCCGTCCGCGTCCTTCGCGATCGCGCCCGTCTGGTAGCTGCGCAGCACGCCCAGCACGCCGGGCTTGCCCGCTTCGGTCTTGCCGGTGCGCGCCGCATAGCCGTTCAGCACCAGCGTGTGGTCGTGATCGGCCGTGACGACGATCAGTGTGTTCTTCAGGTCGGGATCGGTCTTGCGCACCTTGTCGAGCGTCGCCTTGATCGCGTTGTCGAACGCGACCGTGTCCTGCAGCGCGCGCTTCGCATTGGTGTCGTGCAGCGCGTGATCGATCCGGCCGCCCTCGACCATCAGGAAATAGCCGTTCGGATTGTTCTGCAGCACGTCGAGCGCGCGGGTCGCCATGTCGGACAGGCTCGGCTCCCTGGTCGCGCCGCGATCGAGGTCGTAGCTCATGTGGCTCGACGCGAACAGGCCGACCAGCTTGCCGCTCTTCGTCGCATCCGCGGCCAGCAGGTCGTCGCGGTTCCGAGCGAACGCGTAACCCTTCGCCTTCAGCTCGTTGACGAGGTTGCGCCCGTCGGTGCGCTTGCCGCCGCCGTCCTTCGGCACGAAGAATTGCGTACCGCCGCCGAGCACGACGTCGACGCCGTCGCCCAGCGCGCCGTTGTAGCCCGCGCCGCCCGGCACGAGCTGCGCGGCGATGTCGTTCTCCGCGTCGCGATGGCACACGTGCGCATAGGTGGCGGCGGGCGTCGCGTGCGTGACGCGCGTGGTCGTCACGACACCGGTGGCCATCCCCTTCGCCTTCGCGATCTCGAGCAGCGTCGACACCGACTTGCCGTTGTTCGCGCCGCAGTTGCCGGTGAGACCAGCGCTCGGCTCGATCGCCTTCGTGTCGGGCGACATCGAAATCACTTCGTTGTTGGTCTTGACGCCGGTCATGTACGCCGACATCGACGGCGCGCTGTCCGTCACCTGCGCGTCGTTCGAATAGGTCTTCACGAACGCGGATTCGGGCAGCGTATCGATCGTGAGCGCGCCGTCTTCACCGACTGCATAGATGCGCGCGGCCGTCATCGTCGTCATCCCCATCCCGTCGCCGAGGAAAAAGATCACGTTGCGCGCCGCCGCCTTCACGGGCGCGGGCGTCGAGCCAGTCGGGCCGTCGTCGCTGCCGCATCCGGCCAGCGCAAAGGCGCCGGCACACAGCAGCGCCACCATTTTGATTCGATTCATGTTGCCGATTCCCCCCGCCATTGATGCTTTCGAAATGAAAGGCGATGGTAGAAATCCGATGTGACGACAATATGAATGGAAAATGGAAGGATCGGTATGACTTATGAAAGGATGTGGCGCGGCATCGTGCCCGGGTGCCCTGCGCGCGACGGCGTCAATCCGCGTGTTCGGCGGTGGCGTTGCGCACGGTCACGATGCGCGCAGGCGGAATATTTGCCCAGACGATCCGGCTGCCGCAGGCAACAAATGCCGAATCGCCGAGCGGATGGCGGCCGGGCGGGCGCAAGTCGTAGGTGAACTGGATCATCACGCCGTCGGCCGACAGCACGCGATGACATTGATCGACGATCGCCGCCACGTCCTGGCGCGGCAGCGTGCGCAGCGGCAGGCACGACACGATCGCGTCGACGTGCGCGTCGGGCGGCAGCAGCCGCTCGAGCTGCCGCGCGTCGCCCGACACGATCGAGATGCCCGGAAAGCGTCGTCGCAGGTGCTGCACGAACGCCGGCGAGCGTTCGACCACGACGAGGCGCCGTGGCGCGACACCGCGCTCGAGCAACGCCGCGGTGATCGCGCCGGTTCCGCCGCCGAGCTCGACGACCAATCCGTCGCCGTCCGGCACCGCGTCGGCCATTTCGCGCGCCAGATGCCGCGAACTCGGGCACAACGCACCCACCGCGGCCGGACGGCCGACCCACTCGCGCACGAACAGTGCCGAGACACGCCACGCGTTAGGCCAGATCATTCGCCGGCCTTACGCGGTTGCGCCGTCGGCTGCGACCTGCCGATGATTGCGTTGAACAGGACTACGGCGACACGGGGCTTTTGCATGCGTATCCTCCTGGACGAATCGGTCCGCCGCAGGAAGAGCGACGATCAAATCGATTCTAGGAAACGCAAACTTAAGGCGACGTGAAGATTGTCCCTAGTACCCCGCGTCGCGCCGCTGTGCGTCCAGGCCGCCGCCGGACCCCGATCAGCGATCGATGCGCTGCTGGAAGTGCGCCGGATAACGCTCGCCGACGATCCGGATCTGCTGCAGCGCCGTCTCGATCGCGGCGAGATCGTCGGCCGTCAGCACGACGGCGGCCGCCCCCACGTTCTCGTCGAGCCGATGCAGCTTGGTCGTGCCCGGAATCGGCACGATCCACGGCTTGCGGGCCAGCAGCCACGCCAGCGCGATCTGTGCGCGCGTCGCGCCCTTGTCGGTCGCGATCCGGCCGAGCAGATCGACGAGGCCCGCGTTGGCCGCGCGGTTTTCCTCTGAGAAACGCGGCACGACATTGCGGAAATCGTTCTCGGCGAATGTCGTGTTCGCGTCGATCGCGCCGGTCAGGAAGCCTTTCCCGAGCGGGCTGAACGGCACGAAGCCGATGCCGAGTTCCTCGAGCGTCGGCAGGATCCGCGCCTCCGGCTCGCGCCACCACAGCGAGTACTCGCTCTGCAGCGCGGCGACCGGCTGCACGGCGTGCGCGCGGCGAATCGTCTGCTCACCGGCTTCCGACAGGCCGAAGTGCGCGACCTTGCCTGCGCCAATCAGATCCTTGACGGTGCCGGCCACGTCCTCGATCGGCACGTTCGGATCGACGCGATGCTGGTAGAACAAATCGATGCGATCGACCTTCAGCCGCTTGAGCGCCGCGTCGGCCACTTCGCGGATATGCGACGGCCGGCTGTCGACGCCCTTCATCGCCTCGCCGTTTTCGAAACCGAACTTGGTGGCGATCACCACCTGATCGCGAAACGGTGCGACCGCCTCGCCGACCAGTTCCTCGTTGACGAACGGGCCGTACGCTTCGGCCGTATCGAAGAAGGTGACGCCGCGCTCGAATGCGGCGCGAATCAGCGCGATGCCGCTCGCCTTGTCGGTGGCCGGGCCGTAGCCGTAGCTCAAACCCATGCAGCCGAGCCCGATTGCCGAGACTTCGAGGCCGCTCATTCCGAGTTTGCGTGTTTGCATGAAGCTCTCCTGCTGAAGATGGATGACGATCGACGGATGCCGTGGAAGCCAGTGTAGGTTGATGGATTCCCCTCAACAATCCGCGTACCATTTCATGCGTTATTGAGGAAATTTCATCAATGCTACGCACCGGCCTCGGCGAACTGACGACCTTCATCACGATCGCGGAGCAGCGCAGCTTCAGCGGCGCGGCCCGCCTCCTCGGCGTGTCGCCGTCGGCGCTGAGCCATGCGATCCGTCATCTCGAGGCGCGGCTCGGCGTGCGGCTGTTCAACCGGACGACGCGTTCCGTCGCGCTGACGGAGGCCGGCGAACAGTTGCTGCTGCGCGTGCGGCCCGCGGTGGCCGATCTCGAGGATGCGATGAACGACGCCGCGACGGCCCGCAACCGGCCGTCGGGCCAGATCCGGATCAGCGCGTCGGAAGCGGCGTCGCGCCCGCTGATCCTGCAGGTGCTTCCGGCCTTCGCCGCACGCTATCCGGACATTCACGTCGAATTCGTCGTCGATTCACGGCTGATCGACATCGTCGAGCACGGTTTCGACGCCGGCATCCGCGTACACGAAGACGTCCCGCGCGACATGATCGCCGTGCGCTTCGGTGCGCCGGTGCGCTTCATCGCGGTGGCGTCGCCCGGCTACCTGTCGCGGCACGCGACGCCCGAGAGCCCGCAGGACCTCACGCGGCACGCGTGCATCCGCTACCGCTTCGAAAGCGGCACGCTGTATCGCTGGGACCTGATGCGCGACGGCAAGCGCGTGACCGTCGACGTCGACGGGCCGCTGACGCTCGGCAACCAGAACCTGATGGTCGACGCCGCGCTCGCCGGCATCGGGATCGCCTGGATCACCGAATCGCGCGTCGCCGGGCACGTGGCCGCCGGACGACTCGTGCGCGTGCTGCCGGCGTGGGGCCAGGACTTCGGCGCCCTGTGCCTCTACTACCCGGCGAACCGGCATCCGCCGGCCGCGCTGCGGCTGTTCGTGGAAGCCGTACGCGAGTGGACGGCAGCCGGAGGCGACGCGTTGCCCGGCTGACCGATCGCGAGCGCGGCCAGGAACGGCGACGGACGGCCGCGCCCTGCGCAAGCGCCGTTAGTTGCCTGTCCAGCCTGGCCTTCAAATCCGGTTGGGGATAACGGACACGCCCGGGCAGGTTCGACTCCTGCCGCCTTCCGCCAAAAGGCGTTCAAGCGAGACCGACCTTCGAAATGACGTACCGAAAGTCGGCGACGCTTGCGCGTCACGATCCGCCGCAGAAAATGGCCGTCAGCAAGAGGGGGACGACCTGGTGAATGACCGCGCTGCTGCCTGCCTGGCGCGCTTGTGCTTCGACTGAATCGGCGGCGCCGATTACGACCGCGCCATACGCCGAGTCCGTAATGGGCTGGCCCTCTCCGCGTTTGAACAGTGCATCACCGCGCTCATACCCGAGGACGGCATAGACGCGAAATCCAAATGCCGTCAAGTTGCTACCGTGCACCGGTCGAAATGCGTTGACTGAGTTCGCTTCGACGCGCATCGGTTTCGGATCGATATACCGATCCTTTAGCAGCGGGGCGATGAACGCATGTGCGTTCGAGCGACAGTCGAGTTGCGGATCGAGTTCGTACGCGTAGGACGAGATCGGCAGCAAGGCGGAGGCGAGCGCGGCAAGCATCGCTGCCCAGGCATGGATTGCAGAAACCTTCATCAGCCTCTCCGCTATATCAAGCGTGTTCCCCAGTGTGGATGAACACCATCCGGCACCAGCATGCCATGTCCCCGTTCCAGTTGCATGGCAAGCGCAAGATGAGTATTCCGGGTCCGAACGAGGACTTCCTTGGCACGCTGGCCAACCATTCAGGATGGCGAAGACTCCGCGCATAATTCGTTCCTGACTCGAGGCTCATCGGCCCCGTCGGCATTCGCCAATGCCGATTCCATTGCCTGCACGAAACGCTGAAATGCATCCAGGGTTCCATGGACACTTCGGTACTCGGTGCGACCGATTTTGCCATCAAGAACAACCAGCATGCCGGCATCCGCCGCCAATTTCAGGATGTTCATTGCGCCCTCCGCAGGTTGCCTGACTATCGACCCATCACTCACGCCGCAAGCAGGTAAGCACGCATCGCCGGCGTGCTCGCCTTTGCCGGGAACACGTTCCACGTGCCGTCTTCGTGCCGGAAAAAGACGATGGTCAACCCTCCGTCCGCCTGCACCGCGCCGATGCGTACGTAGCGCCTTCGATCCGTTCGTGTACGACTGAATTCCATCACGCGTACCGTCGCCACCGCAGACAGGCCAAACCACTTGCCAACCAGCGTTCGCAAGCACTTCTCGCCGGAACCCATCTCGCTCTCCCCTGACTGCCGCGCAACCATCATGCCTCGCCACGTCGTGGCCCGAACAATTCATCGGTTACCCTACCGTCAAATATAGGTTAGATAACCTATATGTAAACCTGAAAATCCCGATGCCCGGGTAAACGATGTCGACCGCGACAGCCTTTATCCATAGGATGTTTGGCGTGTGAGCGGCTGGGAAAAACCGGTTGCTCAACCTATACTCAAGTACGGTTGGATAACCTATTACGCCATGCGATTCCGGAAGCAGCCGGCGCACCCGCGCAGCGGCAAAGCGCGCTGTCCAGGAGATGCAGCAGTGCAATGCTGATTGTTGGGCCGCCGGGCAAGCGCGCCCCCACGGTCCGCTCGACTTTGCGCTGAACAGCGATGCAGTCAGCGCCTCAGAACGGAGTGCACGTGAAAAAACTGACCCTCACTTCCGCAGCGATATTTGATCCGCAAACCACTGCACCGGTGCGGCGGCGTGGCAATCGGGAGAGCCGGGTGCCCGAGATCATCGATGTATCGATTGGCGTGCTGATTGCCGCGGGGTACGCAGGGTACACGATCAACCGCGTGGCCAACGATGCGGGCATTCGTCTGAGCACGCTGCAGCACTATTTTTCAACCCGGGAAGCGCTGTTACGCGCCACGATCGAGGAGATTGCAAGACGGTACTTCGAACGCTTTCGAGGGTTTGCCGAAAACAGGAACCGCTCCCCGCAGGCGCGGCTCGAATCGATCATCGACGACGCTTTCGCCGACTTTGTCAAACCGGGATTGTCGGCAGGCGTCATCGAAAGTTGGGGATTGGCGCAACATGAGCCATTCGCGCGCGATGCCATCGTGGACGTACAGAAGCAGTTCACGAGGCTCTTTGCACTGCTTGTCGGCGAAATCAATCCGGAACTGTCAATGGAGGAACGGGAATTGCGTGGCGCCTTGATCGTGTCCAGTTGCCAAGGCCTCGTTATTTTCCTCCGCTGGAACGAAGGCGATGCCGCGCATTTGCATGCATTCCGCAAAGCCGTCAAGGCCGTATGGAACGGTATCGGCATGGCTGGCGAATGACGTTGGCGAGAGCGTGCCACAATCGGGAAGAATGTTTTCGTCAGGTATCCATATCTTACGACATGATTTCCCGCTCAGTTCTGTCCATCGAAAGATGCCGCCCGACGCTAGCCCGATGCATTTGCCGTAACCGGTGCCGATCGTCTTGAACGTCGAGATGCGACAAGGCGTGAATTCGCCATGCAAAACCGCAACCCTGACCTGCGCCATGCAGCGTGCGCCTGCATCCGGGAGAAGTGCATAACCCACCTCTGCTTTTTGCGACGACTGATACCTGATGATGACCTGCGGCGGAATTCCGTGACCCATCAGGCAGTGAGTCTCGCGTCGATATCATCGGAATCCAGCCAGGCCCGACGAACCGTGGCCGGAGGTTGATAGCGAGCGGTCGCGGGCCCCTCACCCGCGCCGCCCGGCCGCCTCACCGCAGGTTGGTCCGTGCCAGCTCGACGATCTCGTCGCCCCGCCCGCTCAGGATCGCGCGCAGCATGAACAGGCTGAAGCCCTTCGCATGCGCGATCTCGATCTTCGGCGGCATCGCCAGTTCGTATTTCGACGTGACGACGTCGACGACCGCCGGTCCGTCGTGCGCGAACGCGGTGCGCAGCGCGTGCTCGACGTTCTCCGAATGTTCGACGCGCAGGCTGAAGATGCCCGCGCCCTTCGCGATCGCCGCGAAGTCGGTCGGGCTCAGGTCGACGTTCGTGTCGAGATAGCCGGCCGCCTTCAGCTCCATCGACACGAAGCCGAGCAGGCTGTTGTTGTACACGACGATCTTGATCGGCAGGTTGAGCTGGCGTGCGGTCAACAGATCGCCGAGCAGCATCGACAGCCCGCCGTCGCCGGACAGCGACACGACCTGCCGCCCCGGATGCGCGCCCTGCGCGCCGAGCGCCTGCGGCATCGCGTTCGCCATCGAGCCGTGATTGAACGAACCGTGCAGCTGGCGCTTGCCGTTCATCGTCAGGTAGCGTGCGGCCCACAGCGTCGGCGTGCCGACATCGGCCGTGAAGATCGCGTCGTCGGCCGCAACTTCGTCGACGATCTTCGTCAGGTATTGCGGATGGATCGCGCGCCCCGGCGGCTCGGCCACCGCGAGATCGTCGAGCCCTTTGCGCGCGGCCGCGTAGTGCTTCAGCGCGTTCTCGAGGAAGCGCCGCTGCGTCTTGCGCGTCAGGCGAGGCAGCAGCGCCGCGATCGTTTCCTTCACGGTGCCGACGAGCCCGAGCGCGAGCGGTGCGCGATGGCCGAGCTGCGAGCCTTTCCAGTCGATCTGCGCGACCTTCGCGTTCGACGGATAGAACGGCCGGTACGGGAAATCCGTGCCGAGCATCAGCAGCGTGTCGCACGATTCCATCGCGTGATAGCCCGAGCTGAAGCCGATCAGCCCCGTCATCCCGACGTCGAACGGATTGTCCCATTCGACGAACTGCTTGCCGCGCAGCGCATGCACGACCGGCGCCCCGAGCGTGTCGGCCAGCGCGACCACTTCGTCGTGCGCGCCCTGCGTGCCGCTGCCGCACAGCAGCGTGACCGCGTCCGATCCGTTGAGCAGCGCCGCGAGCCGGTCGAGATCGGCGTCCGCCGGCAGGATCGACGGCGGCGCCGAATCGCTCCATGCCGGCGCTTCTTCCGGACCGTCGCCGAGCGCGATGTCGCCGGGCAGCACGATCACCGCGACGCCGCGCTGGTCGATCGCGGTGCGCATCGCGCGCGCGAGCACGCGCGGGAACTGCGACGCGTTCGTCACGAGTTCGGCGAAGTGGCTGCACTCGCGGAAGAGTTCCTGCGGATGGGTTTCCTGGAAATAGCCGAGGCCGATCTCGGTCGACGGAATGTGCGCGGCGATCGCGAGCACCGGCTGGTGATTGCGGTGGCAGTCGTACAGCCCGTTGATCAGGTGCAGGTTGCCGGGGCCGCAGCTGCCCGCGCACACCGCGAGCCGTCCGGTCGACGCGGCATCCGCGCCCGCGGCGAACGCCGCGCTTTCCTCGTGCCGCGTATGCATCCAGCGGATCGAGCCGATCTGGCTCAGGCTGAACGACAAGCCGTTCAGGCTGTCGCCCGTCACGCCCCAGATGCGCTCGATGCCCGCTGCCGCCAGCGTCTTCGCCAGGTATTCCGCCATCGTCTGTCTTGCCATGTTGCCCTCGTTCGTTGATGGATGGAGACACGCATGAACCTGCCTGGCGGAGGCCGACACCGCCGACACGACGAGCATACCCGCGTGGCCCGCGCCGCGTCGCCACGATGCAGACGCGCCGACTGCCCTATGAACCTCACGCGTGAGATTCGTTCGATCCGTTCCGGCGACGCAAGACGTCTGTCACCGCTCAGTCATCCATCCGTAATCGAACCGACAGGCGCGCAAGCAAGGCTGAACGACGGGCCTGCAAACAAGGCTGGCCGGGCGGCGCGCTCAACTCCAGTCGGATGCCGCCTCGTCCGGATCGACGAGCGTCAACCCCGCCGCCGGCAGCGGCAGCGCCGTCTTGTAGCGCACCTGCTTCAGCGCGAAGCTGGACCGGATGTTCGACACGCCGGGAATCGTCGTCAGCCGCTCGATGATGAAGCGCTCGAGCGTGCGCATGTCGGGCATCACGACGCGCAGCAAATAGTCGGCGTCGCCCGACATCAGGTAGCACTCCATCACCTCGGGCCGCTGCGAGATCGCTTCCTCGAAACGCTGCAGCGCATCCTCGACCTGCTTCTCGAGGCTGACCTGGATGAACACGTTGATCCGCAGCCCGAGCGGCTCGGGGTCGAGCAGCGTGACCTGCTGGCGGAATAGCCCGAGCTTCTCCAGCGCGCGCACGCGGTTGAAGCACGGCGTGGCCGACAGGTTCACCGCGCGCGCGAGTTCCGCGTTCGTGATCCGCGCGTTCTGCTGCAGCTGGTTCAGGATGCCGATGTCGATGCGGTCGAGCCGCCGCGGGTTTGAACTCATGGTCGAAATATTCCGGAAGAGTGGCCACAACCGGAATATTTACACTATCGGCGCGCGAAATCCCAATGAAATCAGACGCATATTTTGCGGATCGGCGGGTAGCATGATCCGACCGATTGCCACTGATTGCGCGCCGCCTCGAACCGGCGCGCGGGAGACCTGCGATGACGGACCTGTCGAACGGTATCGATGCCACGCGGCGCGCGGGCGCAGCTCACGCCGACGCCGACCCTGAAGAAACCGCCGAATGGCTGGAGGCGCTCGACGCCGTCGTCGCGCACGTCGGCAAGGCGCGCGCGCAGTACCTGCTCGGCCGGCTCGCCGCGCATGCGCACATCCGCGGGCTCGCGGCGCCGCGCGGCCCCGTCACGCCGTACGTGAACACGATCGCCGCGCACGAACAGCCGCCCTACCCGGGCGACGCCGAGCTCGAGGAGCGGCTGTCCGCCGCGCTGCGCTGGAACGCGCTCGCGATGGTCGTGCGCGCGAACCGGGCGTACGGCGAGCTCGGCGGCCACATCGCGAGCTATGCGTCGGCGTCCGACCTGTTCGAGGTCGGCTTCAACCATTTCTTCCGCGCGGCGCCGGCCGACGCGGGCAATGAAAGCGGCGCGGGCGGCGATCTCGTGTACTTCCAGCCGCATTCGTCGCCGGGTGTCTATGCACGTGCGTATCTCGAAGGCTTTCTCGGCGAAGACCATCTCACGCACTATCGCCGTGAAATCGCCGGGCCCGGGCTGTGTTCGTATCCGCATCCGTGGCTGATGCCGGACTTCTGGCAGTTCCCGACTGGCTCGATGGGCATCGGCCCGATCAACGCGATCTACCAGGCGCGCTTCATGCGCTACCTGCAGCATCGCGGGCTCGCGAACACCGCCGGCCGCACGGTGTGGGGCTTCTTCGGCGACGGTGAAATGGACGAGCCGGAATCGCTCGGCGCGCTGTCGCTCGCCGCACGCGAGGGGCTCGACAACCTCGTGTTCGTGATCAATTGCAACCTGCAGCGGCTCGACGGCCCGGTGCGCGGCAACGGCCGCGTGATCGACGAGCTGGAGGCGCTGTTCGCCGGCGCCGGCTGGAACACGATCAAGGTGCTGTGGGGTTCCGACTGGGATCCGCTGTTCGCACGCGATCACGCGGGCGCGCTCGCCCGCGCGTTCGCCGATACCGTCGACGGCCAGTTCCAGACCTTCTCCGCGAACGACGGCGCGTACAACCGCGCGCGCTTCTTCAGCCAGGACCCGGCGCTCGAGGCGCTCGCCGCGCAGCTCACCGACGCGGAAATCGACCGCCTGCGCCGCGGCGGCCACGACGCACGCAAGCTGCACGCCGCGTATGCGCGTGCGCTCGCCCATCGCGGCCAGCCGACCGTGATCCTCGCGAAGACGATGAAGGGTTACGGCATGGGCGCGGCCGGCCAGGGGCGGATGACGACCCACCAGCAGAAGAAGCTCGACGTCGACGACCTGAAGGCGTTCCGCGACCGCTTCCGGTTGCCGCTGTCGGACGGCGACGTCGAGCAGTTGAAGTTTTACAAGCCAGCGGAAGACAGCCCGGAAATGCGTTACCTGCATGACCGCCGGGCTGCCCTGGGAGGCTATCTGCCCAGAAGGCGGATGGCGGCATCGAAGGGGCTGACCGTCCCTTCGATGCCGGCCTGGGGTGCGTTCGCGCTGGAGGCGGCCGGCCGCGAGATGTCGACGACGATGGCGCTCGTGCGCATGCTCGCCGCGTTGATCAAGGATCGCGACCTCGGCCCGCGCGTCGTGCCGATCGTGGCCGACGAAGCGCGCACGTTCGGCATGGCGAGCCTGTTCCGGCAGGTCGGCATCTACTCGCCGCTCGGCCAGCGCTACGAGCCGGAGGACCTCGGCTCGATGCTCTACTACCGCGAGGACACGCGCGGCCAGATCCTCGAGGAAGGGATTTCGGAAGCGGGCGCGGTGTCGTCGTGGATCGCCGCCGCGACGTCGTACAGCGTGCACGACCTGCCGATGCTGCCGTTCTACATCTACTACTCGATGTTCGGTTTCCAGCGCATCGGCGACCTGATCTGGGCGGCTGCCGACCAGCGCTCGCGCGGCTTTCTCGTCGGCGCGACGTCGGGCCGCACGACACTCGGCGGCGAAGGGTTGCAGCATCAGGACGGCAGCAGCCATCTCGCCGCGTCGACGATTCCGAACTGCCGCGCGTACGACCCGGCGTTCGCATACGAAGTCGCGACGATCGTCGACGCCGGCATGCGCGAAATGGTCGAGCAGCAGCGCGACGTGTTCTATTACGTGACCGTCATGAACGAGAACTATGCGCAGCCGTCGATGCCCGACGACGATCCGGCCGCACGACGCGAAGGCATCCTGAAGGGCATGCATCGGCTGCCGTCCGCGTCGAACGCGACCGCGCGCGTGCAGTTGCTCGGCGCGGGCGCGATTCTCGGCGAAGTGCTCGCCGCGCAGCGGATGCTGAAGGACGACTGGGGGATCGATGCGGCCGTCTGGAGCATCACGAGCTTCAGCGAACTGCAGCGCGACGGGATGGAAGCCGAGCGGCTGTCGCGGCTCGGCGACGGTTCGGCATCGTCGTATGTCACGCGGATGCTTGAAGGAACACACGGCCCGGTGATTGCCGCGACCGACTACGTGCGTGCGGTGCCAGAGCTGATCCGCGCCTACGTGCCGCGCCGCTACGTGACGCTCGGCACCGACGGGTTCGGCCGCAGCGACACGCGCGACGCACTGCGCGCGTTCTTCGAAGTCGATCGCGCAAGCATCGTGCTCGCCGCGCTGAAGGCGCTGGCCGACGACGGGGAACTCGATGCGACTATCGTGCGCGACGCACGCGAGCGTCTCGGCAAGACCTCGCATCCCGGCGTCGCGCCATGGCAGCGCTGATCGGGCGACGCGACCGAGCAGCAGCCGACGATGATTGGTCGACCAAAACAATACGGCCGACTAGCCAAACAGGCGAGGATCCAGCGCGAACGTTTCCTTGCTGATCACTTTCACACTTGACGCAAAATCCGCATGCAGCGGGTTCAGCAGCAAATTGAAGTCGGTCGGGCAGACGACGGACGGTACGCGCATCGCCAACTGCTCGCCCGCTTCAAGCCAGACCTGCCCGATCCGGGCGGTCGACTCCGGATCCTGCGCCAGTACCGCCCAATCGTCCGGCAGGTCCGGCTGATACGCGTGGTCATGCACGGTATCGGGCACGTCCAGCGTCACTAAAGAAAATCCGCCAGCGGGAAGCAAGCCGGACATATGGACGAGCGCCTCGAGCAACGACGTCGACGCATGGCAGCAGGTGTACAGCACCCGCATGCCGCGAGGATTCCAGCGGCCGCCTGCGATCGCCGCACCGTTCCCGCTCAGGTCGTCGGCCAGGTAGCGCCCCTTTCGTTCTTTCGCGAGACGATACAACCTCACGCGCCGACCCCGAACTGGGCACGGTTCAGAATGTCGCGCACCCGGTCGTAGCCGGGCTGTACGTCGAGCACTTCGAGCGGCTTCAAGCCGTCGAGCTCCGCGTTCGCCCGGTTCATCCACGCCGCCGCGCGTTCGCCGTCCTCAAACAGATCGGTGGCGAGACCCAGTACATAGAGAACGCGCGCAACACGATCGGACTCGCCATGCGACAACCGGTCGTGTTTGGCGATTTTCCGCAGAATGGTCGAGCTGGGCAGGCTCAGCGCGCTCAAGAGGGACTGAACCGGCACGCCGAGCAACTCGCGCGCGACGCGCTCGATGATGACCGCGTCGAAACCCTCCGCAATCGCGCGGCGCTGCGACATCGGCGCCATCCGGTCAAAGGCGTCGAAATCGCCCTTGGCGGCACCCAGACCGTTCGAGCTACTCGCCTGCGCCGCGCCGCGGGGCGCGGCAGCCCGCTTGGCAGGCTGACGGGCCGCAGGGGTGGTTGCTGCCATGGCGACTCCCAAATGGGTCAATTAGAATTCTCATTGTATACACTCAATCGGGAATTTTCAATCGACCAAACGGCATATCCGTAACCAACGGGAATCGACGGCGCTCCGCGCTACACCGGCAACGCATGCGTCGACAGAATCTCCTTGAGCACCATGACGACGGCGGGGAACTCGATGCGGCGGTGCTGCACACCGCACGCGAACGGCTCGGCAAGACGGTGCGGCAGCAGCCGGGCGCGGCGCCGTGGCAACGCTGAGCGCACCATGTAGCGCACATTTTCGAGATGGTGGGCGAAGACGAATAGGTAGAATAAGTCCATTCATCAGGAGAATTGCCCGTGGCAACACCGAGATGTTTGAGCTTTTCGGAAGCGTTTCAAGCAAACATGACCGCGCTGCATATGCCCGCTCCCACAACGCTGTTTGCGACCCTGCAAACGGCGGTGGCGAGTGTCAGCACGATGATGGGCGCGCTCAAGACACTAGGTCCGGATGCGACGGTCGCGGAATTGTTTGGCGCGACCACGAAACTCGAAATAGCAACCGTCGTTGGGGCGATCCTCGGCAGCGTCTATCTAGGCGCGGTCATTGGTAGCCTGATGGTCGCGACAGATGCTACGTCGGCATGCGGCATCGGCAAACAGGGAACCAACCTGTCCTTGGCGGTTGCGCAATGGGGCGCGCGCCATCGCCTTGCGGTTCATCCGTTGATCATGGCGCAAATCCTGCGGCATCCCGAAGTTCTCGCGCCCGGCCCGCATAGCTATCTCGGGTTGAAGGCAAACACTGCAATCCGGAGTGCACGATGAAGTGGATTGTGGATCACTTGCTCCTCATCGTCACGGCGCTGATTTGCGCCACCGTAGGATGGACCATCATCGCCGCGACCGGCGAATGGTTTCCCACCCTGATGATGGTGATCGCGTTCGCAACGTTGTGGGGCGATAACGCACGACTGCGAAAGCTACTCGAACAAAACGGCATCAACCCGAGACAGCGCAAGCGATAGCGAGTCGATTTGTTACGCCGGCAAGCAAGGCTATGCGTGTACCCCCGTGTTTGAACACGTGAAAATTGGCCCTTGGTTATGCGGCGTCACCGGTAAGCTCCGCGTCCCGGTCGTACTCACTTCGTTTCTCCCGCATGCCGCTAACGCAGCATGCGCGGCCATCCACATCCCGCTGCGCTAAACCGGCAGCGCATGCGTCGACAGAATCTCCTTGAGCACCATGAACGAACGCACCTGCCGCACGCCGGGCAGGTACAGCAACTGTTCGGCATGCAAACGGTTGAAGCTCTCGTTGTCGCGCGTGCGGACCAGCATGAAGTAGTCGAATTCGCCGGTCACCACGTGACACTCGACGCACCCTGACACTTTCTGCGCGGCCTTCTCGAATTCGGCGAACGCCTCCGGCGTCGAACGATCGAGCACGAAGCCGATCACGACCAGCATCCCGGCGCCCAGCGGCTTCGGGTCGAGCAACGCGACGATGCCGCGAATCAACCCCATCTCCTTCAACCGCTCGACGCGCCGCAGACATGCCGGCGCGCTCAGCTTCACCTTCGCGGCGAGGCTCACGTTCGAGATCGACGCGTCCTGCTGCAACTGCCGCAGGATCGCACGGTCGATGCGATCGAGCGCAGGCGTGGCATCGGCCGGCGGCGCGCCGGTGCGATCTAATTTCATTGCGTCTCCTGTCGATTTTACGAAGCAAAATTATCCATATCTGCTTCATATTATCGATAACGTATGTCTTCACTATTTATTTCGCAAGCTCATTTCGCACGGTCCTGCCTATCATTTTTCCATCGGGACACGGCGTGTCGGCCGTGCCCGACCGATTCGAATTCCCGCCCACCGCCTCTCGGAGCTTGTCGATGAATCTGCAACGTTTCCCCCGTTATCCGCTCACGTTCGGCCCGACGCCGATCCAGCCGCTCAAGCGCCTGAGCGCGCACCTCGGCGGCAAGGTCGAGCTGTACGCGAAGCGCGAGGACTGCAACAGCGGCCTCGCGTTCGGCGGCAACAAGACGCGCAAGCTCGAATACCTCGTCCCCGACGCGCTTGCGCAAGGCGCCGACACGCTCGTGTCGATCGGCGGCGTGCAGTCGAACCAGACCCGCCAGGTCGCGGCCGTCGCCGCGCATCTCGGAATGAAGTGCGTGCTCGTGCAGGAGCACTGGGTCAACTACGAGGATCCGGTGTACGACCGCGTCGGCAACATCCAGCTGTCGCGGATGATGGGCGCCGACGTGCGGCTCGTTGCCGACGGCTTCGACATCGGCATTCGCCGCAGCTGGGAAGAAGCGATGGAGAGCGTACGGCAGGCGGGCGGCAAGCCGTATCCGATTCCGGCCGGCTGTTCCGAGCATCCGCTCGGCGGGCTCGGGTTCGTCGGCTTCGCGGAAGAAGTGCGCGAGCAGGAAGCGCAGCTTGGCTTCAAGTTCGATTACGTCGTGGTCTGCTCGGTGACGGGCAGCACGCAGGCGGGGATGGTCGTCGGCTTCGCGGCGGACGGGCGCGCGGATCGCGTGATCGGCATCGACGCGTCGGCGACGCCCGAGCGCACGCACGAACAGATCACGCGCATCGCGCGGCACACGGCCGAGCTGGTCGGGCTGGGCCGCGATATCGACGAGCAGGACGTGGTGCTCGACACACGTTATGCCGGGCCGGAATACGGGCTGCCGAACGACGGCACGCTGGACGCGATTCGACTGTGTGCCCGGCTGGAAGGCATGCTGACCGATCCCGTCTATGAAGGGAAATCGATGCACGGGATGATCGACAAGGTGCGGCGCGGCGAATTCGAACCGGGGTCGAAGGTGTTGTATGCGCATCTCGGCGGGGTCCCGGCGTTGAGCGCATACAGCAGGATTTTTCGGGAAGGTTGAGCCCGCGCGGCAGCCGAGCGGCGAGGCAGAAGCGAAACACCGCGGGAAGACGCTGGCCTCCGAACGCAGCGTCCCGCTCGCCACGTCGCTGAAGTCCTGCGAGCGGCTCATCGTCACGCTGACTTAACGGTGCAACGCTGACTCCACACGCGACGTCAGCGGGCATGTCGATGACCACCGACGCCGATACGAGGATCGATCCATTCGGCCGTTGCGATACCTGCGTGAGCTGCCGTCAGGCACCGTGCTACCCCAACCGCTCGAGCGCCTGCTCGACGTGCTCCCGGCAGTCGGGCCAGCCCGCCTCGAGCGCGTGCCGATCGCCGGCATGCACGGTCTGCTCCATCGCCGCGCACGCGGCGCTCGCGTCGCCGTCGCCCGCCAGCGCGAAACCGCCGCGCATCGAGTGCAACTCGATCCTGACGGACTCGATGTCGCCGTGCGCAAGCGCACGGTCGATCACGGCCAGCGAATGCAGCGTCGCCGTTCGCAGCTTGTCGCGCATCTCGTCCGTCATGACCGGCGCGGCACTTGCCGCCACCGGGTTCGATCCCGCTGTCGGCTCGCGTTGGCCATGCCGGCGCAGCACTGCGTCGAGCGCTGCGATCGACAGCGGCTTGAGCACCACCTCCACGGCGCCCGCCTCCGCGCACCGTCGCCGGTCCTCGTCGGTCGCATGCGCGGTCATCGCGATCACCGGCACCGTCGCACCCTGCTCGCGCAGGAAATTGGCGAGCGCGAAGCCGTCGAGCTCCGGCATGCCGAGATCGGTCAGCACCACGTCGAACGACTGCGCGAAGTAGGCGCGCATTGCCTCCATGCCGTTCGTGACGATCGTCGCATCGTAGTGCAGCGCATCGAGCTGATCGCGCAGCAACGCACGGCTCGCGGGGTGATCTTCCGCAACGAGCACGCGCAGCGGCGCGCCGTCATCCACCTGCATCGGCAGCGCGAGCGCCGCTGCCGGTGCGTCGTCGAGCGCGGCACGCCACCCGGACGGCGCCGCCGCAAGCGGCAGCGACGCGACGAACGTTGTGCCCGCTCCGGGCCGGCTGTCGACTGTCAGCGCACCGCCCATCAAGCGCGCGAGACGGCCGCAGAGCGGCAACCCCAGCCCGGTGCCGCCGAACCGCCGGTAGATCGACGAATCCGTCTGCACGTATACGTCGAACAGCGTCGGGAGCGCTTCCGGCGGAATGCCGATCCCGGTGTCGCGCACGGAGATGTCGACGCCGTGCGCATTGCCGAAAGCGGCAGCCGGACGCACGTCGATCGTCACGCTGCCGCGCTCGGTGAACTTGATCGCGTTGCTGACGAGGTTCGAGACGATCTGGCGCAGGCGGGTCGGATCGCCGACGTAACCATCGGCCAGTTCCGATGCGATCCGGCAGTCGAGCACGAGCGCCTTCGCATCGCCGAGCGGGCGAAAGATCGCCGCGACATCGCGCACCATCGCGCGCAGATCGAACGAAATGGCCTCGAGCACCATTTGGTTGGACTCGACCTTCGACAGGTCGAGCACGTCGCTGATCGTGCGCAGCAACGCGTCAGACGACGTCATCACCGTCCTCAACCGTCGCCGCTCGTCGGTCGGCAACGGCGCGCGCTCCATCAGCTCGAGGTTGCCGACGATCGCGTTCAGCGGCGTGCGAATCTCGTGGCTCATCGTCGCGAGGAACGTCGACTTCGCCTTGTTCGCATCGTCCGCGGCTTCACGCGCCTCGCGCAGCGTGTGCTCGACCTGCTTGCGTGCGGTGATGTCGGTGAGCGTGCAGAGCAGCACGTCGACACCGCGAAAACGCGTACGGACGATATGCGCGGCGAGATAGGCCGTGCCACCACCGACGAGGTCGACCGACAACTCGTGCGTGACGACGCGTGGCGCCCGCCCGCCCGCGATTCTGCCTTGATAGGCCTGCCAGATACGCTTGCCGAGCGGCGGCGCCGTTCCGGTATCGTCGTAGGCCAGTGCGGCCTCGTTGCGCACCATCGTGTCGCCATTGGCCAGCGACAGCAGCATGAGCCCGGCCGGTGCCGTGCGGATCAGCGTGCGGTTCAGCGCCTCGCTCTCGATCAGACGGATCGCACGACGGTTCGCGGGACGCAGCGCGCGCCGGTCGAACATCAGGATCACGAACCATACCGTTCCGATCGCGAGAACGGCAAGACCGACGGCGATACCCAGGCGGACGGCCACGTCGTCAAACAGGCTGCGCCACGACATCGTCGCGGTCAGCACCTCGCGGAACCCCGGCATCCGGTCGCCGATCACGATATTCATGCCCACCCGATGGGCCATCGCCCGTTCGCCACCGGCCGCCTGCGCAAAATCGACGGCGCGGGCAGTCAGCACGGAATCGGCTTCACGGCCGATCAGGACCTGCGCGCCCGGACTGACCAGCGCATAATCCTTGCCGGCGGCCGAAGAGCGGAGAAAATCGTCGATCGCAGGCCAGGTGACCACCACGAACCATGCGATCGGCTTGCCCTGCGCGTCGCGCACCGCCTGCACGAACCGCAGCACCGCGTGCCCGGCCAGCGGGTCCTCGCGCCGGTCGAGCAGAATCTTCCGGTAATCCGGTGCGGCAGCCGCCGATACGAACTCACGCGACGGTTGCAACTGCCGAACCAGTGCCTTGATGTCGAAACCGGCCGGGAGCGCCAGCATCTGCTTGACCAGCGGAGAGCCGGTCACAACGACGAAATTGCCGTCCGGATCGACCAGATATCCGCCCATTCCCGGGTCACCGGGTTGCTGCAACGGCATGATGCCGGTGACCTCGCCCTGCGCCAGCAGTCTGCAGAGCAAGGGGGCGTAGGCGCTCGCCGATTGCGACGATGAAGCAACCGCGAACGCGGCGAACGTCACACGCCCCGCCTGGCCGACGGCAACCAACCTGCCGCGATCGTCGACGAACCGCCCGAGCGTAGCGGGCGATGCAGCCGGGCCATGCCTCGCTATCATCTCGAGGTTTTCGACATAGCGATTCTGGAGTGCCCTGACCACCTCCATCTCCGCCAGCAGGCCGGCCTTGCGGACCAGGAAATCCGATCGGAACCGCACGACCGATTCCTGCAGGTCGAGTCGTGCGACAAGTGCCGTGCAGACCAGCACGAACACGGTAATCGCCACGCCGCTCCCATATAGCAGCCATTGCTGCTGACGCCGGACACGCCCGGGCTCGAATGGCCTGCGGCCCGCGGCGGCGGTATGCGCGATCAGTGTTTTCAGTTTGGTGGGCATACGTGTCGTCGAAGTCGCATCGGCGCCGGCACGGCGTCATGCGTCGTGCGGTTCATTGGGTACGGCCCGCCGCGTGCCCGTCTATGCATCGGTCGCGGGCGAGTCGGGCAACTGGCCCTCGCTCGCGTAGCGAATCAGATCGGCGTCGCGGACAATGCCGAGCTTCTTCATCGCGCTCGACTTCTGCGAACTGATCGTCTGCTTGCTGCGATGCAGCTGGATGGCGATCTCGCCGACCGTCAGGCCGGCCCCGTAAAGCCGCACGACTTCGATCTCGCGAGCTGTCAGCGTGCGGACACCCGCGGACGGACGGCATTCCTCCAGCAGCTTCTTGACGAACGGAGACAGGTAATTTGCCCCGACGAACGCCGCATGAACGGCGCCGACCAGGTGCGAAATCGCATCGGACTTGCTCAGGATGCATCCGACGCCCTGCTTCTGAATCGCGAGCAGCACGCTCGGGTTATCGATCATCGTGATCGTCACGAGGCGCAGCGCCGGGTAGCGACGCTGAAGAAACGACAGCAACGACAGGCCGTCGCCATACTTGCCGCCGGGCATCACGTAATCGACGACGAGTACGTCGCTCTGCTGATCATCGAGCATCGCCACCAGGTCGGTCGAATTGGAGACGGTACCCAGCAGCTTGATCGTGCTACTGCCCGCGAGCGCCTGCGACATCCCGAGTGCGGCCGAAGGATGATCGTCCGCCACCATCACTCGCACAAAAAATTCATCCATCTCTGTTCTTCTCCCGATACACGCGGCCTAACGTGCCATGTTGTACGACGCGCCGTGATTCAAGTCGATCCCGCAACACGGTCGCGTTGCAACGTTCGGCGAACCGGGCGGTGCGCTGCGCAATTTTAAGACAATAGACGGGTTCTGCGTCGCGGCGACGCGATCGGGCATGGCGGCCTGCGCCCGCACCGATCCGATGCAACCGCAGCCTCGCCGGGCGACGCGCCCGGCACGGCGTTGCCGCATGAACCTGCATTGATCCGACGCCCACACGCGACCGATCGGCAGCGCCCCCGACGCTGCCGATCGGTCGCGTCCCGCAGGGCGGCCGGAGCCGCCGCCTAACGTTTGACCGCGGATTTGTCGGGTTCGACCGACCCATCATCCGCGGCGTGTTGCCACTCGGTGATGATCCGCCGCTTCTGCGATGGCGACATCATCATGAATTCGTTCAGCTTCGTGAGGAAATCCCGTCTGGATTTCTCCGGTAGCGTCGCAAATCCAAGCAGCAGCCCGAACACCTTTCCCATATAGCGCACGGCCTTACCCTTCCTTCTTCAGTCGAAATCACGCGACACCGAAGCGATGCGGCGTGTCTGCCTTCCCCGTTTTGACGCAGGCGATCTACGTCACCCTGACGTCGCTTTTTCTTATCGTCCCGGCCAGTGCGCCGCCGCGGCCGCCATGACGCTCGACGCGGGCCGCTCGTCCGCCGCGCCAGCGTGAAACGCGATCCCGCGCCGCCGCGCGATACGTGCGAGACCGCGACGCAGGTCGGCCAGCGTCACCGGCTTGATCAGCACGCATTCGACGTTCGATGCCGCGTAACGCCGGGCGTCGTCAGGCGCGAGATGCGATGCCACGACGATCATGTCGCACGGCAGCGCGCGTGCATGGACCGTCTCCGCCAGTTCGCATGCCGACATGTCGTGCAGGTCGGCACCGAGCAGCAGCACGTCCCACGCGCCGCCAGCGAGCGTGTCGAGCGCCGCGCCGCCGGACGACACGCACCGGACCACGCAGCCGAGCACGTCCAGTTGCTCGCGGAAAATCGACCCGTTGACCGACGCGTCGTCGGCAACCAGCACGCGCGGCACACGCGCGCTGGCAACCGGCACCGCCAGCCGGGCGGCATCGGCCGCGCGGCCCGGCCCGCGCGGCAATTCGACCGTGGCGACGCGGGCCTGCTCGATCGCCGTGCGCAGCCCGTTCAGCGAATAGCTCGACACGCGGATCGTGCGGCCGGCGACGTTCGGCTGCAGCGGGCCGTCCGGCGTCGCCAGCACGATCGGCGTGCCGCCGCCGAGGCTGTCGAGCTCCTCGCGCCGCCAATGGTCGGAATCGCCGAACAGCACGATCGCGTGTGCACGCGCGAGGCACCCTGCGGCAATCCCGATCGGACTCGGATGCATCGCGACGTCGAAACCCCATGCACGCAGATGCGGGAACGCGAACGCGCGCCACGCGTCCTCCGGCGACACGACGATCAGCGTCTGGCCGGCGCACGCAACCGCACCGACCGGGGATTTCGGCGCAATCCCCATGCACAGCGGCAGGCGCACGGTAAACAGGCTGCCGATGCCCGGCGCACTGTCGACCGCAATCGTCCCGCCCATCGCCGCAACCAGCCGATCGCAGAGCGCGAGCCCGAGCCCCGTGCCGCCGTAGCGCCGCGTGATCGACGCGTCGACCTGCGAGAACGGCTTGAACAGCCTCGCCTGTTGCGCGCGATCGATCCCGATGCCGGTATCCTCGACGCCGATCGCGAGTTCCGCTGCGCCGTGCGCATTCCGCCCGACCGACACGCGCACGACGATGCGCCCTTCGCTCGTGAACTTGATCGCGTTGCCCAACAGGTTGCCGATCACCTGCGCGAGTCGCGTCGGGTCGCCGCGCATCCGCTGCGCGCCGTCCGCATCGATATCGGCGAACAGCGCCAGCCCTTTCGCCTTCGCGACCGACGCGAAGGCCGCGAGCTCGCGTTCGATCGCGGTGATCACGTCGAACTCGATCGACTCGACCGACATCGCGCCGGCTTCGATCTTCGAGAAATCGAGGATGTCGCTGACGATCGCGAGCAGCCCCGTGGCCGACGCGCGCAGCGTCTGTACCCGGCTCTGCTGCGATGCATCGAGCGCCGTGCGTTCGAGCAGCTCGAGATTGCCGAGAATCACGTTCAGCGGCGTGCGGATCTCGTGGCTCGTCGCGGCGAGAAACGACGACTTGGCCGCATTCGCCGAATCGGCCGCGCGCACCGCCTCCTCGAGCTGATGCACGAGCCGGCGCTGCGCGGTCGCATCGGCAAAGATCGCGATCAGCACGTCCTCGCCCTCGTAACGCGCACCCTGCGCGATGATCTCCAGATGCAGCGGCGCATCGCCGCGTGCATCCAGCACGAGCTCGGTCATCATCGCCTGGCCGGCCCCGCCGTTCGCGACGAACGCATCGTACTTCTCGAGCACCTGCACGGACAGCGCGCGGTGATCGCCGCCGTGCGGCAACAGCATTTGCGTCAGCGCGTCGCTCGCGAGCATCACGCGCCGGTCGGACAGCGACACGAGGCTGATGCCGACCGGCGCCATCGCGATCACGCTGCGGCACAGCGCCTCGCTGTCGAACACGCGTGCCGAGCGTGCGTAGACCGGCGTGAGCACGCGCCGGTGGAAGCGCACGAGCAGCAGCCACATCACGACAAGCGCGACGAGCGTTGCGCCCGCGAGCGCGCCGGCCTGCACGCCGATGCCGGCCGCCACGTCGGCCCACGACAGCGCATAGGCGATCGTCCAGCCGGTTGCCGCGAGCTTGCTGTCGAACACGATCGCGCCGTCGCGAAAGCGCGGCTCGCCGGGCGCGTGGCCGTCACGCGCAACGTCGAGTTTCAACAGGCGCTCGGTCAGCGCGTTGGTGCGCTCGACATCGGGATCGATCGCGATCACCCGGTTGTCCGCCGACGTGATGAAGAACACGCCGGCCGTGCCGTGCCCGGGCAGCCAGGACAGCAGGTATTCCGGCGCATACTCGGTGACCAGCACCGCGAACGACTGGCCGCCGGCGCGCGCCTCGGCGGCAATCCGGATGCGAGCCTGCCCGGTCACGGGATTGAGGTAGGGCGGCAACCAGCGGACCTGTGGCCGACCGTCGTTCGAGGCCGGTGCCGGGCCGTCGAAATCGACGTGCAGCGCCGCGAGGACCTGCGCGCGCGCATCGGCCGACGCGAGTGCGGGATTGTCGCGCGACAGATGCGGTACGAAGCCGAACACCCCCGTGCGCGTGCTGTAGTGATAGCCCTCGAGCGTGCGCCCGCGATTGATCGAACTCGCCGCGCCGATGCGCGACAGCAGGAACGACAGCGCAAGATAGCGCGAGACGTCGTCGCGCTGCGCGGTTTGCCCCGGCACGCCGACCACGAGCGACGGATACGGCTTGATCGCAAGCTGCTGGCCGTGGTCGAAGAACGCCTTCATGACGTCCGCCGGCGCAGGACCAAGCTCGCGCCAGATGAGTTGCGTATTCGTGACACCGTTACGGAACGATGTCTCGGCCACCTGCACCACGCCGACGGTTTCCTCGACACCGCTCAGGAAATTGCGCCGCTCGCCGTCCAGATAGCCGTAGACGATCGACGTGATCCCGAGCCCGCAGGCGATCAGGATCAGGATCGTGACGACGATGCCGCCCCCGAACATCGAGATGCTCTGGTAGCGGCGGATGGACTGAAGCGTGCTGTATGGCATGGCCTGGCGTGACGGCGCCCGGGGTGCGGACCAGCGGCAGATTCCCTGCCGGGCCGGACGTCACGATGAAAACACTCGGGATAGTGGTAGCCCGATCATGCCAAACGACACTGCGAAAATCAGTCATGCATTATCTTTTTAGTACACGTACGACTTGTATGATTGGGGATTTTGAACTCGAACGAGAAGTCGTCACGAAATCGCGGCACGAGGGACCCATCCACCGGACAAGCCGCGCTCGATTCGCGGCGGGCGTCACCATGCCGCCGCAACCGGCGACGGACGCGCAAAACCCTGCACCCAGCGCACCTTGAGTGAGACGTTGGGAAAGGATGGTCTTCATGTCGTTATCGATCGAGTCGCTGTTCGGTTTATGTGTTCGTGCGAACGTCGATAAACTCCCCGGCACGGCGCGCGATGGTGGTCTCCCCGCAGCAGCCCCCGTTGCTTTCGGTCCGGTCAGTCGTACCAGTACGTCTGATGCCAGACGCCGTAGTACGGATAGCCCGAGTACCAGTAGTCGTAATAGACATCACGCCATTGCGTGCGCCATTTCCAGTCTTCCTCGTCTTCCTTCTTCGCGTTGCGCGCGAGCTCGAGCAGCATTTTCGATTCCTTGTCGCCGCGGCTCGCCGCGATCGACGGCCACTTGTCCGCTTCGCGCGGATCGGAACCCATCTCCTCGAGGCCGAACAGGTAGAAACTGCCGAGCGCCTTCTGCGCGTTCCGGTCGCCGCGCTCGGCGGCGTCGCGCATCCACTTCAGTACCTGGTAGCTGTCCTGGCGCACGCCGTCGCCGCGGAAACAACGCAGGCCGAGGTCGTACGCGGCCTTCGGCTGGGTTTTCGCGGCCTGCTTCAGCGACACGATGCGCGGATCCCCACGGTCGTCGGCATCGCCCTTATTTTGATAGGAAACCTGATCTTTTGGGGTGGTCGGAACAACCTGTATCGTCGCAGATCCGCACCGTGTTGCCAGTGACGGACGGATCCCGCGCGCTCGCGGCCACCAGCAACAGCAACCCCGGTGCCAGTAAACGGCGAACCATTTGCGCTTTCCCTACGTGTTATTTGCGCCGCACTGCTTCGCGCCATCCCCCGCGAGCAAGTACCCGGCTTGCGTGCGGCGAGGCGAATACAATTCACCCACGCCGACACGCAGTCCAAGGCTCTCTCAGGCTCTCTTCGAATCGTTCAGTCACGCGCTGGCTGCGCCTTTCGCTGGGTCGACTGCTGTCGACACCGGCCTCCAAACCTGACGCAACAAACAATAGTGACGTGGTGAGCAATAATAATGGAGAAATATGGCATGTCAAGGTGATTTGCAATTTCAAAGTTTGCATATCGCGTCACTTTTGAATATGCTCCTCGTCTCTAAAACCCAGGAGACCCCGTCGAGATGTCCAATAGCGAGCAGGCCAACGTCGATCTCATCACTGCCACCAAGGTGCGCGATCTGCTGACGCGCAACGGCATTCCGCCGCGCAGTCACAACACGACGATCGCGAACGTGCTGGGTCTCAGCTTCTCGGTCGTCACGCGCAAGATGAAAGGCCTGATCCCGTGGAACCTGTCGCAGTTGCAGGACATCGCGACGCACTTCGGCGTGCCGCCCGCGATCCTGCTCGACGACAAGGGCACGCAGCCCGCCGCCGCCGAGATGATCGACGCAACGCTCGTGATCGAGTCGCGCCGCTTCCGCTGCCGCGCCGCGATCTCGGCCAAGGCCAGCAGCCAGAGCGAAACGGATTTCGTCGCGCTGCAATGGCAGGGCGAATGGATCGTCACCGAACGCCAGCACGCGCGCGAGGGGCGCACGTATCCGGTCGACGTCGTCGAACTGCGCTCGACTCAGCCGAACGTGTACGCGGCGCGGATTGCCGTGGTCGACGACTCGCACGACGTCGCCGAGACGGTATGTGAATATTTCATCGAAAAAGGGGTGAATGCGATCCCCTACTACGATGGCGCGTCGTTCCGCAAGGCGCTGGAAGTCGAGGATTTCGACGGCTACATCCTCGACTGGATGCTCGGCGACCAGACGGCCGCCGAGCTCGTGCGCGGCATCCGGTCGAGCGAGAACGGCGGCGCGCCGATCTTCCTGCTGACCGGCAAGATCTCCACCGGCGAAGCGAGCGAGGACGAGATCGCGCACATCGTGTCGCACTACAACGCGCGCTGCGAGGAAAAGCCCGTGCGCCTGCCGATCCTGTTCGCCGAAGTCGCGCGCGAACTGAAGGTCGCGCTGCCGGCCGTCGCCGCCGCGAGTTGAGACCACGGCGACAACCGACCCGCACACGAACACGACCAAGGGGAAAGACATGCGAGTTTCAACCATCTGGATCAAGAGCCTGCTCATGGCCGGCCTGCTCGGCACGGCCGCCGCGTGCTGGGCCGCGTCGTTCACGTTTACCGTCGACGGCAAGATCGGCCGCAGCAACCAGCCCGGCAAGACGACGTTCGTCTTTTCCGAGCAGGCGCTGATGGCGCTGCCGCAGCACACGATCGTCACGTCGACGAGCTGGACGCCGAAGGCGACCTTCACCGGCCCGCGCCTGTCCGACGTGCTGAAGACCGTCGATGCGCACGGCACGCAGATCGAGTTCCGCTGCATCGACGAATACACGTTCACCATCCCTGTGTCGGATGCCGACAAGTACGGCGTGATCCTCGCGCGCACGATGAACGGCAAGGTGCTCGGCAACGACAACTACGGCCCGCTGTGGGTCATGTATCCGCGCGACCAGTATCCCGACGAACTGAAGACGCCGCTCGGCGAAGCCAAGTTCGCATGGCAGATCATCGGCCTGACCGTGAAGTAAGCATGCGACATGACACGTGGCCGATGGAAGAACCGAAAAGTCATCGTGGTCCTGGGATCGCTGTGGATCCTGGGATTCGCCGCGTGGGCGTTCCTGCTGTGGGACCTGCTCGCGACGTCGGTCAACGAGGGCGTGCTCGAAGGGCCGCGTGAAGGCGTGTTCTGGACCGCCGCGCAATATCGCAATGCCTATACGCGCTTCGACCGCCAGCTGATTCTCTACGCGACCCACGTGGACGACGACTACGATCACGTGCAGATGCAGCTCGACAGCCTGTCGGTGTCGTTCGGGTTCCTGCAGCGGCCGTCCGAGGTGTCCGAATACTGGCTGCGCATCCCGCGCGCACGCGCCCAGATCGCGGCGCTCGGCGAATTCATGGCGCGCCTGAAGCAGGACGTGCCGTTGCTGCGCGCCGCACCGATGGACGCGCCACGCGTGATCGACGAGGTCACTACGTACTGGCCGAAGGTCAACGGCCTCGCGAACGACTTCCGCGCGATCGAGATGGCGCAGCGCGATTTCACGTTCCACCAGCTGAAGGAAAAACAGCGGGCGATCCTCGCGCTCGGCATCATTCTCGGCGTGATCCTGTGCGCGCTGTTCCTGCTGCTGTTCTATACGATGCGCACGCGCGACGACCTGCTCGAGCGGCAGGACGCGGCGCTCGACGCGGAACGCAAGGCGTCCGACCGCGCGTTCGAGATGATCGAGGCGAAGAACGCGTTCCTCGGGATGGTCAGCCATGAACTGCGCACACCGCTGCAGGCCATCTGTGGGTCGATCGAGATCCTGCTCGCGCGGCCGCAGTCCGACGCGAACCTGAAGACGATCCGGCGGCTGCAGAACTCCGCGTCGTCGCTCGAAGCGCTGGTCAAGGACCTGACCGACTACATCAAGCTGCGCTCGACCAAGCGCCTCGCCGAATCCGAGACCGTCGGCATGGCGTCGCTGCTCGCCGAGGTGCTCGATCCGTTGCGTGCGAAGATCACGGCCAAGCGGATCGACGTCGCGCAACAGGTCGAGCCGCACGATCTCGCGATCCGCTCCGATCGCAAGCTGTTGCGGCAGGTGCTGTCGAACCTGATCGAAAACTCGGTGAAGTACACGGCCGACGGATCGATCGACATCGCGATCACGCTCGTCGACGCACCGGCCGGCCGGCAGCTGAAGCTCGCCGTGCGCGACACGGGCGCCGGCATCGCGAAGCCGCATCTGTCGAAGATCTTCGAGCCGTTCTACCGCGCGAACGACGCCGTCGGCCTGCATGTGGACGGGATCGGCATGGGGCTCGCCGTCGTGCGCGAAATCGTCACGACGCTGCGCGGCCATGTGGACGTGCGCAGCGTCGTCGGCGAAGGCAGCGAGTTCGTCGTCACGCTGCCGGCCGAGGTGCCCGATACCGGCGAAACGGCCGGCGACGCGCCCGCGTGGCTAGCCGCCGCCGCGCAACGCAACCGCCGCGCGCTCGTGGTCGACGACAACGACAACGCGCGCGAAACGCTCGGCGCGATGCTGTCGGCGCTCGGTCTCGACGCCGATCTGTGCGGCACCGGGCACGAAGGCGTTGCGCGCTTCGGCGACGCGCATTACGACCTCGTCGTGCTCGATCTCGAGCTGCCGGACCTGAGCGGCTTCGAAGTCGCGCACCGCATCCGGATGGTCGCGCAACCGGACGACGACGGCCGGTTCCCGTCGATCCTCGGCGTCAGCGCGTACGAATCGGCCGAGTTGCGCGAGAACCAGCAGGTGTTCGACGAATTCCTGCCGAAGCCCGTTCACCTGCGCGAACTCGGCGCGCTCGTCGAGAAGCTGCTCGGCTGAACGCGGCGGCCATCCGTCACGGGCTCGCGTGCTTGCGTTCCCGCGCTTTCCATCGCGTACCCTCGCTTACTCACTTACTCACTTACTCGCTTACTCGCTTACTCGCTTACTCGCTTACTCGCCGATCAGGTGCAGCACGATATCGCGGCGGTGCGCCGCGCGACGATGCTCGAACAGGTAGATGCCCTGCCAGGTGCCGAGCACCATGCGTCCGTGCTCGACCGGAATCGACAGCTGCACTTGCGTGAGCGCGGTGCGCAGGTGCGCCGGCATGTCGTCGGGCCCTTCGGTGTCGTGTTCGTAGCGCGTGTCGTCCTCGGGCGCGAGCGCCGCGAAGTAGCGTTCGAGATCGCGCTGCACCGACGGGTCGGCGTTCTCCTGGATCAGCAGCGACGCAGACGTGTGGCGGCAGAACACGGTCAGCAGGCCGGTACGGATCGCCTGCTGGTCGACGAATGCCCGTACCTGCGGCGTGAACTCGACGAGGCCGCTCCCGCGCGCGTCGACGCCGATGTGCGTGATGGCCTGTTGCATGATGACGACCTCAGGCGAGCGCGGCGAAGCCGTCGGCTTCGATCTGCTTCGCATCGGCGGGGCGCACGACGCGCGCGACTTCGACGCCGTCGCGCAGGAACACCAGCGTCGGCCACAGCTTCACGCCGAACGAGCGACCGAGCGGCCGGCCCGGGCCGTCCTCGATCTTCAGATGCCGCACGGCCGGATGCGCGGAGAACGACGCGACGATCGCGGGCTGCGCACCCGCGCAAATCCCGCACCAGTTCGCGCCGAACTCGATGACGGTGGTACCGGCCAGTGCGTCGACTTCCGCGCGTGTCGGCGCGTTGGCGGTGTAGCGTTGCTCAGTGTCCATCGGGGCCCTCGTGTGCGATTGCGGAACGGCCGCGTCGTGCCGGCGTGGGCGGCGTGCATGGCCTGCAATCTCCCACTGTAGCGGAAAAGGCCGCACGATGCCGATGGCCGCCAGGCCGGTGGCCCGCCCCGCTTCATTCGAATGACACGACAAGATGCGGGGCGCCGCACGGTCGCGACGGGATCAGCGTGCGTACGGATCCCGGCAACGAAGGCCCGACCATCAACGCTCTGCATCGCGTCACCGAACCAACATCCTCTATCGACGATCGCTCGCGCGACGGTCAGGTTTCCCAGACGACCGGCTGCCCGAGCGCGGCCCACTCACCCGCGCACTGTGCGTAACGCCCCTCGATCGCACCCCGCCGGATCTTCAGCGTCGGCGTCAGCAGCGCATTCTCGGCCGTCCAGGTGTCCTTGACGATGACGAGGAACTGCAACCGCTCGTGCGCGGACGCGCCGGCGTTGACGCGCTCGCGCAGCACCGCGAACTCGCGCGTCAACACCGCCCGGTCGAGCCGGCCGGCCGCGACCGCCATGCGCGTGTCGACCGAAAGCATCAGCAGCGCGAACGGCATGGCCAGCCCCGCGCCCGCGACGCAGACGGCTTCGAGCAGCGGATGCGTCGCGAGCTGTTGCTCGATCGGCGCAGGCGCGACATATTCGCCCTTGAGCGTCTTGAACGCATCCTTGATGCGCCCGGTGATCCTGAGGAAACCGTCCGCATCGATTTCGCCGCAGTCCCCCGTCCGGAAATAGCCGTCTGCCGTCATCAGCCGCGCGGTCAGCTCGGGTTCCTTGTAGTACCCCAGCATCTGGGTCGGACTTTTCACCTCGATCTCGCCGCCCGCGCCGATGCGGGCGGCGACCCCGACCTGCGGCCGGCCGACGCTGCCCAGACGCGGGCAGCCGGGAAGATTGGCATGCGAGATCGCGAAGTTTTCGGTCATCCCGTAGACATCGAGCAATTCGAGACCGAGGTCGCGATACCAGCGCATCAGACTGTCCGGCAATGGCGCGGACGACGTGAAGGCAAGACGCACCTGGTCGAGCCCGAGTTCGCGCAGGATCCTTCGTTTGACGATCCGTCCCACCACCGGCACCGCGAACAGCCAGCGCTGCGTGCGCGGGGCGATCTTCTCGTTGATGCCGAGATGGAACTTCGTCCAGAGCCGCGGCACCGAGAAGAAGACGGTCGGGCGCGCGCGCTTGAGGTCGTCGACGAAGGTCGCCAGCGAGTCGGCGAAAAACACGCGGTAACCGAACGCGAGCGACGCGACTTCCACCGCCGCGCGCTCGGCCGCGTGGGCGAGCGGCAGATACGAAAAGCCGCGCGCGGTCTGCCGGGTGTCCCAGTGACCGCTGCGCAGCATCGAGAGGTACGCGGCAGCGAGACTGCCGTGCGACAGCACCACGCCCTTGGGCTGCCCGGTCGTGCCCGACGTATAGACGATCGTGGCCGGCTCGTCGAGCGCCGGCAACTGCACGTCGGCGAGCGGCGCATGCGCGGCCAGGATCTCGCTCCACTGGAGGAGGTCCCGACGCGGTGACAGCGGCAGCGCCGCCTGCGGCAAATCCGCCGGCACGCTCTCGCGAATGTTGGCCCAGTTGTCGTGGATGCCGTCGAGCTTGCCGAGCAGCAGCAGCTTCGCTTCGCTGTGCCCGAGCACGTAGCGCACCGACTCGGCGCTGAATGCCGGATAGAGCGGCACGCTGACCATGCCGGCCATCATGATGGCCAGATCGGCGACGATCCAGTGCGCGCTGTTGCGGCCCAGCAGCGCGATGCGGCTTCCCCTCGGCAAACCCAGCGAGACGAGATACGCGGCCGCGCGACGCGCCTGGTCGCCGACCTCGCCCCACGAGTAATCGACGACCGAACCGTCGGGACCGGGCTGCGTCAGATAGGTGTGGTGGCGACGCGCCGTCTCCCACGCGATAAAACGCTCCAGTACGGTCGCATCATCCGGCAGCGTCATCGCATGCCTCCCTGTCACCGATGGCCCGGTTCGGTCCCGCCGCACCCGCGCGCCCTCCGGGTTCTTGCAGACCAGTCGCAGCGGGTGCAGCCGGGCTCGATCACGCCCTGCGCCCGCAGCAGTCAAGCGAATCGCTTCGCGCCTGTTACGCGCATTAGTCAGGAGTTCGACGTTGTCGATGGTTGTCGTCCACGGTATTTCATGATGCCGCGTTACGCAATGCGCGGGTGCCCGAAGCTGCATCGCCGCATCGCGCCCCCGCAATCGTCACATGAATGGAATTGCCGCGAGTTCGGCTGACCGCGCGGGCCGACGCACCCAGGCCGATCGGATAAGATACGGCCGGCCACGCCGATTGGCCCATGACCGAACCGACGGAGTATTTTCAGTGATTCAACCGACCCCAGTATTCAAGGACAACCTCGCGCAACTGCCGGCCATCGACGGCGTCGCCCGCATCGATCTCGTCGGCGCGAACGGCGACGTGGTCGCCAGCATCGAGAACCAGCCGGGCAAGCAAGGCTCGCTCGCGGTGTACAACTACCTGAAGCAGGCATTCGGCACGCTCGATGCGAAGGCGGCCGAGCATGGTCTCGCCGTGTTCGCGGAGCACACCGCCGACGCACGCAACCGCCCGGGCGCGCACCCGAACGTCGATCGTCTGCTGGCGATCGTCGCCGGCGGCGAAGCGCTGCGCATCGACGTGGTCGCGAAGGACTGAGCGACGCGCCGGATGGCCGGCGGGCCGTCGCAGCCGTCGCGCTGCGGCGGCTGCAGACGCACGTGGTCCGATCGCCACGCGCTCGCCGGCCGCACGTCACTTCCGCGCTCGTCCACGTCCGCGGGATTGCCGCGCACCATCCGCGGTGAACGAATCGGCGCAACTCGCGCTGCAGCCTGGCACCGCCCGCCGCGTGCGCGTGGTCGACGGCGTGTTGACCGCGTTCTCGGTGTCGGGCGCAGCGGGCGCAACCGAGGACAGTGCCGCCGTGCTGCGCGACTACGTGGACAGCGGCACCGGCGTCGGCGCGATCGGCCGGATGCTGTTGTTCGCGGGGCGCGTGCCGTTGCAGGCGGCGCCCGCACGCGGCCGCGCGGTCTGCAATTGCGTGGGGATCAGCGAGCACGAGATTCGTGCGGTCCTGTCGGCATGTCCCGCGACCGCGACACCGGCAGAGCGGTTCGCAGGCTTGCAGACCCAGCTCAAATGCGGCACGCAGTGCGGCTCGTGCGTGCCCGAGCTGCGGCGGATGAGCGCCGAAGCGGTCGTGTCGTAGCGGCCGGTTCAGTCGCGACCGCGGAGCCGCCGTCCGGGCCACCTCGCGGACTCGCGAGTTGACCGCCCGCGGCGGCCTTCCTACACTGACCTCCCTTTCACGCCTCTCCGGCAAAAAGGGACTTCCATGATCGACCTCTCCACGCTCGCGCTGTTCTCCGGCGCGTGTCTTGCGCTGACCGCCACGCCCGGCCCCGACATGCTGCTGATCGCGTCGCGCAGCGTGAGCCAGGGCCGGCGCGCGGGGTTCGCCACGCTCGCGGGCATTCAGGCCGGCACTTACTGTCATGCGCTCGCGGCCGCGCTCGGGCTGTCGCAGCTCTTCGTCGCGGTACCGGTCGCTTACGATGCCGTGCGCTTCGCCGGCGCCGCGTATCTGCTCTATCTCGCGTGGAAGACGTTCCGCTCGGATGCGACCGCGCTATCGCCCGTCGCGTCGCAGCGCCGCCACTCGAGCGCCGCGATCTTCCGCCAGGGCCTGACGACGAACCTGCTGAATCCGAAGATGGCGCTGTTCGTACTCGCACTGTTTCCGCAGTTCGTGCGCCCCGGGCACGGCTCGATCGCCGTACAGATTCTCGTGCTCGCGACGGTGCTCAACCTGATCGGGCTCGTCGTCAACGGCGCGGTGATCCTGTCCGCCAGCCGGCTGAGCCAGCGGATCGGCGCGCGCCGCCGGCCGTCGAAGCTGCCGCAGTATCTGCTCGGCACGGTGTTCGTGGGGTTGGCCGCGCGGCTTGCGGTCGCGGGCCGGCATTGAGGGCTGGGGAAAGGCGTCGTCCGCGCATCAATCGACGCGACCGGCGGCAGCGTCGCGGGTATCCGCGACCACGCGCACCTCGCTGCTCTCGAACAAGCTCGCCGGCGTCACCGTGCGGCGCTGCCACGGAATCCGGCCGAAATACCAGATCTTCCAGAAGCCGAGCGGATGATCGGGGTTCCGCCGCAGCAACGTGTCGAAGGTTTCGACGTCGCCGAGCACGATCCGCGTCGCATCGCGCACCACTTCGCGCACGAAGCGCGAGCAGAACTGCCGGCGCGATGCGAGATTGAAACCCGTGTCGTAGACCACGCCGATCCGGCGCATCGCCGCGTCGACGAGCCGGCGCCGCTGCGCGGCGTCGAGCGGCTGCTTCAGCCGCGCGATCACGCACGCGCCGCGATCCGAGCGCGCGAGAAATCGCGACATCAGCGTCACGCGCGACAGCGGAAACGTGCTCTCCGCGACGAGCGGCTCGCCGCCGCGCTCGCCGACGACGATCCCGACGTGATTGGTCCACGCTCGCGTCGCACGCGCCACTTCGAGAAACGGCCGCACCGTCACGCGGATGAACACGATGTCGCCGATCTCGGGTTCGACCGGCAACGGCAGCTGGTTCGGATCGGCCGCGCCGACGAAGCCTGGACGCCGCCGGCGTCCGCCCGGCCGGCGGGTGATCGGTGGCCGGCCCCCCGTGTCGACAAGCATGCGGACCTCGCGCGAGTGGACATGGCTGCCAGCATGTCAGCCTCGGCCACATCACGCATCCGCCTCGTGCGTCAGAGGCCCGATCCGCGCCGCCGGGTAGCGAATTTCGATACCCGGCGGCGAGCCCGCGCAACCTTCAGCGATTCGCGCCCAGCGCCACGCGCAGCCGCTCCATCAGCCGCGTGTAGTGCTGCAGCACGTCGGCCTTGTCCGTCACGTTCGCGGTCGAGAACCGCTCGCCCCAGGCCGGCTTCCATTCGTACGTGCCGTGCACGCTGCGGTCGCCGTCGGGCGCGTGGATCAGCGAACGGATCCGCGCATCGCGGCCGGGCCCCGTGTGCACCTCGAACAGCGCGTGGATGAACGTGTGATACGCGGCGTACACGTCCTCGTCGAACAGGTAGCGGTAGATGTGGAAGGTGCGGTCCAGTTCGCGCTTCGCGCGGATCACGTCGTCCGGCGAGATGTCCTTCCAGTAGCCGATCCACGTGTAGAAGCACAGCAGCGCATTGAGCTGCGGCGCGACCGTGTCATACAGCGTGAGCCGCTTCTCGATCAGCCGCTGGTTGGTCCACTGCACGAGCTCGAGCCGCTTCAGCCGGCGCGCGACGAGCCAGCCGAGGCACGCGACCGACAGCGGTGTCAGCACGCCGAGCACGAGCTTGACGATTTCCAGCGAATTCCACGGCGTGTTGAATGGCTGCATGAATGACCCGACAAGAAAGACGCACCGTCCGGCGCCGGGCGCTGCGCGCATCCGCGCGTGCCCGTCCGGTCGCTTCACGGTTGACCGTTAGTTGCTTGCGCATCGAATCCCGGATGGCGGTGCATCCGGTGTGCGGCGAAGCGGCTTGTCCCGCCAGTTTATCGAGCCATTGTCACCGGCCGATGACCGTCGTTCCATTCGGCCTCGCCCACCCGCTCAGCGTTACGTCGGCAGCGCCGACGTGAGCTTGACCTTCTGCATCGGGATGTCGGTCTTCACGCTCAGCACGCCCGGAATGCGCGTCAGATATTCCATCTGGAAGCGCCGGTAGTCGTCGATGTCGGCCGCCACCACGCGCAGCAGGAAATCGCAGTCGCCGGCCATCAGGTGGCACTCGACGACTTCCGGCATCTGCTGGACGGCTTCGGCGAAGCGGTTCACGGATTCCGCGTCCTGCCCCTTCAGCCACACGCGCGTGAAGATCGTCAGCCCCTTGCCGACCTTCGCCGGGTTCAGCACGGCCACGTATTTCTCGATCACGCCCGCTTCCTCGAGGAGCCGCACGCGCCGCAGGCACGGCGACGGCGACAGCCCGACTTCCTGCGCGAGTTCCACGTTCTGCATGCGGCCGTCGCGCTGCAGCGCGCTCAGGATCCGCCGGTCGATAGCATCCAGCTTCATTGGCATCGAATTCCAAAAAAATCGCAAATTGCTCGTTCAATGCCAAATTCTCCGGAAGATCGGGCCGCAACGCAACCCGATTCGAGTCAAAAAAGCAGACAATCCTCGTCCCGAAGGAGGAGTAATGAGCAGTAGCGTTTCAACGTCGTCCGGGCTTCGCGACAAGCCCGCCTATATCGCCGAGATGGGTCGCGGATTGCGCGCGGCGCTGCCCGTCATGCTGGGTTTCGTGCCGTTCGCGCTGGTGCTTGGCGCACAGGCCGCGCAAAAAGGGCTGAACCTGTTCGAGGTCCCGATGATGACGGGCCTGAATTTCGGCGGCGGCTCCGAATTCGCGGCGATCCATCTGTGGACATCGCCGCCGCACATCGCGCTGATCGTCGCGATGTCGTTCCTCGTGAATTCGCGCCACATCCTGATGGGCGCAACGTTCGAGCCGTACATCCGGCGCCTGCCGCGCCGCCGCGCGTTCGCCGCGTTGTTCTTCATGTGCGACGAGAGCTGGGCGATGTCGCTCGCCGACGCGCGTTCGCGCTCGGCCAAGCACATCAGCGTCCCCTATTACGCGGGCGTGTGCTCCGGGCTCTACCTGACGTGGATCTCGATGACCACGCTCGGCGCGGCGGTCGGCCCGATTATCGGCAACGTGGAGCAATACGGCTTCGACATGGCCTTCACGGCCGTGTTTCTGGTGCTGTTGCGCGGGATGTGGAAGGGCATGCGTGCGAGCCGCCCGTGGTTCGTGAGCCTCGTCGTCGCGGCGGCCACGCACCTGGCCGTGCCCGGCGCGTGGTACGTCGCGGCCGGCGCATGCGCGGGGCTGATCGCCGCGCTGCTGTGGGAGCCGCGCGATGCTGCCTGATTTCGCGACGGTCGCGACCATCGTGCTGATGGCATCGACGACCTACCTGTCGCGCGTGCTCGGCTACGTGCTGCTGCGCAACCGCACGCTCAGCCCGCGGATGGCGTCGGTGATGGAGAACGTGCCCGGTTGCGTGCTGATCTCGGTGATCGCGCCGGCCTTCGTGTCGACGCGTCCGGCCGACCTGCTCGCGCTCGCCGTCACGCTGATCGCGGCGACCCGCCTGTCGATCCTGCCGACCGTCATCGTCGGCGTCGCGTCGGCCGGCCTGCTGCGGCACCTGCTCGGGTAACGCGATTCCGGCCCGCTGCGCGGGCGGCACGTCAACCGGAGAACGGGCGCGCCATGCGCCCGTTTTTGCATCTACACACTGCGCGCGGCACTGCGTGGCACGACATACGTCGCGACGGGATGCTAGCCTTGCGGCTGTACCCGCGATGCCTTCCCCTGTCATTGCCTACCTGCGAGGATCGTCCCGATGCAAGAAACCCGCCCGCTGTTCGACCGCGTCCTGCTCACCAACGACGACGGATTCGACGCCCCCGGCCTTGAAGTGCTCGAACAGGTCGCCACCCAACTGGCGCGCGAAGTGTGGATCGTCGCGCCGGCGGAAGACCAGAGCGGCACGTCGCATTCGCTGAGCCTGCACGAGCCGCTGCGCGTGCATCGCAAGGGCGAGCGCCGCTTCGCCGTGCGCGGCACGCCGGGCGATTGCGTCGCGATCGCGGTCAGCCACCTGATGAAGGACGCGCGGCCCGATATCGTGCTGTCCGGCGTGAACCGCGGTGCAAACCTCGGCACGGAGACAGTGTTCTCCGGCACCGTCGGCGCCGCGATGACGAGCATGCTGGTCGGCGTGCCGGCGATCGCGCTGAGCCAGGCGTTCAGCGACCGCAACGCGGTGCCGTGGAATACGGCGCTCACGCACGCGCCGGACGTGATTCGCCGGCTCGTCGCGGCCGGCTGGGACAGCGACGCGTGCCTCAACGTGAATTTCCCGCCGCGCCCGGCCGACGACGTGCGCGGGCTGAAGGCAACGAACCAGGGCGCCGGCACGCTGCAGGGCGTGGAAATCGTGTCGGGGCGCGATCCGCGCGACATCGAATACCACTGGCTGAAACTGGCGCGCGCGCCGCGCGACGACGATGCGGATTCGGAAACGGTCGCGCTCGGCGAAGGCTACATCGCGGTCACGCCGCTGAAGTTCGAACGCACGCACGACGGCGCGCTGGCGCAGCTGCGGTCGAACCTCGGCTGACCGGCGGGATCGGCAGGCAGCTTCGCCGCCGGCGCATGACGCCGGCACGGGGCTGCCGTGACGTTCCGCAGCGCCGCCCTCATCGGCGGCCCCCGTCACGTCAGGTTCAATCCCCCGTCGAGCATCACGATCTCGCCCGTCACGTAATCGGACGCGACGAGCATCGCGACCGTCTGCGCGACGTCGTCCGGCGTCGCCGCACGGCGCATCGGCGCGCGCTCGCGCCAGAGCTGCTGCGCGTCGCTCCAGTCGGCGGTCAGCGGCGTATCGACCAGCCCCGGCGCCACTGCATTGACGCGAATCGCCGGCGCGAGCGTGCGCGCGAGCAAACGCGTGGTGTGATTGAGCGCAGCCTTCGCCGCCGCATACGGAATCGACGCACCCTTCGGCCGTGCGCCCGCGTGCGAGCTGACGTTGATGACGCAACCGGCGCGCCCGCTCGACGCGGCTTCGAGCAGCGCGGGCTGCGCTTCGGCGACCAGCCGGAACGGCGCGATCACGTTGATCTCGTGCATCTCGCGCCACACGTCGGGCGTCGCGGCGGCGAGATCGTCGTGCGGAATCACGCGACTGACGCCCGCATTATTGACCAGCACGTCGAGCCGCCCGTGCACGGCGAGCGCGTCGCGGATCAGCCGCGCGCGCTCCGCATCGTCCGCGAGATCGGCCTGCACGTAGACCGCGCCGAGTTCGCGTGCCATCGCGCGGCCCGTGTCGGCGGAGCTGCGCGAATGCAGGATCACCGCGTAGCCGTCCGCCGCCAGGCGTCGTGCGATGGCCGCGCCGATGCCCGACGTCGATCCGGTGACGAGCGCGACGGGCCGATGCATGCGCGCCGCACGCGGCTCGGCGACGGTTTCGGTTTCAGGCTCCGTTTCGGCAGTCGGGACATTCATCGGCGGGTGCGGCGTGTCCATGGCGTGCAATCCTGTCAGTGGCGTTCCCGCATCATAAGCGCGACGACGCACCCGGACGCGAACGTGACGGCCGCCACCACCAGAATCGCGTCGGCAAACCCGAAGCGGTCGGCCATCAGGCCGGCCGACAATGCGCCGATCGCATAGCCGAGATCGCGCGTATCGCGCACGACGAGGAGCGACGGCAGCAGGCCCGCGACCGCGTAGAACACGCCGACGTAGATCGGCGTCGGCTGCAGCCCGTCGCGGCTCGCGATCGCGCTCGGGCATCTGCCGGGCGCGCGGAACATTCCGCTCGCGAGCCTTGAAGCGCGCCTCGGCGAATTGCCGGTCGACACCGAAATCGTCGCGTACTGTCGCGGCCCGTACCGCGTGCTCGCGTTCGAAGCCGTCGCCGCATTGCGCGCGCGCGGCTTCAAGGCCGCGCGGCTGGAGGACGGCTTTCCGGAGTGGAAGGCGGCCGGCCTCGCCGTCGTGACCGACACCGCCGAGTGATGCGCCGACCGGCCGGTTACGGCTGCTTCGGCAGGTCGACGAAATCCTCGAGTTCTCCGGCAACGTAAAGCCGCTTGCCGATTCTCGGGTATTCGCACACATCGTGTTCGAGACGCTGGCCGACGATGAACAGCTGCAGCGGCGCCTCGCCGGTGTTCTGCAACGTGTGCGCATCGCCGCCGCGCGGAAAGCCGAGGAAATCGCCCGGCCCGATTTCCCACGTGCGTTCACCGATCGTGGCCGTGCCGGTACCAGACAGCACGTACACGCATTCTTCCTCGTACAGGTGACGGTGATACTCGGCCGATTCGTGACCGGGCATCAGCGTGAGCAAATGGGCGCCGATTTGCGTGAGGCCGGTCAGGTCGCTGAGCTGCCGTTTGAGGCGAACGGCGGTGGGATTCAGCGAATGCACCGCGCGCGTCGGCTCCATCTTTGCGATATCGGCGGCCTTCAGCAGTTCCCGGGGAGATGTCGTGGACATGGGGATTTCGTCAGCGTGAATGGATCGGTTGAACGAGCCGCCCGGGCCGGCGCGGCGCGCATGCCACGCTATTGTCCAACATTTCCACGCAGGCGAGGTCGCGGCGCGCACGCGCCGCCGCGCAGCACTATCGCGCGCAATCGGCCAGCAGGTTCGCGAGCACCGACGCGCCCTGCGCGAGGTGCTGCGGATCGGCATCCTCGGCCTCGTTGTGGCTCAGTCCGGCCTTGCACGGGACGAACACCATCGCACTCGGCGCGACGTACGACAGGTTCACCGCGTCGTGCCCGGCGCCGCTGCACATCTCCAGATACGGATAGCCGGCGGCAGCCGTCACCTGCCGCACGCGCGCGACGCATTCGGCATCGAACACCACCGGCTCGTACTCGGCGATGGTCTGCACCTGCACCTGCGTGCCGCGCAGCGGGATGCGCTGCACGCAGATCGCTTCGATATCGGCGACGAGCCGCTGCAGCGCCGGCCGCGACGGGTGACGCACGTCCACGCTGAAGCGGACCAGGCCGGGGATCGTGCTCGGCGAATTCGGCTGGCACGCGACATGGCCGACGGTCACGCGCGCATCGGCATCGAACGCATGCCCATGGTCGACGATCGCGGCGATCATCGCGGCGGCCACGCCCATCGCATCCTTGCGCACACTCATCGGCGTCGTGCCCGCGTGCGACTCGAAGCCGGTCACCGTGACGTCGAGTTCGTAGATGCCCTGCACGCCGGACACCACGCCGATCGGCAGACCGGCGTTCTCCAGCACCGGGCCTTGCTCGATATGCGCTTCGAAATAGGCTTTCGGCATCTGTCGCTCGCGCTCGCGGCCGGCGAAGCCGGTGCGCTCGAGCTCGTCGCCGAGCCGCACGCCCGTCTGCATGCACGGCCGGGCCAGCGCGTAGTCGAGATCCAGCGTGCCCGCATAGACGGCCGAGCCCATCATGCCGGGCGTGAAGCGCGAGCCCTCTTCGTTGGTCCACGCGACGACGTCGATCGGATGGCGCGTGACGACACCGTGCTCGTTCAGCGCGCGAATCGCCTCGAGGCCGGCGAGCACGCCGTAGACGCCGTCGAGGCGGCCGCCGAGCGGCTGCGTGTCGAGATGGCTGCCGCACATCACGGCCGGCACGTCGGGCTGCGTGCCGGGCCGGCGCGCGAACACGTTACCGATCGGATCGATGCGTACCTCGCAGCCGGCGTCCTCGCACCAGCGGATGAAACGTTGCCGGCCGAGCACCTCGTCGGCACTCAGTGCAAGCCGGCAGCTGCCGCCGCGCGCGGTCGCGCCGATCGTCGCCATCTCCATCAGCGAATCCCACAGCCGTTGCTGGTTGACCGGAATCATTGCGGCAGCTCCTGAAAAGCTCCGAGCATATACACTCGATCCGATAAGAAAAATCCAAGATTTCGATTCGTGCGATAACTTTTCCTTGTCACCCATGAAGCTCAAGCAGCTCAATGCGTTTCTCGCGGTCGCCGAGCACCGCACCATCCGCGGTGCGGCCCGCGCGCTCGGCGTCACGCAACCGGCCGTCAGCAGCATCGTGCGCGAGCTCGAAGCCGAGCTGGGCGTGCCGCTCGTGATGCGCAGCGTCAAGGGCGTCGCGCTGACCGACTACGGCAGCGCGTTCGCGATTCGCGCGCGGCTGATCGTCGAGGAACTCCAGCGCACGCGCGACGAAATCGAGCAGTTGCGGCTCGGCACGAGCGGATCGGTGTCGATTGCGGTCAGCCCGACCGTCGCGCTCACGATCCTGCCGCGTGCATTCGATGCGTTCACGCGCAAGCTGCCCGGCGCGACCGTGAACGTCGACGATGCGCTGACCGCGACCGATCTCGCGCGGCTGCGCGACGGTTCGCTCGATTTCATCGTCACGCACCAATTGTCGAACGCGCTGCCCGACCCCGACGAATTCGCGAGCATTGCGCTGTTCCGCACGGCGTTCGTGGTCGTCGCGAGAAGCCGGCATCGGCTCGCGCGTGCGCGCTCGCTGCGCGAGCTAGGCGACGCGCAATGGTGTGTGCCACGTTATGGGGAGGGTGGTAACGATCTGGTGCATTCGATCTTCACGCCGTCCGGTCTCGAGATACCGAAGCGGGTGCTGCACTGTCCGTCGTTTGCCGCGACGCTCGGGCTCGTGTCGCAGACGGACGCGCTCGGCGTGTTCGCGCGGCCGCTCGCGGACGTCGAACGCAAGTCGCGCGGGATCGTCGTGCTCGATCTCGCCGAGCCGCTGCCGGCGTTGACCGTCGTGATCGTGATGCGGCGGCATGCACTGCTGACGCCGGCCGCGCTGCATCTGATCGAATGCCTGAAGGCGGCCTCGGCGAACGTGCTGGCGAAGGATGACGACGGCACGTGACCAACTAAGCGTGACGCAAGCAAGACGCAAGCGCCGCGCCCGAAACGCAGGCGCCGCCGCCGTTCAGCCCACGTGCACGCCGCGCAGCTTGGTCAGCAACGCGACGAGACGATCGATGTGTTCGTCCTCCGTGCGCCACGACGACACGCTGATCCGGAACGCCGGCCGCCCCTGCCACACGGTCTGCCCGAACCATACGTCGCCCGAATCCTGCGCGGCCTGAAGGATCGCGATCGTCTCGTCGTCGGTGCCGGCGCGCACCAGCACCTGGTTCAGCACGACACGGTTCAGCACGTCGTAGCCGGCCGCGCGCAGGCCGTCCGCGACGCGCTGTGCCTGCGCGCAATGCCGCTCGATCATCGTCGCTACGCCCGCGCGGCCGAGCGCACGCAGCGCGGCCCACACGGGAATGCCGCGTGCCCGCCGCGAGAATTCCAGGTTCAGGTTCTTCTGCGCATCCTGCGCGCCGCTCAGGTAGACCGCGTCGCTGTTCATCGCGGTCGCGAGCGCGGCCGCGTCGCGGCAGATCACCATCGCGCCGTCGTACGGCGTGTTGAGCCACTTGTGGCCGTCGGTCGTCCAGCTGTCCGCGCCGTCGATGCCGTCGGTCAGCGCCCGCTTTGCCGACGCGCGCGCCCACAACCCGAACGCGCCGTCCACGTGCACCCATGCGCCGGCGGCCTTCGCCGGCGGAATCAACGCAGCGAACGGATCGAACTCGCCGGTGTTGACTTCGCCGGCCTGCACGCAGAGGATCGTCAGGTCGTCGAGCGGCGGCAATTCCGCGGGGTCGATGCGGCCGTGCGCGTCGACCGGCGCGACGACGAGACGCTTCATCCCGAAGCCGAGCACGCGCAGCGCCTTCTTCACCGTGACGTGTGCGAACTCGGAGATCACGACCTTCACCTCGGGCGCGCCGGTCAGGCCGTCCTCGTCGACGTCCCAGCCCTTGCGCGCGAGCAGCGCGCGCCGCGCGGCGACCAGCGCGACCAGCGTGCAGGCCGTCGCGCTCGTGCCGAAGCCGACCGCGCTGCCTGCGGGCAGCCCGAGCACCTCGACGACCCAGCGCGCGGCCTGCCGCTCGATCGTCGCCGCCACCGGCGAGTTCGCGAACGACGACGCGCACTGGTCCCACGCGAGCATCAGCCGCTCGGCCGCGGCCGCCGCCGGCAGCGTCGCGCCGATCACGAAGCCGAAGTAGTTCGGGCCGTTCGACGCGACGGTCGCGGGCGTGCCCTGCTCGTCGAGCAGGCGCAGCACGTCGTCGGCAGGGCGGCCCTCGTCAGGCAGCGGCTCGTCGAACGCGGCGAGGCCCGCGAGCGCAGCCGCGTCAGGGTACGCGCGCCGGTCGTTCGTGGCGGCGAGGTAGGCATGCGCGCGCCGGTCGGCGTCGGCCAGCAGGGCGAGTTCGTCCATTCGGTTGCCTCGGCGGAGATCAGAGTTGCAGGAGATCGCGGCCCAACTGATGCAGCGCATCGTCGATCCGCTTGTAGTACGTGAACTTGCCGACACGCGTCGCCTGCACGAGCCCGGCATCCGCGAGGATGCGCATGTGGCGCGTGGTCGTGGCCGGCGCGATGCCGAGCTTCTCGGTGATATAGGTGCAGCACACGCCGAGTTCGTCGAAGTCGCCGTGCGGCTGCGGCGGGAAATGCCTGCGCGGCTGCTTGAGCCAGCGCATCACGGCCAGACGGCTCTCGTTGGCCAGTGCGCTGATGCGGGTGACGTCGTCCATGGGTTCGGTCTCGTTTAACGTTTTGAATATTAGCCAAATGACGAAACGTGGACAACTGGATTGGCGAGTTTTTTTGCGCTCGCCGTCGCGCTGGAAGCGGGCTCGTCCGCTACTGCACCGGATTCGACGTCATCGCGTCGATGGCTGGCACGGAGCCGCGTCGAGCGTGGCGCGATCCGGTGCGATCAATCCGCCGATGCGCGGGTAGGCGGATCTGCGGGCCGTCGCGCCCCAACGCGACGCGACGGTCGTCACCGCGCGGCGAGCACGCGGTCGATCATCTCGCCGATCCACAGCGCGAGCGCGTCCATCCGCTCGGCCGGCACGCTGCCGTAGCCGAGCACGAGCCCGTTGTAGCCGTGCGCGGTGCCCGGCAGGCAGAACGACGACAGTGGCCGCAGGATCAGCCCGTGCGCCTGCGCGACGCGGCTCAGTTCCGTATCGGCGACGGGCACGTCGAGCCGCGCGGACAGATGCATGCCGCCCGCGCCGCCCGACACCGTCAGGCGCGTGCGCAGGCGCCGCTCCAGTGCGTCGTGCAACGCATCGCGCCGCTCCGCGTACACGCGGCGCATACGCCGCAGATGCCGCGTGAAATGCCCGGCGTCGATGAACTCCGCAAGCGCGCGCTGCTCGACCGCGCGGCCCTGCAGCAGCAGCGCGCCCGCCGCGTCGCGCAGCGGCTGGGCGAGCGCGGCCGGCACGACCATGAAGCCGAGCCGCAACGCGGGAAACATCACCTTGCTGAAGGTGCCGAGATAGATCACCGGCGCATCGTCGGCGAGCCCCTGCACGGCTGCGTGCGGCGTGCCGTGGTGCCGGAACTCGCTGTCGTAGTCGTCCTCCACGATCCATGCGCCGGCCGCCCGCGCGTGCGCGACGAGCGCGAGCCGCCGTTCGAGGCTCATCACCGCGCCGAGCGGATACTGGTGCGACGGCGTGATGTAGACGAGCTTCGGCGGACGATCGCGCCAGTCGTGCGAATGCGGCGCCAGCCCCTGCGCGTCGACGCCGATCGGCTCGACGCGCAGGTCGGCCGCGAGAAACGCATTGCGCGCGCCGTGGTAGCCGGGGTTCTCGATCCACGCGACGTCGCCCGCGTCGGCCAGCGCGCGGGCGCACAGGTCGAGCGCGCCCTGCGTGCCGTCGGTGACGATCACCTGCGCGGCGTCGCAGCGCACGCCGCGTGACGCACGCAAATAGCCGGCGATCGCGTCGCGCAGCATCGCATCGCCTTCCGCCGACTGGTAGCCGAGCTGCGCCGGCCCGGCTGCGCGCCATGCGCGCTCGATGCAACGTCGCCATGCCGCGAGCGGGAATTCGTCGACGGCCGGCACGCCCGGCATGAACGGCAGCGATTCGTCGAGGCCGCTCGTCGCACGCTCGGCCTGCACGACGCGCCGCGACAGCACCACCGTATCGGCGACGGGCGCCGCAGCGGCAACCTGCGGCCCGCGCAAGCCCATCTGCGCGACCACCGTGCCCTGCCGCGTGCCGATCACGAAGCCTTCCGACGCGAGCCGCTCGTACGCGTAGAGCACCGAGTTGCGTGCGATGCCGAGCTCGTCGGCCAGCGTGCGCGACGCGGCAAGCCGCGCGCCTTCGGCAACCCGGCCGTTCAGGATCGCGTCGCGCAGGCACGCGTACAGCCGCTGCTGCTGCGACATCCGCGCGGCCGCGTGCGGCCCCGCATCGCGCTCGAAGGTCGACCGCAGGACGGCGTAATCCATCGTGGCTCCAGAAATGGGGTATGTCATGGATCTACACATGGTGCCACGATCTTTCTATCGTAGATGCCTGCTCCCGTTTCCGGCCGCGCCGGCAACGCTTCACTCCATCCTCGAGAGATTCGCGAACATGAACGCTACCGACGCCGGCCTGACCGTACGCCCTGTGCGGGAAGACGACTACGACCACTGGCTGCCGCTGTGGGACGGCTACAACCGCTTCTACGGCCGCTTCGGCGACACCGCGCTACCGCGCGAGATCACGCAGCTCACGTGGTCGCGCTTCTTCGACGGCTACGAGCCCGTGCATGCGCGCGTCGCGGAACGCGGCGGCCGGCTCGTCGGGCTCGTGCATTTCCTGTATCACCGGAGCACGACGCTGGTCGGGCCGACCTGCTATCTGCAGGATCTCTTCACGCTCGACAGCGAGCGCGGCAAAGGCGTGGGCCGCGCGTTGATCGGGGCCGTGTACGACGCCGCGCAGCAGCATCGCGCCGAACGCGTGTACTGGCAGACGCATGAAACGAATCACACGGCGATGCGGCTCTACGACACCGTCGCGGAAAAGACGGGATTCGTGATCTACCGGAAGGTATTGCCGCGCTGATCACGCCGCGCGCGGCAGGTCGTACGCGGCGCGGCCGCGACGGCTTCAATCCAGCGGCCGGGCCTGCCGGCCCGGTCGATCCATTGGCCGGCGACGTGCGGCCAGTGTCTTGCAATGGCTTTCGTGTCGGTCATATGTGCTCCCGATCGCGGTTCGTCGTTCCGGCCCAGGATGCGCATGGCAAGCCGAAGCGGCGGCGCGCGTGCGCGCGGCCTTGCGCTGCCCGGGTTGCCCGGGTTGCTTCGGCCGGTTTCCGTTTCCGGCGGCGGCGTTCTACAGTTACGAGAAACAACCCGCGCGGCCGCGTATCGTCCCCGCTCGACGATACGCACCCGATTCCGAGGAAAGTCCATGCCGAGTATCGTCGCCGGTCCCGCCGGTCTTCCGCCGAGCCCCGTGGCCGCGGAAACCCGCATGGTGCACGACGTTGCCACGCTGCAGCCGGCCGAATACCGTTCGGCGGACGGTGCGTCGTGGGTCATCGCGACCATCACGCCAGCCAGGGACAGTGGCGCGAACGTGACCGGCACCACCTACTTCGATACCGCGAAACAGCAAACCGTCGCGGTGCCCGATGCACGCCGGCGTTATGCGAACCGCGGCACGTGGCAGGTCGTTGCCAGTTCGAGCCCGTCGGTGCCCGCGACGGGCCGCTACGACTGGCTGACGCTCGCGTGGCTGCCGATCAACCAGCGGCCGCTGCCGCAAACGCCCGAGCATCTGTATTCGCCGTTCATCCAGGGCGGCACGATCATTTATCGGTGGCATCCGGCCGCGCAAGGCGGCGAGCGGTTCGGCAACGTGCGGATGATCTTTCCCGAGTGGAAGCAGCCGGTGGCGGACGTGCTGCGATCCGCTGCCGGCGACGCTCCGCAAGCGGCCGCCGCTTCGCCGGCAGCGGCGCTCGATCGCGTGCAGCAGGACGGCAATCCGATGGCTGCCGTGCTCGACTTCGGCGTCGCGCTGCATGAAGAACCGGCCGAGCGGATCGCCGCGCGCCTGCCGGCCTTGCTGCGCGCGAACGACCTGCACGAAGTGTCGGCGATCGTGTATCAGTGCATCGCCGCGTCGCGTGAAGAGGACCGGCCGCGCTTCGTCGAAGCGATCAACGGATCGATCGTCTCGATCGACGACAGCGCGCGCCTGCTGGCGATCGCGTACGGCGCGTTCGCGGCCGGCCGGGCGCGGCCTCGTCCGTTCACCGATGCCGCACAGACCGCGCGCATCAACGATGTGTTCACGGCGTTGAAGCAGCGGACGTCGGCGTTGCACATCCCGGTGCCGGACGGTTCGCCGTGGGCCGAGTTCTTCACCGCATACCGGCTCGGCGGCGCGCCTTCCGGCTCGGGCCGAAACCGGCAGTAATTGCCGAACGTGCGGGATGGTCAGTCGGCCTGATGCTCGGGAGGCCTGCATGAAAGCGACGTCGTACTGAATGCCCGCGCCCGCATGCGATCCGCATTCGTCAGACGATCCGCATCGCGCGGGCACGACGGGAACCCGTGTGCGTCCCGTAGGGTCGAAACGCATCATGACCGTCGACGGCGTCGCCGTCACCGGTCGCTCCACCGTCCCCGCACTCCTTTCTTCCCATGTTGAGCATCGGTCCCTTCTCGATCCGCGTCGTCGCGGTAGCCGCCGCCGCGCTGCTGGCGTGGCTCGTCGCCCGTTTCATCCAGCGCCGTCCGCCGGACGGCCAGCACAAGACCGCGTCGAGCCTGATCCTCGACGTGCTGCTGCTCGGGCTGATCGCCGCACGGATCGGCTACGTCGCGCAATGGTGGCGCGACTACGCCGCCGCGCCGCGCTCGATCATTGCATTCGGTGACGGCGGCTTCGACTGGCGCATCGGTATGGCCGCCGCGCTCGTGTTCACCGTCTGGCGGCTGCGCCGGCTGCCCGCGCTGCGCCGCCCGGTGACAGCCGGCATCGTCGCGGGTCTCGCCGCATGGGGCATCGCGCAGGGCACGCTGGCGACACTGCAACGCACCGCGCCGCCGTTCGAGTCGATGCAGCTCGAAGCGCTCGACGCGACGCCCGTATTGCCGCAGCGTTTCGTCGGCAAGCCGGTCGTCGTGAACCTGTGGGCGACGTGGTGCGCGCCTTGCCGGCGCGAGATGCCGATCCTCGAACAGGCGCAGCGCGATCACCCGGGCATCACGGTGCTGATGCTCAACCAGGGGGAAAACGCGCAAGCAGTGCGCGCGTTCCTCGAACAGCAGGGGCTGCGCTTCGATCACGTGCTGCTCGATCCTGCGCTGCGCGCGATGCATGCGTACGGGTCGCGCGGCTTGCCCACGACGCTGTTCTTCAACGCGAAGGGCGAGCTCGTCGAATCGCACATGGGGGAGTTGACCGCCGCGCGGTTGAAGGACGCCGTCGCGGAGCGCTTTGGTCAGTGATGCCGTCGGCAGCGCGGTCGAGGCCGCACTCGATCATCGGCGGCAGCGCGCGTTCTCGCTGCCGCGCCTGACTCGACCGGCGACACACGGCCTCATCGACAACTGCCGGCTACGCCTACGGCCGTGACAACACCATCACGCGCCCCGACACGCGCTGAAGCTTGAGCCACCCTGTGTCGGCGGTGAACTTCAACTGCTGCAGCGGAAAATCGAATCCCGCCTTCTGCGCGGCGCTGACCACCGCATCGGCGATCCAGCGGATCAGTTCCTTGCCCTCGTCGGTCGTCTGATGGCCGTGCTGGATGCCGTAGAAATAGCGATTCCCGGCGTTGACCTCGTTCTGCAGCTGCATCCAGTGCCCCGGCAATCCGGGCAGCGTCCTGAACAGGTCGGCCACGCGCTGCGTCGTCAGCCCGCGCGCCCACAACGCGCCGTTCACGGCGGGCCTCGCCAGGTTGTGACGATCTGCTTCCTGGGCCTGTTCCTTGATCTCGCCTTTCAGCGCATCGGGTTTCGTCATCACGCATTCCTCATGAGGGGCCGGCAACGGGCCGGTTCCGTGACAATGACCGCCGGAGAACCAAGCGCCCGCAACGGGCGAGGTTCACTCGTGATGCAGGAGGCGGCCGCGAACGACATGCCGGTGACGCACGCCGGCGTGGCGCGCGGGCAAGGCTACGCGATAGCGCGCACGCGCACGGGCCCGCCCGCACCGATCGAACGATACGCGCATTGCACGAATTCAACGCCTGTCAGCACTATCAGTGCCCGGCCATTCGTACCATGCACGAAACACGCAAAATCAGTCCAGTCCGATAGGCGGCAACGCGCGCTGTCAATATGCTTGTCGAGTGCGGTGCCGGCGGAATCCTGTCTACATCGGGATGATGTCAATCAACGACCTTCGTCGGTCACCGCACCCCTCTCCGTTGCGATCCGGCTTCGGTGCAGGCGTACAGTGGTGGCCGGTGGGCACGGCCACGACAGAGAACCACGATGTTGAAACAATACGCTGCCACATGCGAACGCGGAGCGCCTGCTCCGAAGCCCGACTCTCCCGATTTCCCAGATTCCCCACCACTCACACCTGCGCGCCCGTCCATTGTTCATGAAAATGCGACACACCTCGATATAATTTCATGGGTATATCGAATTATTTTCCATTGAATTGGCTTCAGTAAATCGAACTGTTTCGGTTTGCGATTTACTGAACAATTTTCATTCCCGGCCGAATATTTTTTTATTTATTTTTCGCCATGCTGGCCACGTCGCGCTTGAAACGGCAAACGTTTGCGCGACGCAGCGAAGCGCCTTATCCACCGACCTTCAGGAGGAAAGCATGGCCGACTCTCAAACGTCCTCGAATCGCGCCGGCGAGTTTTCGATTCCGCCGAACACCGACTTTCGCGCGATCTTCTTCGCGAATGCCGCCGAGCAGCAACACATCAAGCTGTTCATCGGCGACAGCAACGAACCCGCCGCTTATCACAAGCTGACCACGCGCGACGGCCCGCGCGAAGCCACGCTGAATTCCGGCAACGGCAAGCTCCGCTTCGAAGTGACGGTGAACGGCAAGACCTCGGCCACCGACGCGCGCCTCGCGCCGATCAATGGCAAGAAGTCTGACGGCTCGCCGTTCACCGTCAACTTCGGGATCGTCGTATCGGAAGACGGTCACGACAGCGACTACAACGACGGCATCGTCGTGCTGCAATGGCCGATCGGCTGACCTGACGCCCGCTTGACGACCGATTCATGCCGGCCGGCGACTACACCGACGGGATCGTGTTCCTGAACTGGCCGCTGGGGTGAACCGGGCGCGGCAGCGCGCAGCATGCGTTGCGCGCCGCTGCCGAATCGCGCAATGGCGACGGGGTCAACCACGCATTGCGCATCGAATCACTCGAGCAGTCATTTGCATTCCCACGCTGCGCTCCGTGCGCGACAACGGCGAGATCCGCTCACCGGACGTGCGACGCGCAACCTTCCATTAAGACGAGGACGACATGTCACAACCCTTTACCCATGACGATCTGTACGCACTCCTGCAAGTCGCGGGCAACGACGCGACCGCCGTGCAGGCGAACGGCGACCAGGCGGTGCTCGACCGGATGCGTCAGTTCATGACCGCGCAGCTGGTGGAGAAACTGCCGCAGTACGACGTGTTCGTCGACATCGCGACCATCCCGTACAGCTTCGACGTCGGCAGCTGGCAGAACAAGGTGAAGACCGATGCTGCGGGGCAAGTGGTCGCGTGCACGGTGACGTGGGCCGGCGCGCCAGGCGTGCTGCCCGGGGCGGCGGCGAAGTTCGGCGTCGGCGCAGTGGTCAATTACTTCTCGAAAGCGACGCCGCAACCCGAGCCCACGCATCCGGATACCACGACGACCGGCGGCGGCGAACGCGACGGCATCTTCAACCTGCCGCCGAACATCGCGTTCGGCGTGACGGCACTGGTCAATTCGGCCGCGCAGCAGACGATCGAGGTGTACGTCGACGACAACGCAAAACCGGCCGCGACGTTCCAGGGCGCCGGCACACAGGACGCGAACCTGAACACGCAGATCGTGAACTCGGGCAAGGGGAAGGTGCGCGTGGTGGTGACGGCAAACGGCAAGCCGTCGAAGATCGGCTCGCGTCAGGTCGACATCTTCAAGAAGACCTACTTCGGGCTCGTCGGGTCGGAAGACGGGACGGATGGTGACTACAACGACGGGATCGCCATTCTGAACTGGCCGCTCGGCTAAGCGGCAGAATCCGGTCGATCTTCGCCACGCCATCCGGCGTGGCGATTTGGCTCGACAGGATTGCCGCCGATTGCAACATGACGCGCTTCGGCTTTTCGCGCCTGTTCTCGATGAACACCGGTTGGCCGGTGATGCGCTATGTCCGGTACAGCATCTGGAACGGCTGGCTGCCGACGTCGGGGTTCAAAGCAGTGGACGCGCCCGAGTTCGAGCGCTACAGCGGCGACTACGATCCGGCGACGGGCGCCGGCATGCTTGAAATATGGCTGCCTGTCGAGCATTGCGCGTGAGTTGCCAGCACCGATCGGCGCGCCCTCACGCTCGATCCTGACGGCTATCGACGGCACTGCACCACGGTGCGCATCAACGTTCGTGCGCAACGCTGCCGGCCGCGCCGGCCGGCGTCCGCTCGATGGTCAGCCGTCACGCGGCGCGCGACGCTGCGACATCGCGAGCGGCTGCGTCCACGTGGCCGCGGCCAGTTGCGTACGCGCGGCGCGAGCCACGCTCTTGAACGCCACACGCTGCTCGCCCTTCAGTTTCGCCGCCCTTGCCGCCTGCACCAGTTCGATCGGATCGACGAGACGGGCATGTCGCCGGACTTCGAAGTGCAGATGAGGGCCGGTCGCGGTCCCGGTGCTACCGACGGCGCCGACGCGCTGGCCACGCAGTACCCGCGCGCCGGTTCGCAGCGTCGGCTCGAACGCGGACAGGTGCGCGTAGTACGACGTATAACCGCCGGCATGACGGATCACCACATACTTGCCATAGCCGCCCGGCTCGGTGCCGATGAACGTCACGACGCCGCGCTCGGATGCACGGACCGCACGGCCCGTCGGCGCGGCGAGATCGACGCCGGAATGCACGTGACGCGCGCCGGTCACCGGATGCACGCGCGTGCCGAACCGCGAACTGATCCGCGTCGCGCTGACCGGCATCTCGAACCGCGAGCCGGCGAGCGGCATGCCGTCGAGATCGTAGTAGGCGCCCGGCGAGCCTGCCTGCGGTGCGAACCACACAGCGGTGACGCGCTGGCCGCGAAAGCGGACATCGAGCGCCGTCACGCGCACGCCGCCCGCCAGCGTCGCGCTGTCGTCAGGGGCGAAGGCGACGCGGAAGGTATCGCCGCGCGCGCCGCGCTGCTTCGGATCGGTACGCCCGGCCAGCAAGCGGTTGATCTGTGCCGCGACACCGGCCGGCAGATCGGCCCGCGCGAGCGACGCACGCAGGCTGCCGGTGATCGCGCCGGCGCGCGTGCCGCTCTCCTGTCCAGCGAACACGAACGGCTCGGCGGATGCCAGCTCGGTGCGATGCGGCTCGAATGTCGGCGGCACGCCGATCGCCGGTAGCGGTGATGCAAAGCCGTAGTCGAAGCGGGCCGCGTAATCGCGCTCGATCGCACCGCGCGCCGCATCGCAGAGGACGACGTACGGCGTACATGCGCCGGCACGCATCGCGAACCTGCCGGAAGCGGCGTGCGCGCGGGCGTTCGCCGCGCGCGGTTCCAGCGCGACACGCGGCACCGTGGTCGATGCCAGCAAGCCGCCCCAGATGGTCCGGGAGGCACTGAAGAAAGGCACGTCGACAAGGTCGGCCGCTTGCGCCGTCACGGGTGTGAACGGCGCGGCGCCGGAAGACACCAGCGCCACCGCGCCCTGCGTGCCGGCAAGCCATGCCGCTGCGGCGACACTGCTCAGCAGCATGCGGCGAATCGGAGCGCGGATGGCCCCGCTTTGCGCGGATCGACCTTGTTCGCGTGCGAGACGGAAACGCAGGTATGACCGCATGACGTCGTCACTCGCTATCAATGAAAAATCGGGAAAGAACCGGATGTCGCAGAGGAACGATCGTCACGTTCCGGCAACTCGGAATCGAGTGTATCGACGGGATCGAAATGGCTGAATAGGACCAATCCTGTTTGTCAAACGATCCGCTTAGTACGAGAACGAAATCGCGCTTTCACCGCAAGAACGCCCGGGAATCCGCCCCGTTGCGTTCGCGCGAAACCATGCATGCCGTGTACAGTCGAGGGCTGCCGACGCGCGAGCGCACGCCGGTCCGACGATGACGGACACGCTGCGCGCCGCGCCCTGTGTCTTCAAACCGGAACCCCGTCATGTTGCTCGATCATCTTCATCCGGAGCGCTGGACGTTCCTGTGGAACGCGCTGTCCACACTCTCCGTCAAGCTCTGCGCGGCCCTCGTGCTGCTCGTCGGCGGCTGGTGGCTGTCGAAACGCATCGGCAACTGGCTGAACCGGGTGCTCTCGAACAAGGAGCGCGTCGACGACACGCTGCGGCCGATTCTCTGCGACGTCGCCGTGTGGGGCGTGCGCATCGTCGCGATCGTCGGCGCGCTGTCGCAGCTCGGCATCGAAACCGCCAGCATCGTCGCGGTGCTGGGCGCCGCCGGCCTCGCGATCGGGCTCGCGCTGCAAGGCACGATGCAGAACATCGCGGCCGGCATCATGCTGTTGCTGCTGCGGCCGTTCAAGGTGGGCGACTACATCGACGGCGGCACGGGTGTCGCGGGGACGGTGGACGAGGTCGGGCTCTTCATGACGCGGCTGACGAAGCCGGACGGCATCTGCGAATACGTGCCGAACAGCGCGCTGTGGGGCAGCGCGATCCGCAACTACACGCGTAATCCGACGCGCCGCCTCGATCTCGAAGTGGAAGTGTCCGTGCACGACGACATCGACCGCGCGCTCGACGCGCTGCGTGCATTGGCAGTGGCCGATCCCGACGTGCTGCAGGATCCCGCGCCGGACGTGATGGTGATGCGCTTCGACGACAGCACCGCGATCGCGAACCTGCGCGTGTGGACGCACACGGACAAGTTCTGGGCGATGCGCTGGCGCCTCGCGCGCCAGGTGCGCAAGACGCTCGCCGATGCGGACTGCGCGCTGCCGATCCGCACCCGCGAGCTGCACATCGTGCACGACGCCGAACAGCCGCTGCGGCACGCCGAACCGCGCCGCGTGCAGGCGTCGCAAAGCGCGTCGTAAAACCTCGGAGCACGCAACGGCGCGAGCCGCGCGGCGCGCCCCGCCTGCGTCACATCCTGACGATGTCGAGCAGCGCCTTCTTGCCGCCCTTGTACGTGAACACCGAGATCGCGCCGTGCTTCAGATCGCCCTGCGGCGTGAAGCTGGTTTCGCCGATCACGCCGCGATAGTCGGTCGCCGGCATCGCGGCCAGCACCTTCGCCGGGTCCGTCGAGTTCGCGCGCTTCATCGCGTCGACGATGATGTACACCGCGTCGTACGAGAACGGCGCATACACCTGCATCGGCTGGTGGTAGCGCGCCTCGTAGCGCTTCACGAACGCCCCGCCGCCCGGCATCTTCTCGAGCGCGATGCCGGCTTCCGAGCACACGACGTTGTCCGACGCCGGGCCCGCGAGCTTCGGCAGGTCGGTCGAGCACACGCCGTCGCCGGCGAGGATCTTCGCGCGCATGCCGAGCTGGCGCGCCTGCTTCGCGAGCGGGCCGCCGGTCGCGTCCATCCCGCCGTACATGATCGCGTCGGGGTTCTCGCCCTTGATCTTCGTGAGGATCGCGCGGAAGTCGATCGCCTTGTCGTTGGTCGCGTCGCGCGAGATGACCTTCATCCCGGACGCCTTCGCCGCCTTCTCGAATTCGGTCGCGAGGCCCTGCCCGTACGCGGTCGAATCGTCGATCACGGCAACCGTCTTCACGCCCATGTTCTTCGCCGCGTAGGACGCCAGCGCGGGCCCCTGCTGCGCATCGGTCGCAACCACGCGGTAGGTCGTCTTGAAACCCTGCTGCGTGTACATCGGGTTGGTCGCAGCCTGCGAGATCTGCACGACGCCGCCGTCACGATAGACGCGCGACGCCGGAATCGACGTGCCCGAGTTGTGATGGCCGACGACGCCGACCACCTTGTCGTCGACGAGCCGCTGCGCGACCTGCGTCGCGGTGCGCGGATCGCCCGCGTCGTCCTGCGCGTCGAGTTGCAGCGTGACCTTCTTGCCGCCGATCACCAGCCCCTTCGCGTTGATCTCCTCGACCGCGAGCCGCGCGCCGTTCTCGCTGTCCTTGCCGAGGTGCGCGATCGCGCCGGTCAGCGGCGCGACGTGCCCGATGCGCACGACCTCGTCCGCGTGCGCGGACAGCGCGAATAGTGCGCACGCAAGCGCCACCGCGGTCGCGCCTGCCGTCTTCTTCTGATGTCGATTCATGTTCGTCTCCTTCCTTGTCGCTCTTGGTTCGTAATCAGGACCGTCGTTGATTGCAGGCAAAGCGATGCGGTCACGCGCGCCCTTCGAAGCCAAGCAGCACGTTCACCGCGTTGATACCGATTTCCTCGACCATGTAGCCGCCTTCCATCACGAACAGCGTCGGCAGGTTCAGGCGCGCGAGCGCTTCGCCGATCCGCAGGTAGTCGGGCGAGCGCAGCTTGAAATGGCTGATCGGGTCGTGCTCGAACGTGTCGACGCCGAGCGACACGACGAGCAGGTCGGGCGCGTGCTTCGCGATCGCGGCCGTGGCGTGGCCGAGCGCCGCCGAGTAGGTGTCCCACTGCGTACCCTTCGGCAGCGGCAGGTTCAGGTTGAAGCCCTCGCCCGCGCCCGTGCCGCGCTCGTCCGCGTAGCCGGAGAAGTACGGATACGACACCGCCGGCTCGCCGTGCAGCGACGCGAACAGCACGTCCGGGCGGTCGTAGAAGATGTCCTGCGTGCCGTTGCCGTGGTGGAAGTCGACGTCGAGCACCGCGACACGCGCGGCACCGCTCGCGATGCCGTGCTGCGCGGCGATCGCCGCATTGTTCAGGTAGCAGTAGCCGCCCATGTACTCGCGGCCCGCGTGGTGGCCGGGCGGGCGGCACAGCGCGAACGCCGCGCGCGCGCCGCCGTTCGACAGCAGGTCGGCGCCGGTGAGCGCCGAGTTCGCGCTCGCACTCACCGCGTCCCACGTGCCGGCGTTGATCGGCGCACCGGCGTCCATCGCGAAGAAGCCGAGCTTGCCGTCGATGAAGTCGGGCAGCGTCGCCGCCGACGGCATCGCGCGCACCGGCCACACGAGCGGCAGCGCCTGGCAGGTACGGCCGGTCGCGGTCCATTCGTCCCATGCGCCGGCGAGGAAATCGACATAGCGCGCGCTGTGCGCGCCGGCATAGCTCGCGCGGTCGAACGCGCGCGGCGCGATTACGTCGCCGAGGCCGGCCGCGCGGACCTGCGCGAGCACCGTTTCGGCGCGAAGGGGGTTCTCGAACGAATCAGTGATCGCGCCGTCCTTCAGTTCGACGCCGCGATGCAGATGGTGATCGCTGCTGTAGACCGTGAGCATGGTTGACCGTTGCAGTGAAGGCTGTGAGGGGTGGCAACAGTCTATTGAGGCTGGCCGGCAATAACTTTGCTTTTCACCTCTTCGTTTCATACAATTTTGAGAAAACCGTCTACGGAGACCCTGGAATGAGCAAAAATCGCGCTTCGGCGGAACTGGACGGCGTCGATCGCGCGATGCTCCGCCTGCTGCAGGAAGACGGCGCGCTGTCCAACGCGACGCTCGGCGAACGGCTGTCGCTGAGCGTCACGCCGTGCTGGCGGCGGCGCAAGCGGCTCGAGGACGAAGGCGTGATCACCGGCTACCAGGCGAACCTCGACCGCCGCGCGCTCGGGATGAACGTGTTCGCGTTCGTGCAGGTCACGTTCAACATGCACTCGGACCAGGATTCGGATCACTTCGAGGACGTGATGCGGCGCCACGACGAAGTGACGTCGTGCCACAAGATCACCGGCGCGGCCGACTACATCCTGCAGGTCGTCGCCACAGATCTCGATGCGTATGCGGAATTCGTCGAACGCGTGCTGCGCAAGCAGGCCGGCGTGTCGTCGATCCAGTCGAGCCTCGCGCTGCGCGAGGTCAAGTTCTCGTCGCGCGTGCCGGTGCCGGATGCGTGATCGTTCATGCGCCCACGCGCGGGCACCCACTGTCGACCTTCATCCCATGGAGCGCTACCGTATGAAACATTTCATTCCTTCCGCGTCGCTTGCCGGCGCGATCGCTCTCGTATTTGCATTGGGCGCGTGCGCGACGCAACCGCCTACCCCGCTCCCGCCCGATGTCGCCGGGCAGGACACGCAAGGCGCACAGACTGCCCAGGCCGCCACGCCGATGGTCGGCGGCGATCGCGACGCGCACGGCTGCATCGGCTCGGCGGGCTACGCATGGTGCGAGCAGACGCAGCAATGCGAGCGTCCGTGGGAACTCGCGAAGGCGCGTGGCTTCGCGAATTCGGCGCAGGGGTACGAGCAGTTCTGCCGGAACGGCGCAGCGAAGTGAAGTGATGTGACCGGGTCGCGGTGCAACGCCGCGGCTCGATGAAGTGCAAGCGCGACGGGCGACATGCCCGTCGCACGCGTTTCGCCCCGCTGATGCCGGCCGTTTTTCCCGTTTCGCACACCGTCATTCCGGAAACCCGGACACGCAAAAAACCCCACGAAAACAAGGATATTCCGTGCGAGCGACACCGCAATCGAGTTCGGTTATATTACGCGCCCCTTGCCATCCCGCCCCTGCGGAACGCATTGCGCGCGGCCGCTTTCGACGCGGTCCGACGCGCCGTCCGGCTTGGCCTGCGGCAAGGGCCTGCGCGCTCGTCGCACGACCGTGAAGCCAGCGATTGCATGAGTGCATGAAGCCGATCCGAAGGTGTCCTTGGCAACGGCTTCGCGTGCGCACATGCAACGGCGAACGCGGTCGATCCGGAATTCCGGATTCGCGGTCCGGATCTCCGGATACACACGCCGAGTGCGATTTCGCATCGGCCGGGCGAGATGGCAAACCGATGCATCCAAGTTGAAAAAGGGATCTGCTGTGATCAAAACGTTACGGGTAATACTGTCGGCGCTCGCGCTGTGCGTCGCCGCGTCGTCCGCGCACGCCGCCGACACGAAGAAGGTCGACGTCGTGCTGGTGGGCGGCGGCATCATGAGCTCGACGCTCGGCGTCTGGCTGCACGAGCTTCAGCCTGACTGGTCGATGACGATGGTCGAGCGCCTCGACGGCGTCGCGCTGGAAAGCTCGAACGGCTGGAACAACGCGGGCACCGGCCACTCGGCGCTCGCCGAACTGAATTACACGCCGGAGAAGGCGGACGGCAAGATCGACATCTCGAAGGCGATCGAGATCAACGAGTCGTTCCAGATCTCGCGCCAGTTCTGGGCCTGGCAGGTCAGGCAGGGCGTGCTGAAGAACCCGCACTCGTTCATCAACTCGACGCCGCACATGAGCTTCGTGTGGGGCGACGACAACGTCCGCTTCCTGAAGAAGCGCTACGACGCGCTGCAGGCGAGCCCGCTGTTCCGCGGGATGCAGTATTCGCAAGACTACGACCAGATCAAGCAGTGGGTGCCGCTGATGATGGAAGGCCGCGACCGCAACCAGAAGGTGGCGGCAACGTGGACGCCGATCGGCACCGACGTGAACTTCGGCGAGATCACGCGCCAGTTCGTCGGCTACCTGAAGACCCAGCCGAACTTCACGCTGTCGCTGTCGAGCGAAGTGCGCGAGATCTCGCGCAATGCGGACGGCACGTGGCACGTGTCGTGGGTCAAGCTGCATTCGGATGAACCGCCGCAGGCCGTCGACGCGAAGTTCGTGTTCATCGGCGCGGGCGGCGGCGCGCTGCACCTGCTGCAGGCGTCGGGCATCCCCGAGGCGAAGGACTACGGCGCGTTCCCGGTCGGCGGCTCGTTCCTCGTGACCGACAACCCCGAGGTCGTGAAGCGGCATCTCGCGAAGGCGTACGGCAAGGCGTCGGTCGGCTCGCCGCCGATGTCGGTGCCGCACCTCGACACGCGGATCATCGACGGCAAGAAGATCATCCTGTTCGGGCCGTTCGCGACGTTCTCGACCAAGTTCCTGAAGAACGGCTCGTACTTCGACCTCGCGAAGAGCACCAACCTGCACAACGTCGCGCCGATGATGCGCGTGGGCGTCGACGAATTCCCGCTGGTCCAGTACCTGGCCGGCCAGCTGATGCTGTCCGACGACGACCGCTTCAACGCGCTGAAGGAATATTTCCCGGACGCGAAGAAGGAAGACTGGCGCCTGTGGCAGGCCGGCCAGCGCGTGCAGATCATCAAGCGCGACCCGAAGAAGGGCGGCGTGCTGAAGCTCGGCACCGAGATCGTCAGCTCGCAGGACGGCAGCATCGCGGGCCTGCTCGGCGCATCGCCGGGTGCGTCGACGGCCGCGCCGATCATGCTGAACCTGATGCAGAAGGTGTTCAAGGACAAGGTCGCTACGCCCGAGTGGCAGCAGAAGATCCGCCAGATCGTGCCGAGCTACGGCACGAAGCTGAACGACAGCCCGGCGAAGGTCGTTGAAGAATGGACCTACACGAGCGACGTGCTGCAGTTGTCGCCGCCGCCGAAGATCGACATGGCGACGCCGGCGCAGGCCACCAGCCCGGCCCCGGCACGCCCCGCGAAGGCGTCGGCCGACATGGCGCTGTAACGCGTCCGGCCCCGCTTCGCCGCATCGCACGGCCGCCCTCCGGGGCGGCCGTTTTTCATCGCGGAGGCGGGGGGCGCCGTGTGCGTCGTCCGGTGGGCGGCGTCGCCGGCTGCTGCACTGCCGGTCGCAGCGATGCCGGTCCTTCGCTACCGGTCGTCCCGTTGCCGGTCAGACCGATGCCATCGCACCGCAGCCGATCGCCCCGGCCGCTCGCCCGCTGCGGGTTGTCCGCTGTCGGCCGCGCTCTGTCGGTCGTCCCCAGCAGGCTCCCCGCTACCGGTCCTACGCTACCAGCCGCCTGCTACCGGCCGTCCCGTAGCCGGTCGCACCGATGCCGTCGCGCCGCAGCCGATCGCACCGGCCACTCGCCCGCTACTGCTGGTCCGCTGTCGGCCGCGCTCTGCCGGTCGTCCCCAGCCGGCTACCCGCCACCGGTCCTCCGCCACCGGTCCTCCGCTGCCGCCCCCGCATCCGCTAGAATTGCGGGCACGCGCGACGCTGTCGCCACCCGATCCACCATCCGCATCGACGCGGTCCACGCGACCGCCGGTGCGGCCCGCGCCCGAGCCGCGCGAGCGCCGCACCTCGTTGCCGCGCCCGCCGGGCGCGCCACCAACCGAATTCAGCTGGAGAAAAACCGTGTTTACCTGCCGAAACCAGAGCTGCGGCACGCAGTGGGAAACGTCCGACGTCGTCATCAAGGACGAAGGCCAGGGGCTGCTGTTCCGTTGCCCGCTGTGCGGCGCACGCAACTACCTCGAGCGCTTCGAGGACGATGAAGGCAACGTCGTCTATGAACAGATGGAAGGCAAGCCTTACCTCGGAGACCTCTCCTGACATGACCCAACCGACCACCACGCCCTTCAGCGCACTGCCGCTGACGCCCGCCACGCTCGCGAACCTCGCGCAGCTCGGCTATGTCGACATGACGCCGATCCAGGCCGCGAGCCTGCCGATCGCGCTGGCCGGCAATGACCTGATCGCGCAGGCGAAGACGGGCAGCGGCAAGACCGCCGCGTTCTCGCTCGCGCTGCTGGCGCGCCTCGACACGCGCCGCTTCGACGTGCAGGCGATGATCCTGTGCCCGACGCGCGAGCTTGCCGACCAGGTCGCGCAGGAAGTGCGCCGGCTCGCGCGCGCCGAGGAGAACGTGAAGGTGCTGACGCTGTGCGGCGGCACGCCGATGCGTCCGCAGGCGCAGAGCCTCGAGCACGGCGCGCATATCGTCGTCGGCACGCCGGGCCGCATCATGGATCACCTCGATCGCGGCAACCTGAAGCTCGACGCGCTGAACACGCTCGTGCTCGACGAAGCCGACCGAATGCTCGACATGGGCTTCTTCGACGACATCGCGAAGGTCGCGCGGATGTGCCCGACGACGCGCCAGACGCTGCTGTTCTCCGCGACCTATCCGGACGGCATCGTGAAGCTGAGCCAGCAGTTCCTGCGCAACCCGAAGGAAGTGAAGCTCGAGGAGCGCCACGACAACAGCAAGATCCGCCAGCGCTTCTATGAAGTGACCGAGAACGAGCGGCTGCATGCGGTCGGCCAGTTGCTGAACCACTTCCGGCCGGTGAGCACGATCGCGTTTTGCAACACGAAGCAGCAGTGCCGCGACCTGCTCGACGTGCTGCACGCGCAGGGCTTCCACGCGCTCGCGCTGCACGGCGAGCTCGAACAGCGCGAGCGCGACCAGGTGCTGATCCAGTTCGCGAACCGCAGTTGCTCGGTGCTGGTGGCGACCGACGTCGCCGCGCGCGGGCTCGACATCGCGCAGCTCGAAGCCGTGATCAACGTCGACGTGACGCCCGACCCCGAAGTCCACGTGCACCGCATCGGCCGCACCGGCCGCGCGGACCAGGAAGGCTGGGCGCTGAGCCTCGCGAGCATGGACGAGATGGGCCGCGTCGGCGGGATCGAACAGGCGCAGAAGCGCGAAGTCGAATGGCATCCGCTCGCCGAGCTGACGCCGGCCGGCAACGACACGCTGCTGCCGCCGATGGAAACGCTGCAGATCCTCGGCGGGCGCAAGGACAAGATCCGCCCGGGCGACGTGCTCGGCGCACTGACCGGCGACGCCGGGTTCGACGGCAAGCAGATCGGCAAGATCAACGTGACCGAGTTCTCGACCTATGTCGCGATCGAGCGCGGCGTCGCACACGACGCGCTGCGCAAGCTCAATGCCGGGAAGATCAAGGGCAAGCGGGTCAAGGTCCGCTTGATGGACGAAGAGTAACGCCGTGATGCCGGACGGGCGCGCCGCAACGCTTACACGGCGCGCCCGCCCAGCATCGCCAGATACTGCTGTACCGCTCCCCATTCCCCGCCGATCCGGCTGAGCACGACGAGCTCGGAACCCGGCACGCTGCCGGCGAGTTTCCGGTAGACGATGTTCGGCGCCGCGATCCGGCTGAGCGGCGCCGGCACCAGCGCCACGCCGAGACCGGCCCCCGTCAACGCCAGCACGGACAGCGTGCTGCTCACCTTGTGCGCGATGTGCGGCGTCTTGCCGAGCACCCGCCGCAGGATCGCCAGCTGCCCTTCGTCGTCGCCGTCGGCGGCATAGAAAATGAACGGCTCGTCCGCGAGCGCCGCGACGCTCACCGAGCGCTGCTTCGCGAGCGGATGCCGGTCGCTCATCATCACGTCCCACGCCCAGCTACCGACCGTCCGCACGGCCAGCTTCGCCTCGACGTCCGTGCCGAAGGCCGGGCAATAGCCAATGTCGAGCCGGCCGGCGAGGATCGCGTCCTGCTGCGCGGCCGGCGCCATTTCGTGCAGGTCGAGCGCCACGTTCGGCCAGGCCGCGTGAAACGCGATCAAGTCGTCGGACAGCCGCCCGGTCGCGACTGCATTGCCGACGAAGCCGATCCGCACCACGCCCGTCTCGCCGCGCGCCGCGCGCTGCACCACCGTCTTCGTGCGCTCGGCCTGTTCGAGCGTACGCCGCGCCTCGGTCACGAGCAGCCGGCCGGCGTCGGTCAGCGCCACCTTGCGCGTGCTGCGCTCGAACAGCGCGGTTCCCAGTTCGTCCTCGAGCGCGCGGATCTGCGCGCTCAGCGCGGGCTGCACGATATGCAGCCGCTCCGCCGCCCGGCCGAAATGCCCCTCTTCGGCAACCGCGAGGAAGTAACGCAAATGACGAAGGTCCATACGGTCGATTAATCACCGAAAACGATTAATTCTGAAATTTAATCTATTGGAATGAAAAATCAACCACGCGCATCCTGATGGACATCCGCTGCACCGCAGCGCACTTTCACAGGAGCCGCATCATGTCCGACCGCAACCGCATCGATGTCCACCAGCACGTCGTCCCGCCGTTCTGGGCCGACGCCCTGCCCGCGCACGGCGGCGATCCGTCCGGCTGGGGTAGCCCCACCTGGAGCCCGGAAGCCGCGCTCGCGTTCATGGATTCGCTGGAGATCCAGACCGGCGTGCTGTCGCTGACCGCGCCGGGCGTACAGGGCTGGAACGGCCAGGCGAAGCGCGACATGGCGCGTCAGGTGAACGAATACGTGGCCGGCCTCGTCGCGAAATGGCCGACCCGCTTCGGCAACTTCGCGACGCTGCCGCTGCCCGACGTCGACGGCACGCTCGCCGAAATCGACCACGCGTTCGACACGCTGAACGCCGACGGCGTCGTGCTGCTCAGCAACTACGGCGGCACCTATCTCGGCGATGCGGCATTCGAACCCGTCTGGGACGCACTCGATCGCCGCCACGCGGTGGTGTTCATTCATCCGGCCAAGCCCGCGATCGACGTATTGCCGGGGATGCCCGGCCCGCTGCTCGACTACCCGTTCGATACGACGCGCACCGCGTTGCAGCTCGTGCTCAACGGCGTGATCGCGCGCCACCCGAACGTGCGCATCATCCTGTCGCACGCCGGCGGCTTCCTGCCGTACACCGCGTACCGCTTCGCCGAACTCGCGCCGGGCGTGCGCAACGACGTGCCGGATCGCGACGGGCTGCTCGACCTGCTGCGCTCGTTCTACTTCGATACCGCGCTGTCGTCGCCGTCGGCGCTGCCGAGCCTCACGGCGTTCGCGCAACCCGATCGCGTGCTGTATGGCAGCGACTTCCCGTACGCGCCGCCGTCGGTCAGCACGTCGTTCACCGCGGCGCAGGATGCGTATGCCGCGCTGGACGCCGACCGCCACACCGCGCTCAACCGTTCGAACGCACTGCCGCTGTTCCCGCGGCTCGCCGCACTCGCGCGGTAACGCACGATGAAGTGCCGCGTGACGCCCCGCGACGGCGGCGTCACGCGCGCAACCGGCCGTCGGCCATGCGCGCTGCGCCGCGCCTTCAGAACGGGATGACGGCCTTCGCCCACACGGCCTCGCCGGCCGGCCGGTTGCGCACGAAGAACTCCTTCACGACGCGTGCTTCCAGACTGACCTTGCCGAACTGGTAACGGAAACCGGGCCCGATCGCGAACACCTGTCCGCGAAAACCGTCGCCCGCGGCCGGCTGCCCGTTCTGCATGTCGTCGGTGGTCTGCTTGACGAAGTAGCCCGACAGCCCGACGCGCGCCTTGGGCGTGACCGCATAGCTCGCCGAGTAGTCGATGTGGAACAGGTTCCCCGAGTGGTAATGGGTGTCGTTGTTCGGCGAATTGAAGCTGTAGGTCATCTTCGCGGACAGCTCGACCTTGTCGTTCGGCAGCCACGACACGCCGAACACCGGCCGCGCGGTGTAGTAGTTCTTGCCGGTGTTCAGCGCGGCATGCGCGTCGTACTGCCCGGTCGGAAACACGAACTCGATCGCCGCGACGGTGCGCAGCGCGCCCGAGCCCCAGGCGATCAGCGCGGGGCTGACGATCAGGTCGCCGAGATTGGTGCGGTCGAACGACGCGCCGCCCGCATCCAGCGCCAAGTGCTCCATCGGCAGCACCGCATACGCGCCGTAGCGCCCGCCGAGCACCGACAGGTTCGACATCCAGACCACGCGCGGAATCAGCACGTCGGCATCGAGCTTGAAACCCGGCACCGCGCCATTACCGTGCGAATCGTTGAAGCGCGGCGCATGGTAATGCGTGTAGTACAGCAACGCGTACAGCCCGGCTGGCGGTAGCGCACCGGCGAAGAACGCTTCCGCCCCCTCGCCGATCGTGTCGCCGCCGCCCTCCGTCGCACGGGCGCCGGTGCTCAGCGCCATGCCCGCGCAAGCCGCGAGCGAGATCAGTCCGAATGCAGCCTTTCGTTTCATCGATGTCTCCAATCTTCGTTCTACTGATTTGATTTCTTGTGGTTGTCCTGCGCTGCCTGTCCTGCTGATGCGTTACTCGTTGAAGTGGTCGATCACGAGCCGGTTGAAGCGCGCCGCATGCTCGATCTGCGTCCAGTGCCCGCAGCGGCCGAACACGTGCAGCTGCGCGTTCGGCAGCAGCTCGAGCAGCTTCGTCGAGCTTTCGAGCGGAATCACGCGATCCTCGCGCCCGTGGACGATCAGCGTGTCGTGCGTCAGCGCGCGCAGTTTCGCGTCGTCGCTCGCGAGCGCGTCGACCCAGCGCTGGCGCGGCGCGGGAAACATGTTCGCGAACGCCTCCTGGTAGCCGGGCCGCACGCTCGCGTCGTAGCGCAGCTTCGCGAGATCGTCGTTCACGAGCGTGCGATCGAACGCGAAGATGTCCAGCAAGCCGCGCATGTTCGCGATCGACGGCGTGTAGCCCCACACGGCGTCGAGCCCTTCGGTCAGCGTGAAGCGCGTGCCCGCCGCGCCCATCAGCACCAGCCGCCCGACCCGTTCGGGTGCGCGGATCGCCAGCGCGAGCGCCAGTGCGCCGCCGAACGAATTGCCGATCACGTGCGCGCGTTCGACGCCGAGCGCATCGAGCAGGCCGAGCGCGTGATCGACCCAGTTGTCCATCGAATACGCGTAGCCGCGCGGCCGTTCGGTTTCGCCGAATCCGGCCATGTCCGGCGCGATCACGCGAAACTGCGTGGCGAGCGCGGGCATCGTGAGCCGCCAGTTCGCGTAGGCCGTGACGCCCGGGCCCGAGCCGTGGATCAGCAGCACGGGCGGCCCGTCGCCAAGGTCGTGATAGTTGGTGTCGAGCCCCCCGGCGATGATCCGGCGGCCTAGTTCAGGATTGGTTGACATGACGCTCCTCCAGTCGATATCGATGACGCGCGGCGCGTCAGCGCCCGCGCTTTTTCGCGCTCTGCCCGCCGATCCCGAAATGCGCTTTCGGCATCTCGGTGATGATCACGCGCACCGATTCGACCGGTGCGTCGAGCGAGCGATGGATGGCTTCGGTGACCTCGGCGATCAGGCGTTCCTTCTTGTCGTCGTCACGGCCTTCCAGGATGTACAGATGTGCTACCGGCACGATGGCCTCCCGTTACGTTCGGAACGTTCAGATGAATCGCAGGCCGACCGAGCCGATGTCCTGCACGCGCAGCGTCACGCTGTCGCCGGCTTCGACGGCCACGGCTTCCGTGATGCCGCCCGACAGGATCAGGCTGCCCGCCGGAATCGATTCGCCGCGCGCGCCCAGGTGATTCGCGAGCATCGCGATCGCGGCGGCCGGATGCCCGAGCACCGCCGCGCCGGCACCGAACGCGACCGGCAGCCCGTTCTTCTCGAGCACGATGCCGAGCGTGCGCAGGTCGACGCCCTCGACCGCCAGCGGGCGGCCGCCGACGACGAAGCGCGCGGCCGACGTGTTGTCGGCCACCACGCTCTTCAGGTCGAACTTGAAATCACGATAGCGGCTGTCGATCACCTCGATCCCGGCGACGACGAAGTCGGTCGCCGCAAGCACCGCGCCGATATGGCAGCCGGGCCCCTTCAGTTCGGCCTTCGTCACGAACGCGATCTCCGGTTCCACCTTCGGATGGATCAGCGCGGCCGTGTCGCATTCGCCGCCGTCGGGCAGGTCGTAAATGTCAGTCAGGAAGCCGAACACGGGCGTGTCGACGCCCATCTGCCGCATCTTCGCGTGCGACGTCAGGCCGGCCTTGTAGCCGACGATCCGCGCGCCGCGCGCGAGCTGCCGGCGGCGGATCGCATCCTGCACCGCGTACGCGTCGTCCCAGTCCATCTCCGGATGACGGTCGGTGATCTTCGGCGTGTCGCGCGCGTCACGCATGCAGTCGTCGAGATGCGCGGCAAGCGCCTCGATCGTGTCGGTCGACAGGTTCATGCGGCCTCCCGCTTCGCTTGCGCCGCGCGCGCCTTCGCGAGCGTCAGCGCGGTGTCCTCGATCATGTCCTCCTGCCCGCCGACCATGCCGCGCCGACCGAGCTCGACGAGGATGTCACGGGCCGGAATCCCGTACTTTTCGCCCGCGCGCTTCGCGAACAGCAGGAACGAGCCGTACACGCCCGCATAGCCGAGCGTCAGCGCGTCGCGGTCGATGCGGATCGGGAAGTCCATCATCGGCACGACGAGATCCTCGGCGACGTCCTGGATCTTCCACACGTCGACGCCGGTCTCGATGCCCATTCGCTCGCAGACGGCGACGAACACTTCAAGCGGCGTGTTGCCCGCACCGGCGCCGAGCCCGGCCGCCGCACCGTCGATCCGGTTCGCACCGGCCTCGATCGCCGCGATCGAGTTCGCGACGCCCATCGCGAGGTTGTGATGACCGTGGAAGCCCAGCTCCGTGTCGGGCTGCAGCGCGTCGCGCACCGCGCCCAGGCACACCTTCACGTCGTCGGGCAGCATGTAGCCGGCCGAATCGGTGATGTAGATGCAGTTCGCACCGTACGACTCCATCAGCTTCGCCTGCTTCACGAGTCCTTCCGGGCTGTTCATGTGGCTCATCATCAGGAAGCCGACGGTATCCATGTCGAGCTTGCGCGCCATCGCGATGTGCTGCTCGGACACGTCCGCCTCGGTGCAGTGCGTCGCGACGCGGATCGTATGCACGCCGAGCGCGTGCGCTTCCTTCAGGTGGTCGACGGTGCCGATGCCCGGCAGCAGCAGCGCCGACACCTTCGCGCGCTTCAGCAGCGGGATCACCGCGCCGATGTATTCCGCGTCGGTATGCGCGGGAAAGCCGTAGTTCACCGACGAGCCGCCGAGGCCGTCCCCGTGCGTGACTTCGATCAGCGGCACGCCGGCCGCGTCGAGCCCGCTCGCGATCGAGCGCATCTGGTCGAGCGTCATCTGGTGACGCTTCGGGTGCATGCCGTCACGCAGCGTCATGTCGTGGACGGTGATTCGTTTGCCTTTGAGATTCATTGCCATTCCTTTTCGTGCGGTCGTGGAGGTCGCGTCGACGGGCATCAGGCTGCTGCCTGCGCGGCCGACGCCAGCGTGAGGCGGCCGGCCAGCAGTTCCTCGGCGAACATCTCGGCCGTGCGCGCGGCGGCGGCCGTCATGATGTCGAGGTTGCCGGCATATTTCGGCAGGTAGTCGCCGAGGCCCTCGACCTCGAGATAGACCGACACGCGGTTGCCGTCGAACACCGGCCCGTTGACGAGCCGGTAGCCCGGCACGTAGCGCTGCACGTCGGTGATCATCGCGTGCACCGATTCGACGATGCGCGCTTCGTCGGGCGTGCTCTCCGTCAGGCAATGCACGGTGTCGCGCATGATCAGCGGCGGATCGGCAGGGTTGATCACGATGATCGCCTTGCCCTCTTTCGCGCCGCCGACCTGCGCAACGGCCGCGGCCGTCGTGCGCGTGAATTCGTCGATGTTCTTGCGGGTGCCGGGGCCGACCGAGCGCGACGACACGGTCGCGACGATCTCGCCGTATGCGACCGGCTGCACGCGGGAAATCGCGCGTACCATCGGAATCGTCGCCTGGCCGCCGCACGTGACCATGTTCACGTTCATCTCGCCGGAGCCGATGTGGTCCTTCAGATTGACGGGCGGCACGCAGTACGGGCCGATCGCGGCCGGCGTCAGGTCGATCATCAGCACGCCGAGCGCGTTGAGCTTGCGGCTGTTCTCCGCGTGGACATACGCGCTCGTCGCGTCGAACGCAATCTGCACGCCGTCGGCCTGCACGTGCGGCAGCAGGCCGTCGACGCCGTCGGCGGTGGTCTTGAGGCCGAGTTCCCGGGCGCGCTTCAGGCCGTCGGAATCGGGATCGATGCCGACCATCCACACGGGTTCGAGCACGGGGCTGCGCATCAGCTTGGCGAGCAGGTCGGTACCGATGTTGCCGGGGCCGATCAGCGCGCAACGGATCTTTCGGGTCATGGGGTATTCCTCGTTTGCGTGGAAATGGGAACGGACGGCGCTCACGCGAACCGCACCGAACACGCGCCGATCCCGCCGATCGACACGCGGAAGTTGTCGCCGGGTCCGACCGGCGCCATCGCGGCAAGCGCGCCGGACAGGATCACTTCGCCGGCCTTCAGCGGAATGCCGAGACGGCCGAGCGTATTGGCGAGCCACGCGACCGCGTTCACCGGCGAGCCGAGCGCGGCCGCGCCGGCACCGGTGCCGATCACGTCGCCGTTTTTCTCGAGCACCATCCCGCAGGTCGACAGATCGACGCTGCGCGTGCTCACCGCGCGGTCGCCGAGCACGAACACGCCGCACGACGCGTTGTCGGCCACCGTGTCGCCGATCCGGATCTTCCAGTCGCGAATGCGCGAATCGACGATCTCGAAGCACGGCATCACGCATTCGGTCGCCGCCAGCACCATCGCGTTCGTCACGCCCGGGCCGAGCAGGTCGCGCTTCAGCACGAACGCGATCTCGCCTTCGGCCTTCGGCTGGATCAGCGTGTCGAGCGCGATGCACGCGCCCTCGCCATGCACCATGCCGGACAGCAGGTAGCCGAAGTCGGGCTGGTAGACGCCGAGCATGTCCATCACCGCCTTCGACGTGACGCCGATCTTCTTGCCGATGACGGTCTCGCCGGCGTCCAGGCGGCGCTGCACGAAGCGCTGCTGGATCCGGTACGCGTCGTCGACCGACAGGTCCTCGTGCTGCGACGTCAGCGGCGCGACGGGCACGCGCGATGTCATCGCGTCGTACAGCCGGTCGCCCAGCGTGGTAATCAACGTGGAGTCCATAAGAGTGTTCCGGTCAGTAACGGTTGGGTCAGAGCTTCACGCAGACGTTGCGCAGCTCCGTGTAGAACTCGAGCGAATGCACGCCGCCCTCGCGGCCGATGCCCGATTGCTTCGCGCCGCCGAACGCAGTGCGCAAGTCGCGCAGGAACCACGAATTGACCCACGCGATGCCGACGTCGATCGACGCCGCGACGCGATGCGCGCGCGACAGGTTGGTCGTCCAGATCGCGGTCGACAGCCCGTACGCATTCGCGTTCGCGCGGCCGATCACTTCGGCCTCCGAATCGAACGGCATCACGAGCGCGCAGGGACCGAAGATCTCGTCGCGCGCGATCGGCGAATCGTCGCCGAGGCCGGTCCAGATCGTCGGCTGCACCCACGCGCCGCCGCGCAGGTCGTCCGGCATGTCGGGCACGCCGCCGCCCGTCACGATCGTCGCGCCGAGTTCGGCCGCCTTGCGGTAATACGACAGCACCTTGTCGCGGTGCGCCTGGCTGATCAGCGGGCCGAGGCCGGTCGACGCCGCTTCCGGGCGGCCGGGTTGCAATTGCTCGGCGCCGGCCTTCAGCGCCGCGACGAAGCGCTCGAACAGCGGACGCTCGACATACACGCGCTCGGTGCCGAGGCAAACCTGCCCCGCGTTCGCGAAGCACGAGCGCAACGTGCCTTCGACGGCCGCGTCGAAGTCGCAGTCGGCGAACACGATCGCCGCGTTCTTGCCGCCCATCTCGAGACTGACGGGGCGCGCACCGTCGGCCGCGGCCTTCATGATGGCCGCGCCGGTGCGCGTCTCGCCGGTGAACGTGATCGCGTTCACGCCCGGATGGGTCGTCAGGAATTCGCCGGCCGAACCCGGCCCGAAGCCGTGAACGACGTTGTAGACGCCGCGCGGCACGCCCGCCGCGTTCATCACTTCGCCGAGCAGCGCGGCCGTCTGCGGCGTCTCCTCCGACGGCTTCACGACCACCGTGTTGCCGCATGCGAGCGCGGGCCCGACCTTCCACGTCATCAGCAGCAGCGGCAGGTTCCACGGGCAGATCACGCCGACCACGCCGACCGGCCGGCGGATCGCGTAGTTGAGCGCGCCGGCGCCGTCCGGCGTCGCCATCTCGAAGGTTTCGCCGGGCACGTTCTTCACGACGTCGGCGAACACCTTGAAGTTCGCGGCGCCGCGCGGAATGTCGATATGGCTCGCGAGGCTCACCGGCTTGCCGGTGTCGGCCACTTCCGCTTCGAGGAAATCGTCGAAGCGGCGCGTGATGCCGTCGGCCACCGCATACAGCAGCTCGACGCGCTGCGCGACCGTCAGGCTGCCCCACGGGCCGGCCAGCGCCGCGCGGGCGGCCTGCACCGCCGCGTCGACATCGGCGCGGCTCGCTTCGGCCACCCGGGCGATCAGCGCGTTGTCGAGCGGCGAATGCTTTTCGAACCAGCATTCGCCCGCGCGATAATCGCCGTCGATAAAGTTGCGGACGAGCCGCAGGTCCGGCTGCCCGCCGGCGGGGCCGCGTGTCGCGGCAATGGGTTCGGTGTCGTACATGATGTGTGTGCCGATAGTCGTGAATCCGTGATCCGTGGGTTCGTGAAGCGCGTTCGCGTGCGATGTCTTGCCGTGTCTTGCCGTGTCTTGCCGTGTCTTGCCGTGCCTTGCCGTGCCTTGCCGTGTCTTGCCGTGTCTTGCCTTGTCTTGCCGTGTCGTGTCCCGCGCGTCACGACCCGCCAAAGCCGGCCGCGTCGAGCCCCGCCTGCGCGCATTGCGCGTCCTGCGCCTCGCTGCCGCCCGACACGCCGATGCCGCCGATCAACGCGCCGTCGTCGACGATCGGCAGCCCGCCGCCGAAGGCGACGAAGCGCGGCCGCAGCACGAGGCCCTGCCGCACCGCGTCCGAGTGCGACGCCAGCGCGTCGTGCCACGCGCCGGTCGGCAAGCCGAAGCTCGCGGCCGTGTACGCCTTGTCGATCGCGATGTCGATCGAATGCAGCGGTGCGCCGGGCATGCGCACGAAGGCCGCGAGCAGCCCGGCCGCATCGACGACCGCGACGTTCACGCGCACGCCGAGCCGCTCGGCGGCCTCGGCCGCCGCCTGCGCGGCGCGCGACGCGGCAGGCCAGTCGATCGTGCGCAGGTCGATGCTCCGGTTCGTATCGTTTCGGTCCATGGCGCTGGGCTCCTTCCCGGATCAGGTGTAGACGGTCGTGAACGCTTCGTTCAACTCGCCGGAGTGGAAGAAGATCCCGCGTCCGAGTTCCTCCTCGGTCCACGTGGTGACCGGGCGATCAGGTTGCGCGAGATAGCCGAGCCCCGCGAACGTCTCGTTGCGGTTGCCGCTCGGATCGAAGAAGTAGATCGTGGTGCCGCGCGTGATCCCGTGCCGCGTCGGCGCGACGTCGATCTTCACCTTGTTCTTCGCCATCACGTCGGCCGACTTCAGCACGTCGGCCCAGTCGTCGAGGAAGAACGCGATGTGATGCAGGCCGTTGCGCGGGCCGCCGACGAACGCGATGTCGTGCGGCGTGGTGCTGCGGAACATCCAGGTCGCGGCCTGGATCGTGTTGCCCGGGCCGACCATCACCTGTTCCGCCAGATGGAAGTCGAGACACTCGGCCATGAAGCGCGTGTTCTCCTCGACGCGGTTCACGCCGGCCTCCGGGTTCAGTTCGCACATCAGCAGGCAGTGGTCGAGCCAGTGCACGGCCGAGCCCGGAATGTCGTCGGGCCACGGATCGGGGTTCAGCGAGCCGACCGCGGTGCCCACCAGTTCCTTCTTCGCGAACAGTCGCAGCTCGTGCCCGCTCGGCAGCAGGAACCGCAATTGACGGCCGACTGCCGGCAGCGCGCCTTCGGGCAGCATCTCGGTCGCGATCCCGTACGCTTCGATGCGCCGCTGCAGCGTATCCAGATCGGCGTCGTGCTCGACCTTGTACGCGGCATGCTTGAGCCCCGCCTGGTCGGACGGCGACAGGATCAGCGAATACCTGTCCCATTCGTCCCAGCATTTCAGGTAGACGTTGCCTGCCGCGTCGCGCATCGTTTCCTGCATGCCGAGCACGCGTATGTAATGACGCAGCGCCGCTTCCATGTCCATCACCTTCAGACTGACATGACCAATACGCATCACACCCATGGTGAGTCTCCTCCTGGTTACTTGTTGATCGCCGGCGCGCCCGCACAGGCCGCGCCGCAGAAGAACGGCTTTCTCAGCCGGCCGGCCACTTCGAGTTCGACGTCGCCGTCCGGCACGACGCGGCACGCGAGCGCATAGCCGTCGTTCTCTTCCTCCGCGCTGACGTGTGCGCGGCTGACCGGCCCGAGCTTGCGCACCGCGCCACGCAGCACGCGCACCTTGCACACGCCGCATCCGCCGTTCAGGCAGCCGACCGGAATGCCGCGCCGGCCGAGCTTCGCCATGCCGGCCAGCAACGACTCGCCGGACCTGCACGCATAGCGCTCGTCGGTCTGCGCGATCCTGACCGTCCCGCATACGCGGCCCGCGTCCATGTCACACCCGCCGGAACAGCGGGCTGCGCGTCTGTTGCGCGTCGGCCGCCGAGATGAACTTCTCGTGATAGATGTCGCGTTCGAACAGGCGGCCCTGCATCAGCGTGGTGATGCAGGCGTCGATCATCGCGGGCGGTCCGCACAGGTACGCCTGGTGCCCCGAGAAGTCGCCATCGAAATGCGCCTTCGCGACGTCGTGCACGAAGCCTTGCGCGACGCCGCCGGTCCCGTCCGGCCCGCCTTCGGACAGCGCCGGCACATACGTGAAGTTCGGATGGCGTTCGGCGAGTGCGCGGAATTCGTCGTGGTAATACAGTTCCTTCGCGCTGCGCTGGCCGTAGACCAGCGTGATCGGCGCGGTGACGCCGCTGGCGAGCAGGTCCGCGATCATCGAACGCGGGCTCGACAGCCCCGATCCGCCGGCCATGAAGATCATCGGCCGCGCGGCCGAGCGGCGCACGAAGAAGCGTCCGTACGGGCCCGACAGCCGCACGCGGTCACCCGTCGCGAGCTGCTCGTGCAGGTAGCCGGTGCCGAGCCCGCCCGGCACCTGCCGCACGTTCAGCTCGATCTCACCGGTGGCGGCGACGTCGGCCGGCGCATTCGCGATCGAGAACGCGCGGCTCTGCCCGAGGCCGGGGATCTCGAGCTGCACGTACTGGCCGGCCTGGAAATGGATCGGCTGCGACAGCTTCAGGCGGATCGACTTGATGGTCGGCGTGAGCTGCTCGATGCGCGTCACGTCGGCCGCGAAGTCCCTGACCGGGATGATCTCCGCGTCCGGCTCCTCGTCGACGTCGGCCTCGATCACGGCGTCGGCCTGCAGCGTCGCGCAGCACGCGAGCGCCTTGCCTTCCTCGCGCTCGAAATCCATCAGCGCGAACGGGTTCGCGTCGCCGAGGTCGGTCTCGCCGTCGAGCACCGCGACCTTGCAGGTGCCGCACAGCCCGTGACAGCACGCGTGCGGAATGTAGATGCCCTGGCGCAGCGCGGCGTCGAGCATCGTCTGTCCTTCCTCGACCTCGATCGTGACGCCCAGCGGTTCGATGGTAAGTTGGTGGCTCATGATGGTTCGCTCGTCCGCGTGGCGGTCAGAAGCTCGCTCCGCCGAGGCCGTCGAGGCCCGGCGTGCGGAAGCTGATCAGGTCCTTGTGCCCGAGGCCGTTGTCGGCCAGGCTCTTCGCTGCATCGGGCGTCCACGGTTCGCCGGAGCGAAACCACTCGACGCGACCCCAGTCGATCTTCGCGAAGTCGGGGTGATAGCCATAGATGGGCGGCAGCACCGTGTCGGCCAGCGCGCCGAACGGCATATCGGGCGGCAGCGGCAGGCAGAACGGCGCCGGGAACATCAGGTGGTCTTCCCAACACACGTAGAGCAGCGGCGCCGGAAACTTCTCGACGGCATCCTTCATCGGGAAGTCGTAGGATTTGAGCGCGATGACGGCCATGTTTGTCTCCTGTCGGCCCGCGTTCGCGCCGTAGCGCGCGCGGGTCCTGTTCAAGGTTGCGTATCGATTGCTGGTCAGTTGCTGGTGGCCTGGCCGCGCCAGGCCGCGAAGTTCTTCTGGTCTTCCGAGCCGTCGAAATCGAGGTTGTCGCGGCCCATCTGCACTTCGTAGTAGTCGAGCACCGCGGCAAGCGGATCGAAGCCTTCCGCGCTCGGGTCCGCATCGGGCGGGAAACAGTTGCCCTGATGGATCTGGTGCACCGGCAGCCACGCCTGCACGTATTTCTGCGGCTCGTGATCGAAGATTTCCTTGCAGTGATCGCTGCAGAAATGGAACTTGTTGCCGAGGTAGTTCGACTCGCGCGCGCCGATCTTCTTCGGGTTGCCGGGCTCGGTGAACAGCATCGGGATCTGGCAGGTCTGGCACAGCATCGGCAGCGTCTTCATGTAGAAGCGGTTGCCGGCTTTCGCCTGCTCGCCCCAGTAGTCGAAGCGCGGACGGTAGTGGCGGTCGAACGAATCGGGATACTTCGCGGACAGCCACGCCAGCTCGTCTTCGGTCGGCACCCACGTGTGGAACGCCGAAGCCGCGTTGAAGCCGTAGAACGTCGACCAGGCCTGGTGGCTGATGTGGTCCTTGCCTTCGCACGCGTCCTGCCAGCCCTTCGGCTCGCGAATGCCGTAGCGCGCGAGGTCCTTGAACAGCGCGCCGCCGTTCTGCTCCGCGTACATCTCCCACGATTCGCGCCAGCTCATCACGCGCTTCGGCTGCATGTAGTCCATCATCATCGCGACCAGCGTGAGCAGCCGGTAGCCGCGCCAGAACCACTTGTCGATCCAGCGCTGCACGATCGGCACGTTGTCCGGATCCTGTTCGAGCAGGAACTTGATGCACTCGATGCCGAGCGTCATGTGGCGCGATTCGTCCGACTGCGCGGAGAACCCGAACGTGACGGTCGACATGTCGCCGTTGTAGGCGGCGCCCGACATGAACGGCACGAACAGCAGGTTCGTCAGCACGTATTCGAACGAGAAGCTGACCGCGGTCAGGAACTCGAACGGCCCCGACGAATACGCATCCTCAAAGAACGACTTCGGCACCGACAGGTACCAGACGCGGTCGAACCAGTGGTTCGAGTGATGGAACCCGTTGAAGAACTTGTTGTACGTCGACATCGCGTGCGTTTCGGTCTGGTAGTGCCGCAGCTCGTCGATCGACTGCATCTGGCACGCGATGCGCGCGCCCTCGCCGGTGAAGTGCCGGCCGACGTGCGCGAAGCCGCGATGCGCGAGATATTCGAGCGGCGTCACGCCCTGGATGAACAGCTTCAGCGCGTTGATGTAGCGAGCGTCGGTCACGCCGAGGAATGCGTTGTTCTGCGTGAACGCGTCGATCACCGCGTACAGCTTCTTTTCCTTCTCGCCCTGGTATTTCCAGTACGCATCCATCGTCAGGCGAAACGGGTCGACCCACTTGTCCCAGTCGTGGATCTTGATGCCCTCGTAGCGGTCGTACGGGAAGACCTTGTCCATCGGCTGGTAGGTCGTCTCCCAGCCGAGGCCGCGCGTCATTGCTGCGTAGCGATCCTTCAGGCCGAGCTTTTTCTTGAGCGTTGGCGTGTCCATGCGTGTCTCCGGTGTTGTCGGTGCGCGTTGCGCGGCGTTCAGTGCGACCAGCTCAGCGTGAACTGGTCGTCGTCCTCGTCGATGCGGCCGGACAGCGTGATCAGGTTCACCTGAAGCTGCTGCAGGTCGAAGCGCGTGCCGGTCAGTTCCTCGATCGTTTCGCGGCGGATCGTCAGCCGGTCGGGCGCGTCGATCTTGACCATCCCGGGCGATTCGACCACCACCGCGCGCGGGTTGTCAGCGACGATCGCGTCGACGATCGGTCTGGACTCCTCATTGGCCTGAAAGGCGATGAATACGTTGGACATTGCTGGCTTTCCTTGGGTTGGGAGGTGACTGCCCGTCGTCAGAGTGCGATGCCGAGCTTGACGACGCGCGCATGGAACTGCTCGCGCACTTCGTCGAGCGCCGCCCGGCCCGCGTCCTGCAGCGCGTGCGCCGCGACCGGTGCGAGCGCCGCGTCGGCCCGCGCGGACCAGTCGCGAGTCCAGCGTGCGAGCAGCGCGCGGTTGTCGTCGGATTCGGCGGCCATGGTCTTCACCACCGCGTCGATCCAGCGGTTCGATTCGGCGTGCCATTCCGGCATGAACGCGGTCAGCATCGCGACCGCCGAGCCGCCCGCGAGCGCGATCCGTTCGTCGACGAAGCGGTCGTAGACGAGCGGATACAGCAAGCCGTCGAGCGCGAGGTTCTGCGCGACGAACAGCTCGACCGGGTCGGTCACGACCAGCGTGTCTTCGACGTAGCGGCGCAGCGGCTGCCATGCGGCGTCGCCGGTCCAGCTCGCCTTGGCGGCGTCGAGCACGTCGGGCTCGGCCATCGCGAGCGCGAGACGCGTCAGGTACTGCGCGACGCCGAGGTTGTCCATCGCATGGAACATCGCGGGCGCCGTGAACGCGGTGCCGTAGCCGAGCGCGCAGATCTGCGCGTTGTTCATGTTCGCGCCCCACGCGACATGGCGCAGCGGCACCAGCACGTCGAGCGCCTGCGCGACCACGTCGTCGCGCATCAGGCCGATCATCCGGCGCGATTCGACGAACTCGAAGTTCGACTCCATCGCATCCTGCTGGCGCGCCCGCGTCGTCGCCCACGACGCGTAGTAGAACTGGCGCGGATCCTTCAATGCGTACCAGTTCGCCATCCGGATCGCCGAGCGCGACGGATCGAAGATCTCGTGGTCCGGATCCCAGGTCGGGCGGTAATGGAAGTTCGCCTGGGGCTGCGCGCCCATCATGCCTTCCTGGTAGCGCGTCGCCGTCTTGTCGCCGCCGATGTTCTGCGCGACATGCGCAAAGGTGTGCCGGAGCGGCTTGATGTCGACTGTCTTCAGCTCGATGGTCACTTCTTGCTCCTCAAGGTCATGGGTTCGCTTCGACGTCCAGCCGCGTGACCTGCTGTTCGCGGCAGAACGCATCGAAGGCGGCAGGAGACAACGTCAGCTCGACGAACAGGTCCGGCGCGCCGCCGAGCGAGAACTCGAATTCGACGAAGCCGCGCACGTTCGTGCCGGTCACGCGGACGCACTTGCGGCCGGGGTCGAGCGGGGGAAGATCGGTCGGGTGCTGATTCATGATCGGTGTCGCCTCCATGCCGACCTTCAATGCAGCATCCGTGCCACGTTCGGCTGGGCATGCAAAAAATCTCGATAATTCAGGGAAAGCCCTGACGCGAAGTTCAAATTCGCGATCCACAATGGCGGTTAACCAGAACGGAAAACGTACGCCGGCGATCACGCCAAACCCTAGAACCGGCGGACCTTTTCATCATTTGAGCAACCTACTCGAGCGCATTTGATGAAATGAGCAAACCGCTCGGCCCGCCGGCACCCCGACGGCGAAAAATTTGAAAATCACGAGAAATCTCGATGGAGGAGACATGACGCGGCCCAGCCTGCCCCCTTTGCCGCCGGACACCGACCTGCGCAAGCTGATCCATTTTTCGGCGCGCGACGGTCGCATCTGGCTGGCCGGACAGCGGATGGTGCTGCTGCATGCCGGCGCGCTGGCGACGCTGCGCCAGGAGTTGATGGAAAGCGTCGGACCGGCGCAGACGCGGCGTTTCTTCACGCGGGTCGGCTTCGCCGCCGGCGAACGAGACGCGGCGCTGGCCCGCGAGATCCGCAGCGGCGCATCGCTGTTCGACATGTTTCATGTCGGCCCGCAACTGCACATGCTCGAAGGCGCCGCGCAGGTCATCCCGTTGCGTTTCGAAGCCGATCCCGCGACCGGCGCGTTCTACTGCGAATACCGCTGGGAACATTCATGGGAAGCCGACGTGCACCACCGCACGTTCGGGCCGCAGCCCGAACCCGTGTGCTGGATGCTGATCGGTTATGCGACCGGCTACACCAGCGCCTTCATCGGCCGGACGATCCTGTTCAAGGAAACGGCCTGCGCGGGCATGCACGACGCGCACTGCACGATCGTCGGCAAGCCGGCGGACGAATGGCCCGACGCGGAAGAAATCTCGTCGTGGTTCAAGGCCGACTCGCTGATCAACACGATCCGCGATCTGCAGACCGAAGTCGAATCGCTGCGCTTCGAGATGACGCCCGACGACGGCCGAACCCGGCTCGTCGGACGCTCCGATGCGTTTCGCACGGCCTATGCGTTGCTGGAGACGGCCGCACCGACCAAGGTCGCGGTCCTGCTCACCGGAGAAACGGGGGTCGGCAAGGAACGCTTCGCACGTGCGCTGCATAGCCTCAGCCCGCGCGCGGCGAAGCCGTTCGTCGCGATCAACTGCGCGGCCATTCCGCATGCGTTGATCGAGTCCGAACTGTTCGGTGCGGAGAAAGGCGCGTTCACGGGCTCGCAGGCCGCGCGCGCCGGGCGCTTCGAGCGCGCAGACGGCGGCACGCTGTTTCTCGACGAGATCGGCGAGTTACCGCTCGACGTCCAGGCGAAGCTGCTGCGCGTGCTGCAGGAGGGCGAGGTCGAGCGGCTCGGCGCGACCGACGGCCGGAAGGTGGACGTCCGGGTCGTCGCGGCGACCAACCGCGATCTCGAACAGGCCGTGCGCGACGGCACGTTTCGCGCAGACCTCTATTACCGGATCAACGTCTACCCGGTGCTGATTCCGCCGCTGCGCGACCGGCAGGACGATATCGCGCCGCTCGCCGACGCGATGCTCGAACGCTTCGCGGCGCTGCACGGCAAGCCGGCGCCGACGCTCACCGACTACGCCTACGACGCGCTGCGCTGCTACCGCTGGCCCGGCAACGTGCGCGAGCTCGAGAACCTGATCGAGCGCGCGGTGATCCTGTCGCGCCCGAACCGTCCGGTCGACGCGAAGGATCTGTTCCCCGGTGTCGGCTCGCCCGGCGGCGCAACGGTCGACCGGGCCGGACTGATCCGGCCGGCGGCCGCGATGTCGATCGACTGCGGGACCCTCCTCGACCAGCTGCAGGGCGGCGGCGGGCTCGACGGCCTCGAGCGTGCGCTGCTGCACGAAGCCGTCGACCGCGCGAACGGCAACCTGTCGGCCGCCGCGCGCCTGCTCGGCCTGACGCGCGCGCAACTCAGCTATCGCCTCAACCGCAAACAGGATCAGGAGGACGCGTGACATGAACACCATCCTGCCCGCGCATCCGTTCGACGACCCGCTGCCGGCGCACGAGCCGGCCGCCGACGATGCGGCCGAACCGCATGCCCGCACGCTCAGCGAGCACGCGTATCACCAGCTCAGGCAACACATCATCGAGGGGCATTACCCGCCCGGCGCGAAGCTGCGCGTCGAGCACCTGAAGGACGTGTACGGCGTCGGCGCGGGTACGTTGCGCGAGGCGCTCACGCGGCTCGTCAGCGACGCGCTGGTCGTGGCCGAAGGGCAGCGCGGGTTCCGCGTCACGCCGATGTCGGTCGACGATCTGGAAGCGATCACGCGGCTGCGCATCCATATCGAGGTCGATGCGCTGCGCGAGTCCGTGCGGCGCGGCGACGACGCGTGGGCGCAGCGCGTGCGCCAGAGCTTCGACCAGTTGTCGGCCTGGGAGCGGCCGGTGTCCATCGAGAACCGGGCCGCGTGGGAAGCGTGCAACCGGCGCTTTCACGAAGCACTGATCTCGGCCGCCGCGACGCCGTGGACTTATCTGATCCTGCGCATGCTGTCGCAGCAAAGCGAACGCTACCGGCGCGTGTGCATCGGGCTCAGCGATTCGAAGCGCGACGTGCATGCGGAACACACGTGCCTGTTCGAGGCCGCGATGCGCCGCGCCGATGCGCGCGCCGCGCTCGCACTCGAGGACCATATCGGCGCGACGCTCGCCGTGGTGCGCAATGCGCCGCCCGGCACGTTGCCGTTCTAGCGCAACGGTGCGCTCACGCCAGTTCGGGATACCCGTGTGCGGCCGCGTCTCGCGCGAAGCGGGCGATCGTGTCGTACGCGCCCGGCGGCAGCCGCTCGAACCCCTTCAGCCGCAGTGCGTTCGCCCGTTGCGCATCGGCTGCCAGCGCGTGCTCGAGCGCATCCTGCAACGCGCCCACCAGCCTGCTGTCGAGCGCCTTCGACGCAATCAACGGCAACCCCGGCGCCGACGCCGTCATGCCGATGGTCCGGATGTCGTTCAACAGCTCGGGTAGCGCATCGCGCACGTACGCGAACGTCACGCAGTCGATTGCCGCGCAATCGGCGTCGCCGGCCGCGAGCGCCCGCAGCACGTTCAGGTGCGAGCCGAACGGCACGACCGAACCGAAGAATCGTCCGTCATGCGCATGCGGCGCGGCCGCATGCCGGAACGCGTTCATCCCGCTGTGCGAATCGCTGCTGTTGAACGCGGCGCGCAGCCCGCGACAGGCGGCCAGCGTCGTCGCACCGCCCGCATGGACGCGTGCCGATACGACTAGCACGCTGCGGTAGTGCGCACCGTCGCAACCGGACGCATCGAAGGCCGGCGTCGCGATCAATTGCACGGTATCGCGCAAGCCGAGCATGCGGTACGGATAGCCGCAAGTTTGTGACAGCAGCAGGTCGTCGCGCCGCCACAGCGCGTGCAGATCGCCGAACGGCTCGTCGAGCAGCGCGACGCCGGCAGGCCCGCCGGTGCGCGCGAACGCATCGAGCGCGTCACGCAGCAACGCGCGCCACAGTGCGGCGTGGCGCGGCGTCACGTTGTACATCGGCAGTCCGGCGATCCAAGGGCTCATGCGGGCATTCTACTCAGCGGTGGTGCCTTGGAGGAAGCTGGTTCTATCGCGCCTTGGTGCCTTGGTGCCT